>JBASWX010000249.1:0-2043 GCA_049276695.1 Planctomycetota bacterium
CACGCTGGCTGCTCGACGTCGCGGTGGTGCACGGCAACCAGCGGCTCGACCATCTCGACAAGCTGCTGCCCGACGTCGAGCAGCGCCTGTTGCTGGTCGACGAGATGCGCGCGCGCTTCGCCGGCCTGCCGCTCGGCGACAAGGCGGCGCTGCTGGCGCGGCAGCTGCGCGCCGATCCGAAGGTGCAGCGCGAGGCGGCGGCGCAACGGGAACTGAAGCCGCTGCAGAAGGCGTTCGACGCCTACGCGGAGCAGCCGACGGTGGTGAAGCAGCGGCAGGTCCGCAACGACCTGCTGAAGTTCATCGCCAGGTACCCGGACACCAAGGCCGCGCAGACGGCGCAGGCGCTGGTCGACCGGATCCTCTGACGCGGCGCGCGCAGCCCCGCCGGCTCGGGCAACTTGCCAGCCGGCTGGCGGCTTGCGCACACCGGCAGCGTGCCTACCGTGTCGCGCCCCTTCCTGTTCCCACCCTGCTGCGCGAGGTTCCCGATGGAGATGCCCCCACCCACCAAGTTCCACAAGAAGCTCGAGGCGCTGATCGGCGATTGGACCGGCGACGAGACGATGCACCCGATGCCCTGGGACCCCACCGGCGGTCCGGCGAAGGGCCGCTACAAGGTGCGCGCGGCGGTCGGCGGCTTCGGCGTGGTGCAGGACTACGAGCAGAAGCGCGGCGGCAAGGTCAGCTACAGCGGGCATGGCGTGCTCGGCTACTGCCCCAAGGAGAACGTCTACCTGTGGCACTGGTCCGACTCGATGGGCGGCGTGCCCGGCGAGGTCACCAAGGGCTCGTGGAACGACAAGACGATGGTGTTCCAGTGCGCCGGCGAGCAGGGCCACTCGCGCTACACCTACGTGTTCAAGAAGAAGGACGTGCTCGACTTCGCGATCGAGGTGTCGCAGGACGGCCAGCAGTGGGCGCCGTTCATGAACGGCCGCTACACGCGCAAGGCTACGGCGAAGAAGAAGTAGTAGTCCGCGGTGCGGCGGCGCGCGTCGCCGCGAACACGCCGAGCAGCACCGCCGGCAGCACCTGCAAGAGCAGCCGCTGCAGCGACGTGGCCAGGTGCCACGACAGGTTGTGCGACGCCATCAGGTAGACGAGTGCGTCGCCAGCGAGCACCAGCGCCGCGACCGCGAGCGGCAGGCGCAGGCGCCGCTGCCGATGCAGGCACGCCCACACCAGCACCACGGCCAGCATCGCCGGGCCGAGGTTCCACAGTTCGGTTGCGAACGCTCGCGCGATCTCGAGCCAGCGCGCCGGGTCGGCGATGCGGTCAGCGGCCTTGCCGGCGGCGACCTGCGCGACGAGGTCGTTCGGCGGTGCCACCAGCAGCTTGACCGACCACCACGCCGCGATGCCGGGTGCGGCACCGAGCAGCAGCGCGCCGAGTTCGCGCCGCGTGCAGCGCCAGCCGTGGCTGCGCACGGCGACTGCGCGCGCGAGCAGCAGCACGATCGCGAACAGCGCGCCTTCGTTCTTGGTCCAGACCGCGAAGCCGAGGCAGGCGCCGGCGAGCACCGCGAGCCGCACGCCGGGGCGCCCGTGGTGGTCGTGCACGGCCAGTACCGCGAGCGTCCCCAGCACGAAGAACGCGAGCACCAGGTCGGCGTACTGCATCGGCGCGGTCGCGACGAACGCCGGGCACGCCAGCAAGGCAGCCCCGGCGAGCAGGCCGGCGAGCGGACCGCGCAACGATCGCAGCACCGCCACCAGCAGCGCGACCGTCGTCAGCGGGAACAGCAGCGCCACCGCCGCCGGTGCCACCTGGCCGGCGGCACCGGCATACCGCCAGAGGCGCGCGATCGTGCACGGCAAGAGCAGGGGGTAGTCGGCGTGCGGCGAGTTGGCGACCGCGTCGCGCCACACCGCGCCGGCGCCGAACAGGTGCCGCGCGCGCAGGTTCCAGATCGACAGTGCGTCGGCCGAACCGTGCGGCTCCCGCAGCGCCGCCAGCACGAACACGGCGACCGCGGCGAGCGCCGCCACCGCGAACATCACCCCGGCGCCGCGGTGCAACGGTGCGGCCGCCACCGGAAC
>JBASWX010000250.1:0-11750 GCA_049276695.1 Planctomycetota bacterium
GCCGTCGGCGCGACCGAGCGCGAACGCGGCGAGGCCTTCCTCAGCGCGGCGCAGCACGCGGCCCGCTGGCAGGCGATCGTCGACACCGCGACCGAGGGCATCGTCACGATCGACGCCGCAGCGACGATCGAGTCGGTGAACGGCGCCGCGCTGCGGCTGTTCGGCTACGCCGCCGGGGAACTCATCGGCCAGAACGTACGGGTGCTGATGCCGGAGCCGTTCCACAGCGAGCACGACGGCTACGTGCGCCGCTACCTGGCCACCGGCGAACGCCGGATCATCGGCATCGGCCGCGAAGTGGTCGGCAGGCGCAAGGACGGCAGCGAGTTCCCGATCGACCTTTCGGTCGGCGAGGGCGCGATCGGGGGTCGCCGCTTCTTCACCGCGGTGATCCGCGACATCTCGGAACGCAAGGAGATGCAGTTGAAGCTGGCGCAGAGCGAACGGCTGGCGGCGGTCGGCGAGCTGGCGGCCGGCGTCGCGCACGAGATCAACAACCCGATCAACACCGTGATCAACTGCGCGCAGCTGATCCAGGACGGCGACGATGCGCGCGCCAACTGCCAGGTGATCCAGGAGGAGGGCGCGCGCATCGCCGACATCGTGCGCGACCTGCTGCAGTTCGCCCGCGACGACCGCGATCGGCCGCAGCCGACGTCGCTGGCCGAAGTGATCGCGCGCACGCGGCGGTTGCTCGGCGAGAACTGGCAGCGCCACGGCATCGCGCTCCAGGTCGACGTGCGCGACGACCTGCCGCTGGTGCAGGCGCGGCCCCACCAGCTGCAGCAGGTGCTGCTGAACCTGCTGATCAATGCGAAGGACGAGCTGCTCGCCAGCGAACGGTCGCCGCGGTGCGTATCGATTGCCGCCCGCGCCGTCGACCGCGGGGTCGAGTTCGCAGTGCGCGACAACGGGCCCGGCGTGCCGGCGCAGCTCGGCGACCGGATCTTCGAACCGTTCGTGACCACCAAGCGCGGCCGCGGCGGCACCGGGCTCGGGTTGTCGATCAGCAAGAGCATCGTCGAGGGCTACGGCGGCACGATCGCGTTGCTGAACGAGCCCGGGGTCGGAGCGACGTTCCGGGTGTGGTTGCCGCAAGCACCGGCGGAGTGAACCGCGGGGCAAGTGCGGGAGTCGCCTGCACCGCTCGGTGCCATCGACGCTGTCCCGCTCGATTGCGCGCAGCGTAAGCGACCAACGCGGGGCGGTTTCCGTGTCCGCGCCGAGCGCTAGTCTGTGATCCCATGAGTCTCACCATGCGCATCACCTCGACCCTCGTACTCGCCACACTGGCCGCGTCCGCCACCGGCCAGATCCAACTGGTCGATGCAGCCGGCACGCCATTCCCCGTCAGCACGGTCACCTTCCCGTCCGAGCTGCCGCCCCCGCCGCCGCCGCCGCTGGTGCCGCCGTACTACACGATGCCGCTGTCGCTGGCGCCCAACGGCAAGGTCTACCTCGCCCTGCCCGCCAGCTTGCCGTCCGGCTACTACATGTTCGACGTGTTGAACGTGCTCGACATCTCGCAGAGCGTCTCGCAACTGTCGGCCGAGGACCGGGTGTTCTACGCGGCCAACAATGGCGCCGCCGGCTTTGCGCTGACCCGCGTCAGCAACACTCCGAGCCTGCCCGGCCTCGGTGACGGGGTCGGCGGTGTCGGCGACGCGATGCCCGTGTTCGACATCGACAGTCCTCTGCCCATCCCCGGCCGCCCGGACCTGGAGTGCATCCAGAAGGTGGTGGTGTACAGCCTCGGTGCATCGCCGACGGGCGCGCTGGCCTACGTCGACGCCCAACACTTCCGGATCGGCAACGGCAGCCCTGGCTCGGTCACCGGCACGGTGTTCGAGGACTTCAACCAGAACGGCGTGCGCGACGCCGGCGAGCCCGGAGTCGGCGGTTGCCCGGTGCAACTCGTGTCCGACAGTCCCGCCACGCCCGGCCAGATCATCGCGTCGACGTCGACCGCCGCGAACGGCAGCTATCTGTTCTCGCCGGTCGGCTACGAGCCGGCGCGGGTCGTGTTGGTGTTGAACACGCAGCTCTACATCGCGACGACGCCGACCGACGTCGGGCTCAGCAACTGCGGCTGCGGCAACCAGGGCGTCGACTTCGGCAAGTACACGATCCCGCAGCCGTGCAATGCCCGCACGATCGGCTTCTGGCGCAACTGCCACGGCATCCAGATCATCCACAACGGCTCCTACTGGGACGAACTCGCGGCGCTCAACCTGGTCGACGGCTGCGGCCACGCCTACAACCCGACCGGCGGGTCGCCCTTCCACCTGGTGGGCTGGTTCCTGTGGCTGCGAATGGCCAACAGCCACAACATGGCCTACATGCTGTCGGCGCAGCTGGCCGCGATGCAGCTGAACGTGCTGGCGGGCTACGTGCACCCGCAATGCTGGGTGCAGACCTCGCAGGGCCCGATGACCGTCGAACAGCTGATGGTCGCCGCGAACGCGGCGCTGGCGGCCGATGCCTACACGCCGAACCACGACCCGAACCGGATCGTGCAGCGCATCCTGAAGAACGCGCTCGACGCCGCGAACAACAACCTGAACTGGTTGTGACGGCGGCCACGAGCCCCCGTCGCCTCTGACGGGGGCTCGCGCGCGTTCCCGCCGCCGCGCAGTGCTGCCAGCACCCGGGGATGCGAGAGCGGCGAGATCTTTTCGTCGGATAGCACGCACGCAGCGCCTGGGCTGGTGACGACATTCGCGCCTTGCGATCGGCAGTTCCGCTGCGCTGCGGGCGACCGGGGATGCGGGGGATCGAGCGCGGCCCGGCTCGCCGCGCGGTTCCCCGGCGCGTCGGTAGCTAGGCTATTGGCCCTTTGAGCCCCACCATGAACATCGCCCTCACAGTCACTCTCACTCTCGGCGCCCTGGCGGCTTCCGCCAGTGCCCAGTCCGTACACCTCGTCAACGCCGCCGGCACCCCGTTCCCGCTCGGCACGGTCTCGTTCCCGATCGAACCGCCGCCGACGTTCACCGTACCGCTGGCCCTGTCGCCGGACGGCCACGTGTATGCCGCCTTGGATGCCAGCCTGCCATCGGGCTACTACCTGTTCGATGTGGTGAACGTCTTCCTGGTCAGCATCTCGCAGCTGCCGGTCGAGGATCGGGTGTTCTACGCCGCGAACAACGGCGCCGCGGGCTTCACCCTGACGCGCGTCAGCACTTCGCCCAGTCTGCCGGCGATGGGCGACGGCCTGGGCGGGATCGGCGACTCGATGCCGGTGTTTCCGTTCAACAGCCCGCAGCTGATCGAGAACCGCCCTGACCTGACCTGCGTGCAGAAGATGATCCTGTACGGCCTCGGCGCGACGCCGACCGGGACGCCGACTGCCGCGGGCTTCGAGCACTTCCGGGCCGGCGACGGCAGCCCCGGCACGATCTCGGGAACGGTGTTCGAGGACTTCAACCAGAACGGCGTGCGCAACCCCGGGGAACCTGGCGTCGGCGGCTGCCCGATCCAGCTGGTGTCGAACAACCCGTCGACGCCGGGGCAGGTCATGGCGTCGACTTCGACCGCTCCGGACGGCACCTACCTGTTCTCGCAGGTCGGGTACGACGACTGCTCCGTCGTGCTGGTGCTCAACACGCAGCTGTACATCGCGACGACGCCGACCGACGTGCGGCTGAGCAACTGCGGTTGCGGCCCCCACGTCGTCAACTTCGGCAAGTACACGATCCAGCACAACTGCAACGGCCACACGATCGGTTACTGGCGCAACAACCACGGCGTGGCCGCCATCGTGAACGGCGGCTTCTGGGACGAGCTGGCGGCGCTCAACCTGGTCAGTGCCAACGGCACGGCGTTCAATCCGACGGGCACCGTCTCGCAGTGGACCAACTGGCTGAAGAACGCCAACGCCGTGAACATGGCCTACATGCTGTCGGCGCAGCTGGCGGCGATGCAGCTCAACGTGCTGTCCGGCGGCGTCGGCACCAACTGCTGGGTGCAGACCGCGCAGGGCCCGATGTCGATCGTGAACCTGATGGCCGCCGCCAACGCCGCACTGGCCGCCGACTCGTACACCCCGAGCGGCGACCCGAACCGTGCCCCGCAGGAGCTCCTGAAGAACGCGCTCGACGCCGCGAACAACAACCTGAACTGGTTGTGACGAGCGTGGCGTCCGGGCTTCGCAGACGCGGGTGAACGACTACCGGCGCCCCGGGCTCGGACCGAGCACCGGGGCGGTGGCCGTGCGGGTCAGTTCGCCATCGGGGTCGGCGCAGCGCACCAGGAGCTCCGCACGCAAGCCCGCCTTGAACGCGGTGACCGGCACGAAGAGCTGCACCGGCACCCGCTGGTTCGCCAGCGCTTCGAGGCGGACCTCGGCCGTCGCGACCACGACCTGCGCCTGCTCGGGCCCGACCACCTCGATCGTGAACGTGCGCGGCCCCGGCCGCTTGTTGACGATCTGCAGGTCGAAGCTGTTCTGCACGCGCTCGCCGGCCAGCAGGTAGCCGCGACCGGGCAGTCGCAGCAGGTTGGCCTCGAACGGCCGCCGGCGCGTCACCGCGATCCCGAATGCCGTGACGCCGGCGAGCAGCAGCACCGCGTAGAGCACGACGCGCCCGCGCCAGAACCGGCGCGCGCCGGTCTCGAAGCCGCGTTGGCTGTCGTGGCGCACCAGCCCACGCGGCCGGCCGATCTTCGCCATCACCGTGTCGCAGGCGTCGATGCAATTGGCGCAGCCGACGCACTCCATCTGGGTGCCGTTGCGGATGTCGATGCCGGTCGGACAGACCGCGACGCAACGATAGCAGTCGACGCAGTCGCCGACCCCGGCGGCGTGTTCGTGACCGCGCGGCTCGCCGCGGCGCTGGTCGTAGCCGACGACCACCGTGTCGCGATCGTAGAGCGCGCCCTGCAGGCGCCCGTACGGACAGATGACGATGCAGGTCTGTTCGCGGAACCAGGTGAAGTTCACGAACAGCATCGCGGTCGCGACCACCATGAACACGAACGCAGTCGGGTGCGCGCCCGGCGACGAGGTCACCGCCGCGACCAGCACGTCGACCGGCATGAAGTAGCCGAGCAGGCTGTGCGAAATCAGCGCCGCAATCGCCAGGAACACCAGCAGCTTGAGCCCGCGCCGCAGCCACTTCGTTCCGAACGGTGCCTGGTCGAGCCGCGCCCGCGCCGCCGCTGGCCCTTCGATCCAGCGCTCGAGGCGCCGGAACACGCCCTCGAGGAACACCGTCTGCGGGCACGCCCAGCCGCACCACAGGCGTCCCCACAGTGCGGCGACCACGAACAGCAGGAAGCCGACGCCGGTGACGAAGAAGAAGGCGAGCCAGAAGTCCTGGGCGTTGAAGGTGTGGCCGAGCAGGAAGAAGTGGCGCGCCGGAAAGTCGATCAGCAGCACCGGATGGCCGCCGATCCGCAGCCACGGCACCGCCAGGTAGACCGCGATCAGCAGATACCAGAGCAGGTGCTTCCTGGTCTGGAAGCGCCCGCGCACGTCGGCCGGGTGGATCGCGTTGCGCGACCCGTCCGGGTTGACCGAGTACAGCGTGTCGACGTCGGGGCGACGCACCACGGGCCGGCCGCGGTGCACGACCGGCCGCGCCGCTGTCGCGCCGGGCGACGGCGGGCCGACCTCGTTCACTGTTCCTTCCTGGCGTTCGGTTCCGGCTCCTTGCCCTTCACGTTGGTGTTCTTGATCGCCAGCACGTAGGCCGTCGCGCGCAACACGAACTGCAGGCCGTTGCCCTCGAATGGCAGCATGCCGCCCTGGTAACCCTTCGCGAGGTCCTGCGCGCGGCCCTTGCTGATCGTCGTGAAGATGTCCATCGGCTTGCCGCCGTAGATCCACAGGTCGTCGGTCAGGTTCGGCCCGACGAGGCCGCCGCCGTCGGGCTTGTGGCACAGCGCGCACTTGGTGACGTCCTGGAAGATGCGCCGCCCCTCCTCGACGAACGTCGGGTTGGCCGCCATCTGCAGCAGCATCGCATCGGTGATCGGGTTGGCAGCGAGCTGCGCCTCCAGCTTCGCCGCGGCGACGCGCTGCTCTGCGAGGTAGGCCTCGATCGGCAGGTCACCGGTGCCCAGCGTGTGGAAGTGCACCCAGTAGAGCACCGCGAAGATGCAGGCGAGGTAGAACGACCACAGCCACCAGTTCGGCAGCCGGCTGTCGAACTCGGCGATGCCGTCGTAGGAGTGGCCGCGGGTCGGTTCGGTGGTGAGCGTGGTCATCGGGGATCCCTCCGGGTCGCGTCGTCCTGCAGCGGCAGCGTCGCCATGCGCCGGTACTCGGGCGCGCGCGCCCGCTGGCAGGCGCGCACCAGCACGGCGGCGAAGAATGCGAGGAAGATGCCCATCGCCAGCACGGGCAGGTCGAACAGGTGCGTGGTCGCGAGGAACTGGCGCAGCATGTCACTTCCCTCCCAGTGAGGCTTCGCGGGTGCGCGCCGGTTCCTGGTTCTTGCCCAGGCGCATCAGGTACGCGATCAGCGCAGTGATCTCGGCCTCGGGATCGGCGCCGGGTTTGCCCTGCGTCGCGAGGTTCTGCACGACGGTGCCGGCCTGCCGCGCATAGTCGTCGGCAGCGGCCAGCACCTGCTCGTCGCTGTAGGGCGTGCCGAGCTTGCGCAGCACGAGCATCTTCTGCACCACGGTGCCGACGTCGACCTTGGCGTCGAACAGCCACGGATAGGCGGGCATGATCGACAGGTTCTTGTCGAGCCCGAACTCCTGGCCGTAGCGCGGGTCGAGCATGTGGTCCCAGTGCCACGACTCGTTGTACTTGCTGCCGATGCGGGCGAGGTCGGGCCCGGTGCGTTTGCTGCCCCACTGGAACGGGTGGTCCCACGCCGACTCCTCGATCCGGCTCGGCGCGCCGTAGCGCAGCTGCTCGCTGCGGAACGGCCGGATCATCTGCGAGTGGCAGGTGTAGCAGCCCTCGCGCACGTAGACGTCGCGGCCCGCCAGCTCGAGCGGCGTGTACGGCTGCACGCAGCGTTCGCCGTTCGCCGCCAGCGGCACCTCGCGTTCGGTGACCAGTCCCGGCAACAGCTCGTAGACGCCGCCGACCAGCACCGCGATCAGGGTCAGTACCGAGAACGCGAGCGGCCGTCCTTCCAGCCGTTCGTGCCAGCCGTGTTTGCCCTGGTGGGTGCTGTGGAACAGCATCGCCGCGGTGAACATCACGATCGCGGCCAGCAGCACGAAGCCGAGCACGGCGAGCCCGACGTTCGGCATCGCGAACATCGTCGCGGCGAGCATGCCGAGCGCCGAGATGATCACCGGACGGCTGGTCAGGATGCCCGCGGTCGACGGCTCGCCGGCGAGCGGTGCCTTGCGCGTCACCGCGACTTCGGTCTCGACGTTCACCGCCTTGCCGGCGAGCGCAGTCGCGACCAGGTTCCAGGCCATCAGCAGCCAGCCGACGATGTAGAGGCCACCGCCGATGCTGCGCGCCAGGTACATCAGCTGCTGGCTGTTGATCACCGCGCTCCAGTCGGTGTGCACCAGCCCGCCATCGCCCGTCTCCTCGCGCCACATCAGCCCCTGGCTGATGCCGGAGATCCACATCGCGACGACGTAGAGCAGGATGCCGAACATCCCGATCCAGAAGTGCCAGTCGGCGAGCTTCGTGCTGTGCAGCTTCGTGCCGAACAGCCTGGGCACCAGCCAATAGAACATGCCGGCGGCCATGAAGCCGTTCCAGCCGAGCGCGCCGCTGTGCACGTGGCCGATGATCCAGTCGGTGTAGTGCGCGAGCCCGCTGACCGCCTTGATCGACAGCAGCGGCCCTTCGAAGGTCGCCATGCCGTAGAACGTCACGCCGGCAACGAAGAACTTGAGCACCGGGTCGGTGCGCACCTTGTGCCAGGCGCCGCGCAGCGTCAGCAGCCCGTTCAGCATGCCGCCCCACGACGGCGCCCACAGCATCAGGCTGAACAGCATGCCGAGCGACTGCGCCCAGTCGGGCAGCGCGGTGTTGAGCAGGTGGTGCGGGCCGGCCCAGATGTACAGGAACACCAGCGCCCAGAAGTGCACGATCGACAGCCGGTAGCTGAACACCGGCCGGTCCGCCGCCTTGGGCAGGAAGTAGTACATGATCCCGAGGATCGGCGTCGTCAGGAAGAACGCGACGGCGTTGTGCCCGTACCACCACTGCGTCAGCGCGTCCTGCGCGCCGGCGAACACGCCGTAGCTCTTGGTGCCGGTGACCGGCAGCGCCAGGTTGTTGACGATGTAGAGGACCGCGATGGTCAGGATCGTCGAGATGTAGAACCAGATCGCGACGTACAGGTTCTGCTCGTTGCGGATCGCCAGCGTCCAGAAGTAGTTCACCGCGAACGCGACCCACACCAGCACGACGCCGATGTCGAGGAACCACTCGAGCTCCGCGTACTCCTTCGACTGGGTGATGCCGAGCGGCAGCGTCAGCGCCGCACCGACGATGATCAGCTGCCAACCCCACAGGTGCACGCGGCTCAGCAGGTCCGATGCCATGCGCGTCTTCAGCAGGCGCTGGCTCGAGTAGTAGATGCCGGCGAACATCATGTTGCCGACCAGCGCGAAGATCACCGCGTTGGTGTGCAGCGGGCGCAGCCGGCCGAAGGTCAGCCATTCCTGGCCGAAGTTCAGCGCCGGAAAGCTGAGCTGCAGCGCGATGACGAGCCCGACCAGGAGGCCGATCGCCCCCCAGCCGACGCTGGCCCAGACGAAGCCGCGCACGACCGCGTCGTCGTAGACGATGCGGCGGGTTTCGGTGATCGGGATGGCGTTCATGGAGCTTGCTTCCTGGGCACGAGGGGAGAGGTGGAAGACGGATCGGTGGCGGCGCCGGCCGGCGGCGCGGTGTCGTCGGCGAGCGGCAACAGGCACAGGCGCTCGGCTTCGTGGCAATCGCCTTGCTTGGCCGACCAGACGAAGAGCACGATCGCGCCGGCGACCAGCACGAGGCTGCAGAACACCAGCAGCGGCACGATCGTCACGACGGCCTCCGCGCGGGTTGCAGACGCAGGCTGGTGTGCAGCACCAACGCCGCCGAGCTGATCGGCATCAGCACCGCGCACAGCACCGGCGTCATCGCCGCGGCGAAGCACAGCACCAGCGTGGTCGTGTTGTAGAGCAGCGCCAGCGCCAGGTTGGTGCGCACGATGCGCGCATGCGCCTCGGCGACCTCGAACAATGCCCGCACGGCGCCAGCCTGCGCGGTCCGGAAGCAGAAGTCGGCGCGCGCCGGCAGCACCGGGCGGTCCATCGCCGGCGTTCCGGCGCAGAACGCGGCCGCGAACGCCGGCGCGTCGTTGATCCCGTCGCCGACCATCATCGCCGGCCCCGGCTCGATCGCCGCGACCGCGGCCGCCTTGTCGGCCGGCGACAGGTCGCCGTGCGCGCGTTCCGCCGGCACTCCGAGCAGTCCGGCGGCAACCTGCACGCGTTCGGGGCGGTCGCCCGACAGCAGGTGCACCGCGAGCCCACGCGCGTGCAGCGCTGCGATCTCGGCGGCGCTGCCGGCGCGGAAGTCCTCTTCCAGGTCGAACGCAGCGACCTCGGCGCCATCGCGCGTGCAGACCACCTCGCGCCGGGCGGCGGCCGCCGGTGCGGCGCCGCAGAACGACCGGCTGCCCAGGCGCCACGACGCACCACCGTGCCGGGTCAGCAGACCCTGGCCCGGCAGTTCCTCGACAGCGAGGTCCGGCAGGAACGGCGCTGCCGGCAGGCACTGCAGCACCGCCTGACTGACCGGGTGGTTGCTCGACGCCGCCATCGTCGCGACCACTGCGACGGCGTCGGCCGGCAGCGCCACACGCGGCGTCGCCCGCAACCCGCCGAAGGTCACGGTGCCGGTCTTGTCGAACACGACCGAACGCACGCAGCGCACCTTGTCGAGCAGGCTCTTCGTCCGCACGAACACGCCGCGCCGCCGCAGCGCCGCCAGCGCCAGGTGGAAGGCGAGCGGCGTCGCGATGCCCATCGCGCACGGACAGGTGATGACCAGGATCGAGATCGCGACCGGCAACGCGCGCGCTGGCTCGATCGCCGCCCACACCAACCCACCGAGGGCCGCCGCCAGCAGCACGCCGAGCGCGTAGTTGCGGCCGAGCAGGTGCCAGAAGCGCACGCGGCCCCTGCTGTCCTCGCGATCGATCGGCTCCTGGGCGAGCAGCTGCGCCAGCCCCGAACTGGCGAAGTCGGCGACGACTTCGGCGCGCACCGCGGACCTGCCGGCCTGGAACGCGCCGGCGGGCACTTCCTCGCCCGGCCCGAACGCGCGCGGTTCGCTCTCGCCGGAGATCCAGTCGAGCGAGAAGGTCCCGCCACCGCGCAGCTTCGCCCGCACCGGCACCAGGTCGCCCGGCGCCAGCAACATCTCGTCGCCCGCGCGCAGCGCCGTCACCGGCACCAGTTCGACCACGCCGGCGGCGACACGGCGCGCGCGCAGGTGTTCGGCGCCGTCGTCGGCCAGCACCTGGTCGCGGCTCTTCGCCAGCGTGCGCTGCTGCAGGAATCGCCCGCCCAGCATGAAGGCGACGAAGATCGCGACGGTGTCGAAGTACGTCGGCCCACCGGTGAGCTGGCCGTGCACCGAGCCCGCCCACGCCAGCACGATGCCCAGCGAGATCGGCAGGTCCATGTGCACGATGCCGACGCGCAGGCCCGCGATCGCGGTGCTCCAGAACACCGGGCCGCCGACCAGCACGCTCGCGGTGCCGAGCCCGAGCAGCAGCCACCCGAACAGTTCGCGCAGCGGGGCGTCGGCGACTGCGACGTCGAGCCCGAAGTACAGGCTGACCGCGAGGATCATCGCGTTCATCGCGATCGCGACCGCGATGCCGAGCCGCACCAGCAGACCGGTGTCGCGCACGACGCGCCGGCTCGGTGGCGCCATCGGGTAGCCGAGCCGTGCCGCCGTCGTCAGGAACGCAGCCGCGGCGCCGCTGCCGGCGTCTTGGACGAGCGTCGCCTGCCCGAGCGAAGCGGACAGCCGCAGATCGCATGCACCCGGCTGCCGCCGCCACAGCGTCTGCAACAGCCACACGCACGCCGCGCACCGGATGCCCTGCACGTCGAGCACCAACCGCGTCTGCCCCGCCGCGGTCGATCGGGCCTCGAGCTCCGGCAACCAGTCGAAGGAACCGGCGCGCGGCACCGCGCCCACCGCACCCGTGCTGCTGCCGCCGAGGTCGTAGAAACGCAGCAACCCCTCCGCGGACAGCAGCCCGTACACCGCCTCGCAACCGGCACAGCAGAAGCGCGAAGTACGCCGTTCGTCCGGCACCAACAGGCCACAGTGCGTACACCGCGCATCCCCCTTCGCCGGCACCATCGCGTCTCCCGCTGAAATGCGGGGGCGCGACGCTCGTTCCGTCGCCGAGACTGCCGGTAGGAGCCTCACGGCTGCGCAATGACCCCCTGGTTGGATTCTTTCGTCTTCGGCGCCGCGAACTCGCTGCACTGCGCGTGCATGTGCGGGCCGCTGGCGATGGTGTTCCACGGTGGGACCAAGGGAGCAGTGAGCTACCACCTCGGGCGTACGTTCTCGTATGGGGCGATCGGCGTAGCACTGGGTGGGCTCGGGTCCGCAGTCGGTGCCGCCAACCTCGGCACGCCGACCGCGGTGGTCGCGTTCGTGCTCGCCGCCGGCCTCGTGGTGCTGGCGTTGCTGGGCGAACGGGGCGCGCTCGCGATCCCCGGCCTCGGCAACGCGCTCAACCGCGCGCTCGCCGGCACCCGGCGCTGGTCGCCGGGTTTGCGCGCTGGTGCGCTCGGCCTGTGCA
>JBASWX010000251.1:0-6643 GCA_049276695.1 Planctomycetota bacterium
CGACCGTACCGGCCGCCGCTGGCAAGCTCTCCGGCCACGCCCAGGCTATCGCGATTGCCGGCACCAGCAGCGGCAGTACCGCACGCAGCGCCGCAGCCCGCGCCGCTGCCGCCGTCAGTGCAGCGCGGCGTCGTCGCACGAACGCCCGCAGCTCGGCTGCCAGCGCGCCGTCCGTCCGGGCTTCGGCGATCTCCGTGCGATCCATGCGCCCGCCCGATGCTACCGCTCCGGTGCGCGCCGCACTGCGGCTACCCGCCGGTCTTCTTGTCGTCCTTCTTCTCGCCCTTCTTGTCGTCGGTCGGCTCGCCCTTGCCGGCATCCGCCGGCTTGGCGTCGGGCGAGACCGGATCGAACCACTGCGCCTTCACGTCGACCTCGAACGGCGTCACCGTGCCGGCGGGCCAGGTCAGCAGGAACTGCGACTCGTTGCACAGCAGGTAGTTCTCGTTCTTGCCTTCGACCTTGCCGCCGACGCCGAGGTTGATCACGCGTTCCTTGTCGACCTCCTTGATCGCCAGTTCGATCTCGATCGCCGGCGGTTGCAGCCCGAGCTGCGCCAGGTTGCTGGCGCGCTGCCGGTGCATCCGGACGTCCTGCGCGGCGATCCAACGCAGCCGCTGCACCAGGCTCTCGACTTCGGCCTGGCGGACCGCACCCAGACCGGCCGGCGGCTCGACCGCGGTCCACGACGCCTTGCCCTCGCTGCGCGCGAACGTGAAGGTGACGCCGGCGGTCGCCGCATTGCGGATCTTCAGCCGCTGGATCTTGTCGGTCTCCAGCTTGGCGATCACCTTGTCGAGCCAGGTGTCGGTCGTCACGTCGCGCCGCCAGCCCTTGTCGAACTCGTACAGCACGACGTCGGTCGAGTCGCTCTTGCGCACGAACACGCCGCGCACCGCCTCGGTGCCGGTCTGGCCGGCGCCCGCGTCGTTGCCGACCAGCAGTTCGGCGATCATCGTGGTGCCCGCCGTGTCCTTGACCTGGACGACGAACGCGTGCTTGTCGTCGAGGCCGTACTTCTCCAGCTGCTCCGGCGAAGCAGCGGGCTGCACCAGGGCCTCGCGGTCGCAGCGGATCGCGCGCAGGTGCGCGAACACGTCGCTCTCGACGCGGTCCTTGCTGACCGGGGCCCCGGCGAGGTCCTGGCCGACCGCCAGCATCCAGCCCTTGTCGGAGCGCTGGAACGCGAGCCGGTCGTAGGCGACCTTCGGCTGCTGCGAGTTGTTCGGATCGGGGGCCGGCTGGTCCTTCTTCGGCATCGCCAGCAGGATGTGGCCGACGTTGTCGGCGGTGAAGCCGTCGAACAGCAGCGGGATGCTGCCGACTTCGACGAACGACTCGGCATCGCGCTGCCACTGCAGCAGGGTCGGCACCGCGAGCACGCCGGCGATCACCGCCAGCACGACGTTGCGTTGGGTCAGGTTCATGGCGGCACTCACGACAGGGACGACAGGAACGACTTCTTCTGCTGGCGGCGCAGCAGGAACACGCACAACCCGAGCGCGCCGAGCAGCGCACCGGGCAGCACCACGTTCACCGCGCGCAGCCAGGTGGTCTTGCTGCGCAGCGCCTGCTCCTGCACCCGGGGATCGGCGCCAGGCGCGGCGTTGCCCTCGACGAACTTCAGCGTGCGGTCGGTCGCACTCTTGCTCTGCAGCGCGACCAGGTCGCCGTCCTCGGCCAGCCAGTCGAGCAGTTGCGCGAAGAACGGGGCGCCCGTCTTGCCCGAGACCGGACCGCCGGCGCTAGCGTGCTTGCCGCTCACGACGTCGTCGCGCAGGAAATCCGAGTCGCCGACCAGCAGGATGCGGCCGGCCTGCTCGGCGGCGGCCACCATCGCCGGTTCAGCAGCGACCGGCGGCGCATCCTGCTTGTCGGGTGCCGGCTGCGGGCCCTCGTCGGCCTTGGCCTTCGACTCGTCGACGTCGGGCGTGTTCGGATCGTCGGCCTTCGGCGGCTCGGCGGCCTTCCTGGCCTCATCTTCCTTGATCTCGCTCGGACGCTTCGGCCGGTCCTGGCCGGCGAAGAACGAGGTGAAGCGGCCCTTGACCTCGACCATCAGCGGCGCCTGCTGCCGCGGCTCGGCCTTCACCCGTTCCACCAGCTTGCCGAGGAACTTGTTCAGCTCGCTCTGCGCGTCGCCGCCCATGCCGAGCGGGTTCAGCAACTGCGGCGGATCCTCGACGAGGCCCCACGGGCTCGACCACAGCAGCACGCGGCCGTCGACGTCAGGCGGAAGGTCCGGCACGCCGCCGGCCTTCTGCCGCAGGCCGACCCACGTCGGCCAGTAGAAGCCGGGGCCACGCCCGAGCTGCTTGAACGCCTTGAACAGGAACTCGTCGCTCGGCATGCCGTGCACGAACAGCTTGCGGTACGAGTCGGCGAGCGCGGGATCGACCTTGCCCTGGTCGTCCTTGGCCAGGTCGTCGGCAGCCTTGCTCCAGTCCTCTGCCACCGCGTGGAAGAAGTACGGGTACGGCACCGCCTGCATCATCTGCGCGAACTGGCTCTGGCGCGGCACCGCGAAGTACTCGTACGCCTCGGTCAGCGGGTTGGCGGCGGTGTGCGCGCGCGTCGCCATGTCCGCGACCAGGCGCGGCCGCCAGTCGAGCCCGTAGTGCGCGAGCTGGTCGGTGAACTTCTGCGCGCTGCCGACGGCGTCGAGCGGCAGCGGCACCTTCGAGAAGTTGCGGTTCGGACCGATCAGGTACTCGGCGGCGTCGACGAAGGCGACCAGCGTGCCGCCCTTCACGACGAACTGGTCGAGCACGTACTTCTGCCGGTCGGTGAGGTTGCTCGGCCGGAACAGGAACAGCGTGTCGAGATCCCCCGGCAGCAGCGCACCGTCCTCGTCCTTGAAGTTCTGGAACTCGTAGCGCTTGGCGATGCCCTCCAGCGTGCGCAGCACGTTCCAGCCGAGCCCGCCCTGCTGCGGCCCCTGCGGGTTGGTCGCCGGCCATTCCATGTAGCCGAGCTTGCGCTTGGTCTCGGTCATCACCAGCTTGATCGCCGGCGTCAGCACCGCCTCGGCCAGGAAGCTGTTGCCCGGCGCGAACTGCGGGATCACGTGCTGCTTGCCGCCGCCGTACACCAAGCGCAGGCCCTGCCAGTGCCGGTCGACCGACACCGAAGTCGACGAGCGGCTCTGCAGTTCGAGCGGCTTGACGCCGACGCGGCCGGCCTTGTCGGCGATCGCCTTGTCGGCGTTCGGGTCGAAGCGCTGCAGCACCACCTTGCCCTTGCCGTGCTGCACCAGTTCGTCGAGGAAGTTGTCGGCCCACGCGCGCGTCTGCCGCACGGTGACCGGCAGCTTCTCCTGCGGGCTGAAGTAGGCCTCGATCAACAGGCGCTGGTCGAGCTTGCCGAGCAGGTTCCTGGTCGACTCGGTCGACGACCACAGCTGGTCACTGGTCAGGTCGAAGCGCAGCCGGTGCCGCGACGCCAGGTAGACGATCTGGCCGAGCACCGCGAGCAGCAGCACCGCGTGCAGGCTCGTCGCCAGTGCCGCGCCGCACTCGCTCCGCTCGACCGGGGATGGATGGTTGATCATCGGCTCAGCCCTTGTGGCGCCGCGACTGCAGCACCATCGCGTTGGCGTAGAGGAAGAAGCCGCAGAAGCAGCCGAAGTAGACGAAGTCGCGCGAGTCGAGCACGCCGCGCGCGATGCTGAGGAAGTAGCGGTACGGGCTCGCCGCACTGATCACGTCGACCAGCGCGGCCGGCATCCAGCCCGACGCGTACTCGATGTTGCGCGGATCGCCGATCTGGTACAGCACGAACAGCGACACCAGGGACAGCAGCATCGCGACGATCTGGTCGCGCGTCAGGCTCGACCAGAACATGCCGACCGCGACGAACGCGCCGGCGAACAGCAGCGACGCGACGTAGGACGCGAGCACCGGCGTCCAGTCGAGCTTGCCGTACGCGGCCAGCGTCAGCGGCAGGCCGATGGTCAGCACGAACACCACGCCGAGGTAGGCCACCGCGGCCAGGAACTTGCCGGCGACCAGCTGGCCGATCGTCACCGGGAAGGTCATCAGCAGCTCGAGCGTGCCGAGTTTGCGTTCCTCGGCCCACAGCCGCATCGTCAGCCCGGGCACGAACAGCAGCAGCACCACCGGCAGCGCGCCGAAGAACGCGTCGCCCGAAGCGCGGGCGCCGTTCTGCAGCATCGCTTCGGTCGTGTACCACAGCAGCAGCGACAGCAGCAGGATGCCGAACACGTACGCGATCGGACTGAAGAAGTAGCTCTTCAGTTCGCGCCGGAAGACCACCATGGCCTCACGCATGGGCCACCTCCACCTGCTGGCGCTGCGTCAGCGCACGGAACACGTCCTCGAGCGTCGCCTGCTCGCGCTGGAGGCCGAGCAGCGCCCAGCCGTTCTGCACGACCGCGCGCGCCAGCGCCTCGTCGCCGGGCGGGGCCCCGGCCGCGTTGTCGACGCGCACGGTGAGCACGCCCTGGTTGCGGCTGGTCACGGCCAGGCCGGTGCCGGGCGGCAGCAGCGCCTGCAGCGCCGCCAGCACCGCGACCTCCGGGCCGCGCACGGTCATCACCAGCCCACCGGCGGGCAGTTGCGCGATCAGCTGCTCGCGGGTGCCGTCGGCGACGATCTCGCCCTGGTCGATCACGATCACGCGGCGACAGCACTTCTCGACCTCCTGCAGGTAGTGCGTGCTCAGCACCACCGTGTGGTCCTCGCCCAGCCGCTCGACCAGTTTGCGAACCTCGACGATCTGGTTCGGATCGAGGCCCGAGGTCGGCTCGTCGAGGATCAGCACGTCGGGTTCGTGCACGATCGCCTGCGCGAGGCCGACGCGCTGTTTGAAGCCCTTGGACAGCTCGACGATGTTCTTGCCGGTCACCCGCTGCAGGCTGCACAGTTCGACTGCGCGGCCGATCGCGGCCCGCAGCCGGTCCGCGCCCACGCCGCGGATCTCGGCGCAGAAGCGCAGGTAGTCGTCGACGCGCATCTCGGCGTACAGCGGCGTGCTCTCCGGCAGGTAGCCGATGCGGCGCCGCACCGCCAGCGAGTCGGCGACCACGTCGTGGCCGGCGACCGACGCCCGGCCGGAAGACGACAGCAGGTAGCCGGTCAGGATCTTCATCGTCGTCGACTTCCCGGCGCCATTGGGACCGAGGAAGCCGAGCACTTCCCCCTTCTGGACCTGGAAGGTGATGCCCTTGAGGGCGCGGGCGAAGCCGTACGACTTCGCGAGGCGTTCCACTTCGATCATGGGTACGGAACCGCCCGTGCGGGCGGCAGATCATGGGGGGAGACCGGATGGGGAGAGGGCGGGTCGATCCGACCCGGGGCCATAGCCCCGGGGGACCGCGAGGTCGCGCGCCACGACGGACGAACCAGCTGTTCGCTCCGGACCATCGCCGCGGTGAGCCGTCAGTCCTCGAGCCGGAAGCTGTCGAGGAACTGCTTGTTGCTGTCGGTCTTCATCAACCGGTCGATCAGCAGGGGCATCGAGTCGAGCGCGTTCATGCGCGCCAGCACGCGGCGCAAGGTGTAGATGCGCTTGGTGACCTCCGGACCCAGCAGCAGCTCCTCCTTGCGCGTGCCCGACAGCTCGATGTCGATCGCGGGGAAGATGCGGCGTTCGGCGAGCTGGCGGTTGAGCACCAGCTCCATGTTGCCGGTGCCCTTGAACTCCTCGAAGATCATCTGGTCGGCGCGCGAGCCGGTGTCGACCAGCGTGGTGCCGAGGATCGTCAGCGATCCGCCTTCCTCGCAGTTGCGGGCGCTGCCGAAGAACTTCTTCGGCATCTCGAAGGTCTTCGCCGACAGGCCGCCGGACATGGTGCCGCCGCCGCGGCCGCCGAGGAAGTTGTTGTAGGCGCGCGTCAGGCGGGTGATCGAGTCGAGCAGGATCACCACGTCGCGGCCGGTCTCGACCAGCCGCTGCGCGCGCTTCAGGCAGATGTCGCTGACCGCGATGTGGTGCTTGGGCCCTTCGTCGAGCGTCGACACCATGACTTCGCGGTTCGGCCCTTCGACGCTGCGCTTCCAGCCGGTCGCCTCCTCGGGACGCTCGTCGATCAGCAGCACGATCATGTGCACGTCGGGATAGTGCGCGCTGATCGCGTGGCAGATCTGCTGCATCAGCACCGTCTTGCCGGAACGCGGCGGCGCGACCACCAGGCCGCGCTGGCCGTAGCCGAGCGGGCACAGCAGGTCGACGATGCGCAGGCTGATGTTCTCGTCGCTGCCGGGCGCCAGCACGAACATCGGCTCGGGATCGATCACCGTCATCTCGCGGAACGCGCGCAGCTCGCGCCGTTCCTCGGGCGGCATCGCGTCGACGGTCTCGATCGTGGTCAGCGTGTAGCGCTGCGGGCCGCGGTTGGGCAGGCCGGCCTGGCCGACGAGTTCGCTGCCTTCCTGCAGTCGATACTGCCGGATCAACGAGCCCGGCACGAACGTGTCGCCGTTGGGGATCGAGTCGGGCTGGTAGCTGTTCTGCTTCTTGCGCAGCCAACCGTTGCCTTCCTTGGTGTACTCGAGCACGCCGATCGCCTGCTCGGTCGGGCCTTCGACGACGGGCCGGAAGTCGCCGGCACCACCGCCGCCGCCACCGCCGTTCGGGCCAGCGGGCGCCATGTCCTCCGTCTGGCTTGGGAACCCTCCCCCGC
>JBASWX010000252.1:0-3602 GCA_049276695.1 Planctomycetota bacterium
TCGCGGCGCTGCTGGTCGGGGCGCGGCTGGTCGGGGCGCGGGCCCCGTTCCGACCGGTCACTGCGCTCCTGCCACTCGCGGCGCGGCCCGCGCTCGGGGCGATCCGTGCGTTCCGGGCGATCCGTGCGCTCGGGGCGATCCGTGCGTTCCGGGCGATCCATGCGCTCAGGGCGATCCGTGCGTTCCGGGCGATCCATGCGCTCGGGTCGATCCGCGCGTTCCGGACGATCCATGCGCTCCGGACGGTCGGGCCGCTCACGGCGCTCCTCGCGCTCGGGACGGTCGAGCCGCTCCGGGTGGTCGGGCCGCGGGCCGCGCTCGGGGCGGTCACCGCGTTCCGGACGATCACTGCGTTCCGGACGGTCGTGTCGCTCGGGCCGCGAGCCGCGATCGTGACGTTCGGCCCGCTCCGCTGGCGCCGGCACGTCGCCGGCTGCGGGGGCCGAAGCGCCGCGCTCAGCCAGCAGCACGGCCTTCCGGCTCAGCTTCACCTTGCCAAAGTCGTCGATCATGATGACCTTGACCTTCAGCGTGTCGCCGATGCGCACCACGTCGGTGACGGCGCGGATGAACCCGTCCGAGAGCTCGCTGACGTGCACGAGACCTTCCTGGCTCGGCAGGATCTCGACGAACGCGCCGAACTCCTTGATCGCGGTGACGCGGCCCTCGTAGATCGCGCCCAGTTCGACCTCGGCGGTCATCGCCTTGATGTGGTCGACGCAGGCCTTCACCTTCTCGGCGTTGAGCCCGGTGACGGTGCACAGGCCGCCGTCCTCGATCGAGATCTTGCACTCGAAGTTCTCCTGCATCGCCCGGATGTTCTTGCCGCCGGGGCCGATGATCAGGCCGATCTTCTCGTTCGGAACCTGCAGCGACTCGAGCCGCGGCGCGTTCGGGCTCAGCTCCTTGCGCGGCTGCTTCAGCACCTTCGCCATCTCGGCGAGCACGTGCAGCCGACCCTGGCGCGCCTGTTCCAGCGCCTCCGCCATGATCTCGCGGGTCAGGCCTTCGCACTTGATGTCCATCTGCAGCGCGGTGATGCCGCGCCCGGTGCCGACGACCTTGAAGTCCATGTCGCCGCACGCGTCCTCGCTGCCGAGGATGTCGGTCAGGATCGCGTACTTCCGACCTTCCATCACGAGTCCCATCGCGATGCCCGCGACCGGCTGCTTGATCGGCACGCCCGCGTCCATCATCGCCAACGTGCCCGAGCACGCGGTCGCCATCGACGAGCTGCCGTTCGACTCCAGGATCTCGCTGGTGATGCGGATCGTGTACGGGAACTCCTCGCGCGCCGGCAGCACCGCCTCGAGCCCGCGCTCGGCGAGCGCGCCGTGGCCGATCTCGCGGCGGCCGGGCGAACCGACGCGCTTCACTTCACCGACCGAGAACGGCGGGAAATTGTAGTGCAGCAGGAAGCGCTTCTTCGGCTCCGGCATCAGCCCATCGATGAACTGCTGGTCGTCGGTGCCGCCCAGCGTGACGATGCCGAGCGCCTGCGTCTCGCCGCGGGTGAACAGCACCGAGCCGTGCACGCGCGGCAGCACGCCGACTTCGATCGTGATCGGGCGCACCGTGGTGTGGTCGCGGCCGTCGGCGCGGCGACCCTTCAGGATCGACTGCCGTTCGGCGTCCTTGACGATGTCGCCGAGGATCTCGCCGACCTTGCTGTTCCACACCTTGGTCTCGTCGGCAGAGGCGCCGCTCGGCGCATGGAACTTCTTGGTCGCCTTCTCCTTCGCCGCCTTGGTCGCGCCACTGCGTGTCTGCTTGCTGCCCACGGTCAGTGGTGCCTGCCGCAGTTCGGCGCCGAACTCGCCTTCGATCGCCTTGACCAGCTCGGCATCCTGCTGCGGCGCCGTGAACGCCATCTTCGGCTTGCCCGCCTTCTGCATCAGCTCGTCGACCATGTCGGCGATCTCGCGGCAGGTGGCGTGCGCCAGCTCGAGCGCCTGCAGCATCAGCTCCTCGGACACTTCCTTGCCGCCCGCCTCGACCATCACGATCGCGTCCTGGTGGCCGGCGACTGTCAAGTTGAGCTTGTTGTCAGCGCCCTGCAACTCGCTCCACAGCGGGTTGACCTTCAGCTGGTCACCAACACAGCCGATGCGCACCATGCCGAGCGAACGGCCGTGCGGCAGCGAGCTGAGCGCGAGTGCCGCGAAGCTGGCGATCGCGCACAGCACGTCAGGATCGTTCTCGCGGTCGGTCGACAGCACCTGCGACAGCACCTGGACCTCGCGCTTGAAGCCGTCCGGGAACATCGGCCGGATCGAGCGGTCGATCATGCGGCAGGCCAGGATCTCCTTGGTCGACGGCCGGCCCTCGCGCTTGAAGAAGCCGCCCGGGATGATGCCGGCGGCCGCCGTCTTCTCGCGGTAGTCGACGGTCAGCGGAAAGAAGTCGATGCCTTCCGGCGCCTTCTGGCCGTTCGCGGTCGCCAGCACCATGGTGTCGCCGTAGCGCACGACGCAGGCGCCGTCGGACAGCTTGGCCATGCGGCCGGTCTCGAGGCTCAGCGTGCGGCCGCCGATCTGGCGCTCGACCACGATGCGGCCGCTCGGCTGCGCTACCGCCGGGGCCGCCGTCGCGACGCCGCCGTCGCCAGCGCTGTCCCGCGTCGCGGGCCGGCGCCCGCGGGGCGCCCTGGGTTGTTGGGATGGGGAATCGTCTGCCTTCTTTCTGCTGGCCATGTCGTGAACTCTGCTTCTCTCTCTCGTCTCTCTACAACACGCCGCGGTTCGCTGCCCCTACGTGGGACCCTGGCGAACGGGGCGCCGGCGGGATCGATCCCACCTGCCTGCACCGGCATCCGGCGCAGGCCTGTCGCGGTGCAGCGTTCATCGCCGTCACCGCGCGACCAGGGCCACGAGGCCAGGGTCGCATCTGCATGGCCGGCGTGCCTTGCACGCCGGGATCGGCCGAAGTTCCGCTCGGCCACGGCGCCCGACCTCCTGTCGGCGTCACCGTCTGCGGTCGAGTCCGTCACGGGCGACAGACAGCGAGAGCATCACTTGCGCAGCCCGAGCTTCCCTTGCAGTTGCTCGAACTTCGCCGCATCGACGCGGCGCAGGTAGGTCCCCAGCTTGTTGCGCCGGTTGACCTTCAGCAGCAGGCCGTGGCGGCTGTGGTGGTCCTTGGGGTGCCGCTGCATGTGCTCGGTCAACTCCACGATCTCCGCCGTCAACACGGCGATCTGTACTTCGGGAGAGCCGCTGTCCTTGTCGTGCCGCCGGTTCTCGGCGATCGTCTTCTTCTTGGTTTCGGCTGAGATGGTCATCCCTGGATTCCTTGGCTTCTGCGTCTGACCAGCGCACCAGAACAGGGCTTCCAGCGGCGCGGTCGGCCCTTGCGGGCAGGTTCTTGGTCTTCGGAAGGCGAACAGGATAGCGACCGCGTCCGGCCCGCTGCAACAGCGGCCCCGCCTTTCGGCCGCCCGGCGGGTGAGAACCCGCGGCGACGTGGCTTCCGGCCCCGCTCAGACTCATTTTCGACAGTTTGCCGGACAGCCCCCAGGGATCTCGCGGGTTTGGCGGCCGCGCCGGGATCGTTGGCACTACACGACCGCCTCGGCGGTTGAATGCGCGGGCCCGAGAGCGGTG
>JBASWX010000253.1:0-5009 GCA_049276695.1 Planctomycetota bacterium
CGGCCGCCCCGGCCGGCGGCGGCCGTGCCATCGGCAGGAGGCGGCTTGTTGTCGCCAATGGCACGCACCGCTAGCCTGCTCGCCCGAAAATGCCCCCGGTCAGCCCCATCCTTGCGATCGCCGAGGCGGCCACGGCTCCGTCGCGCGGGGCGTGGGCCAGCGTCGTGGTCGTCGGCCTGTTGGCCTTTGCGGTGGTGCTCGGCGCGTTGTTGATCGTGCGGTTGATCACGCGCGTGCTGGACAAGATCCCGGAGTCGGCGCAGCGCCTCACCACCTACGAGTGCGGCGAGGAACCGGTCGGCTCGGCGTGGTTCCGCTTCAACAACCGCTTCACCACCGTGGCGCTGGCGTTCCTGGTGTTCGACGTCGAGCTGGCGCTGTTGTGGCCGGTGCTGCCGCGCTGCTTGCACTGGCTCGGCGCTGGCCAGGGCGGCGTCGCGTTCTTCGAGATCGCCGCGTTCGTCGCGACGCTGGCGCTCGGGCTGTGCTGGGTCGGGGCGCGCGGCGGCTTCCGCTGGGACCGCACGGTCGAAGGTGGCGCACGATGAATCCGAACGACAATCCCGGTGGGCGGCCCGGCAACCCCGCCGACGAGCAGATCCACCTGACCAGCCTCGACGAGTTCCTGGCCTGGGGCAAGGAGCACTCGCTGTTCTACCTGCTGTTCGCGACCGCCTGCTGCGGCATCGAATTGATGCAGGCCGGCGGCCCGCGGTACGACGTCGACCGGCTCGGCATGATCCCGCGCGCGACGCCGCGGCAAGCCGACCTGATGATCGTCGCCGGCACCATCACCCACAAGATGGCCGGCCGCGTGCGCACGTTGTGGGAACAGATGACCGAGCCGCGCTGGGTCGTCAGCATGGGCTCGTGCGCGAACAGCGGCGGCCCGTTCAGCAAGTGGAGCTACTCGGTGCTGAACGGCATCGACAAGTACGTGCCGGTCGACATCTACATCCCGGGTTGCCCGCCGCGGCCCGAGGCGTTGATCGACGGCGTGATGGCGCTGCGCGAACGCGTGCGGCGCTACCGCACGCTCGGCGAACGCGAGACGACGCCGCACGTCGTCGCCGGCCACGAGGCCCCGTTCGGCGGGCACTGCAAAGTGCCGGACTTCGGTGTCGGCGGGCCGCCGGGTCCGGGCAAGGCATGAGTGCGCTCGGCCACGATCTGATCGCGGCGACGGTGCATGCGGCGTTCCCGGTGGTGACCAGCGAACGCGCCAGCAACGGCCGGCAGTTCCTGCGCGTGCCGCCCGGCTCGATCGCCGAAGTCGCGCGCTTCCTGCGCACGCACAAGCCGCTGCACTTCGACGCGCTGATGGACCTCACCGCGGTCGACCTGGTGAAGTTCCCGTTCACGCCGCCGCGCGACGACATCTGCGTCGTCTACCTGCTGTTCAGCTACCAGCACCGGCACAAGGTCACGCTGGAGGTGTTCGCCGAGCGCGAGCAGTGCACGCTGCCCAGCGTGTCGGCGGTGTGGCCGGCCGCGATCTACTTCGAGCGCGAGGTGTTCGACCTGTTCGGCGTGCGCTTCCAGGGCCACCCGTCGTTGCGCCGCATCCTGTGCCCCGACGACTGGGAAGGGCACGCGCTGCGCAAGGACTACCTGTATCCGGCCGACTACCACGGCGTGCCGCACCTGCGCGACGGCCAGCACTTCGAAGGCGCGCCGCCGCGCAGCGGAGGGCTGCAGTGACGATCGAGGCGAACACGCCGAGCGGCGAACGCATGACGCTGAACATGGGGCCGCACCACCCGGCGACCCACGGCGTGTTGCGCATCGTCGTCGAGAGCGACGGCGAGGTGGTGGAGACGTGCACGCCGGACCACGGCTACCTGCACCGTTCGATCGAGAAGATCGGCGAGTGCGTCGAGTACCCGCAGTTCGTCCCGTACACCGACCGCATCGACTACGTGTGCGCGATGAACGCGAACCTCGCGTACTGCGTCGCGGTCGAGAAGCTGCTGGCGACCGACCCCGGCAACCTGGCGGTCGCCGCGGTGCCGCGCCGTGCTCAGTGCGTCCGCGTGCTGGTGGCCGAGCTGAACCGGATCAGCAGCCACCTGGTCGCGGTCGGCGCGATGGCGATGGACGTCGGGGCCTACACGCCGTTCCTGCACGGCATCGCGCAGCGCGAGGCGGTCAACGACATCTTCGAGAAGCTGTGCGGGCAGCGGCTGACCTACAACTACGTGACGATCGGCGGCGTCGCCTACGACCTGTACCCGACCGCGGTCGTCGAGATCACCGCGTTCCTCGACCAGTTCGAGCGCGAGATGGTGCGCTTCAACAAGCTGGTCACCACCAACACGATCTTCCGCGACCGCTGTGCCGGCGTGGCGACGGTCAGCGCCGACGAAGCGATCGCTTGGGGGCTGGTCGGGCCCAACCTGCGCGGCAGCGGCGTCGACTTCGACCTGCGCCGCGACGAGAGCTACGGGCTGTACGGCGAACTCGGCGTGCAGGTGCCGGTCGGCCAGGGTTACGCCGGGCGCAAGGGCAAGGTCGGCGATGCCTACGACCGCTACGTGGTCCGGTTGCTCGAGATCCTGGAGTCGGTGCGGCTGTGCCGCGAGACGCTGAAGCTGCTGCCGCCGAGCGCCGTCAAGGCGAGCGATCCGGTCGGCGGCTGGCAGGCCGACGTCGGCAAGATCCTGAAGAAGCCGCCGAAGGGTGCGGTGCACGTGCGCACCGAGGCGCCGCGCGGCGAGATGGGCTACTTCCTGGTCAGCGACGGCAGCAAGCTGCCGTTCCGGGTGCGCTGCCGCACCGGCTCGTTCACCGCCGCCGGCATCTTCCACCACGTGATGCGCGGCATCTTCCTCGCCGACGTCGTCGCGGTGATCGGCAGCTTCGACATCGTGGTGCCGGAGATCGACCGATGACCGGGCTCGGTTACGCGGTCGATGCGCTGGCGGCGTGGCTCGCTGGCGGCGAGCCGGGCTGGTTCGCGACTGCGCTGGCGGTGCTCGCGGTGTGGGTGGCGCCGCTGCTGCTGCTGATCTTCCCGGTCGCCGCGTTCGGCCAGATCCTCGAACGCAAGATCGCCGCCGCGATCCAGCGCCGCGTCGGCCCGAACTCGGCCGGCCTCGACGGGCCGCTGCGCTTCGCCTTCCGGCTGGCGCTCTGCTGGCTGCCGCGCGCGCGCCAGGACCGCGCGTTCGCCGCGTTCGCCAACCTGCGGCCGGTGCGTTCCCTGCTGCTGCTGTCGCGGCGGCTCGGCCTCGGCCAGTTCGTCGCCGACGGCATCAAGATGCTCGGCAAGGAGGACATCGTGCCGAGCGGCGCCGACGGCGTGGTGTTCCGGCTGGCGCCGTACCTGGCGCTGGTCGGCGCGTTCCTGCCGTTCTGCGTGCTGCCGTTCGGCCACCACCTGGTGATGCTGGAGACCGATGTCGGGGCGCTGTTCGCGCTCGCGGCCTCCGGCATCGTGGTGATCGCGCTGAAGATGGCCGGTTGGGGTTCCGGCAGCAAATGGTCGTTGCTCGGCGGCATGCGCGCGGTGGCGCAGCTGGTCAGCTACGAAGTGCCGATCGGACTCGCCGTCGCTGGTGCGGTGCTGTGGTGCGGCACGATGGACCTGCACGCGATCGTCGGGCAACAGTACGCGCCGGGCGTGTTCACGCTGCTCGGCTGGAACGCGCTGCAGAGCCCGTTCCTGCTGCTGCTCGCCGGAGTGTTCTTCGTCGCGGGCCTCGCCGAGTGCCAGCGCAGCCCGTTCGACATGGCGGAGGCGGAGAGCGAACTGGTGTCCGGCTTCAACACCGAGTACTCGGGGCTGCGGTGGGGCATGTTCGCGATGGCGGAGTACACCGAGATGCTGCTGGTCGGCGCGCTGCTGGCGACGCTGTTCTTCGGCGGCTACCAGAGTCCGATCGGCGAACAGTGGATCGTCGGCTTGTCGCCGTGGCTCGAGGTGCCGATCCATGCGCTGGTGCTCGGGACCAAGGTCATCGCGGTGTTCCTGGTGATGATGTGGATCCGCTGGACGCTGCCGCGCTTCCGCGTCGACCAGGTGATGCGGCTGTCGTGGCTGGTGCTGGTGCCGCTGTGCCTCGTCGCCCTGTTCGGGATCGCGGTGACGATGCTGGCGACCGGCGGCACGGTCACCGGCCCCGCGTTCGGCCGGCTGGCGGCGCGGCCGGCGCCGGCGCTGTCGTGGTACGGGCAACTGGTCGCGTGGTTGATCCCGCTGGCGCTCGGCGCGGTCCTGGTCGCGATGGCGAGGAAGAAGTACGGCCGCATGCACCCGGCGCTGCAGCGCCTGACCGGAGGCCGCCCGTGATCCTGGCCTGGATCCACGACGTCGTCGAAGGCGTGCAGTCGTGCGTCGTCGGCATGCGCACCACCGGCCGCTTCCTGCTCGAGAACCTGCGCGGCGAGGGTGGCGCCGCGGCGGTGACGCGCCAGTATCCGGAGCAGCCGGCCGAGGTGGTCGGCGACCGGCAGCGCGGCCACCTGGTCAACGATGCGCCGAGGTGCATCGTCTGCCACGCCTGCGACACCGCGTGCCCGGTCGACTGCTTCAAGATGGACGGCGAACGCGACGCCGACAACAAGATGCGCGCGTCGCGCTTCGACATCGACATGTCGAAGTGCATCTACTGCGGGCTGTGCGTGCGGGCGTGCCCGACCGACTCGCTGTCGATGACGGCGACGTTCGAGATGGACCCGCGGCACGGTGGCGAGCGCTTCCTGTTCCGCCGCACGACCGGACAGCTCGACGTGCGGCTCGACGCGCCGGACATGGAACGGCTGCACCGGCTCGCCGAGTTGCCGCGCGAACAGCTGTCGCCGGCGGACGCCGGGTGGCTGGCGGCACGGATCGACGAGTCGGGCCAGCACGTGATCGGCGTGTTCGGGCTCGGCTACTTCACCCCGGAGCAGAAGGCGGAAGCCGATGCCGCGCGCGAGGCGAAGAAGAAGGCCAAGGACGCGGCGGCAGCCGCGGCGAAGGCCAAGGCCGCTGCCGCGGCGGCGAAGCCGGCGCCGCCACCCACGGC
>JBASWX010000254.1:0-6363 GCA_049276695.1 Planctomycetota bacterium
CACCACCGCATCACCGAGCAGGTAGCTCTGCGACAGGAACGCCATCACCGCGCCGAGCCGCAGCGCCGGCGACACCGCCGCCGCGACGTGGCCGACCGCCGGCCACGCGCAGCCCAGCACCAGCATGCCGGCTGTGCGGCACGCGGCGAACGCGACCGGTCCGCTGCACAGCGTCGCGCACCCTTCCGCGACCGCCGCCCCGGCGAGCGCCAGCACGAACATGCGGCGACCGCCGAAGCGGTCCGCGAGCAGGCCACCCACCACCTTGCCGATCGCGTAGACCAGCATGCCGAGCGAGGCGATGTCGGGCAGCGCCCGGTGCAGCGCTTCGCGGCCCGCTTCGTGTTCGAGCAGCGGCAGCAGCGCCGGCAGGTCGGCGCGATGGCAGTAGCTGGCGGCGTAGCCGAGGAACAGCGCCAGCAGCGTCGCGAGCGGCAGTCGGTCGCCGGGGCCTGGCACCCGCCCATCATGGCGTCACCGGCGTCCGGCTCCACGTTCTCGCGCCGGAACGACGCCGCTGGCCCGGGTGCAGCGGGTCCGTAGCATCCGCGCATGGAGTTCCAGTTCGACGCCGATCGCAAGACCCTGGCCGCCGCGGACCACCTGCTGATCATCGCCCGCAAGGGCTGCTTCGGGCCGCGCGCCCGCGGCAACACCGCACTCGCGCCGTGGTTGCCGCCGGACCTCGTCCGGCTCGCGCTCGAACTCGGCAACGAAGCGAGCCCCGGCCTGCTCGGCGGCGCCGCATCCTCGCGCACTCCCGCCGGCCGACGGCTCACCGTCGGCGTGCTGGCCGACTCGCCGTCGCGCCACTCCGCTCCGTCGCGCGCCGAGGGCATCCGCAAGGTCGTCGCCGGCGCCGGCCTCGGCGGGCCAAAGCCCGCGGCGATCCTGGTCGTGCTCGACGAACCCGACCACGCGCTCGCCGCCATCAATGCGATCGCCCGCGCGCTGCCGCTGTTCCTGCGCAAGGAGAAGGCGAAGCCCGGTGCGACGCTGGCGATCCGCTGCGTGCTCACCACCGGCGCCAGCGTCACCATCGGCGCCGACATCCGCGACGTCGTGACCCAGGCCCGCCACGCCGCGCTGCTGGTCGACACGCCGCCCACCGAACTCGATCCGCAAGCACTCGCCGCCGCGGCGAAGAAGCTGCTGCGCACGCGGCGCGGCGTCCGGGTGCGCGAGATCGTCGGCGACGCGCTGCTGCGGGCGAAGCTCGGTGGCATCCACGCGGTCGGCCGCTGTGCGCGTTCCGCGCCGCGCCTCCTGGTCGCGCAGACCGGTCCGGCCACGGGCCCGCACGTGGCACTGGTCGGCAAGGGCGTCACCTTCGACACCGGCGGCCTGCACATCAAGGCGCGCGGCGCGATGGAGACGATGAAGGGCGACATGGGCGGTGCTGCCGCGGTACTCGGCGCGTTCGCGGTGCTCGCCGCGGCGCGCCCGCGCCATCGGCTGTCGCTGCTGCTGTGCCTGGCCGAGAACGCGATCGGCCCCACCGCCTACAAGCCCGACGACATCCTGACGCTGCACTCCGGCAAGACGGTCGAGATCAACAACACCGACGCCGAGGGCCGGCTGCTGCTCGCCGATGGCTGCAGTTACGCGGCGCGCGAACTCGGTGCTTCCATCGTGATCGACGCCGCGACGCTGACCGGCGCGCAGGGCATCGCGACCGGCGACCTGCACGCCGCCGTCGTCAGCAACGACGAGGCGGTCGAACGCGCGCTGCTCGACGCCGGCCGCGCCACCGGCGACCTGTGCTGGCCGCTGCCGTTCGCGCCCGAGTTCTACCGTTCCGAGTTCAACAGCCCGATCGCCGACATGCGCAACTCGGTCAAGAACCGCAGCAACGCGCAGTCGAGCTGCGCCGCCGAGTTCGTGCACTGGCACCTCGACGGCACCAAGGTGCGCTGGGGCCACGTCGACCTCGCGTTCCCCGCGTTCCGCAACGACCGCGGCACCGGCTTCGGCGTCGCGCTGCTGGTCGCCGCGGTACGGGCGCTCACCGGCGGCGGCAGGTAGCGCAGACGCCAGTCCTCGCTGGCGTCAGCGTTCCTTCGCCGGAGTCTCGCGTGGCGCAGGAACGCGGATCTCGACCTGCTCGGCCTTGCTCGCGTCGGGAGTGAGCTCCAACTCAGCCAGCGGCCCATCGTCCGAGTAGGACTCGCCGCCCAGCACTTCGCCCGCGTTCGATCGCACGCGGAGCTTGACCGGCAAGACCGGCAAGACGAGGTCCATTTCGGTCTCACCCGCGGACAGTGAGATGCCGGCACGTGTCTCCGGGAACCCGTGGTCTTCGATGCGAATCCGCCGTGGCCCGCTGAGGTCGTGCTTGACGGAGACTTCGACCCGGCTCGCGACGACGGCCCCGCCTGTCTGCTCGGGTTGAAGACGGAGCCGAACTTGCGCGAGCGTCTGCTTCAGTGGCGCATCCACCACCGCCCCCGCTTTCACCGGCAGCACGGTGCTGACGTGAAGCGGGATGCCAGTAGCGAGGTCCAGGAGCTGCAGGCGGTAATCCCCTGGGGGCACCGGCAACTCGAACACCCCGTCAGCGCCGACGGGTTCGCACACGGTCAGCTCGGCCCACGGCCTGTAGCTGTCCTCGTCGTTTGCGAACGCTGCGATGACCAGGCGGTGATGCGGGATCGTCGCCCCGGCCAACGTCACCTTGCCCCGGAGCTTGCCCGGCACGGCCTCCGAGATGTCGAAATCGCGCTGCAGGCTGTTCCTGCGAACCCGGATCGGCTCGACCGGAAGCACGAGCCAACCGCCACGACCTTGGAGGTGGGGCACCCGCAGCTCGACCTCGTAGTCGCCACGGTCGAGGCCCTCGACCGCGAACGCCCCACCCGGTCCCAGCACCGCTCGCCGAGTGAAGTTCGAGTCGCCATGGGAACGGTACGACTCGTGTTCCGGGCTGCGCTTGCGCAACACGATCTGCGACGAGGAGGGAGGCTCCGCACCTACCAGACGCCCGGCGATGCTCGCGCCACGAGGAACCACGAGCTTCACGCCCTCCCGTGTCGAACTTGCGGGCACGTCCACTTCGACCACGTCGGCGACCGGTAGCCCCGGTGCCGAGGCGCGAAGTGTGTGCTTGCCACCTGCGAGACCTCCAATCCGGAAGGCCCCGTCCGGATCGGATACCAGCCCGGCGTGCCCGGAGTACCAAGGGCTGTCCTCCTCCCGTTCGTCGACGATGATCGCGGCGCCCTCGATCGCGCGCCCCGACTCATCCACGACAGTGCCGGAGATGGCGGCTTCTCGTACGAGCCTGGCTTCCAGGACCGGCGGGCGCTCCGACGACCATTGCACGTCGCGAAGAGTCATGGGAACGAAGCCCTTTGCGCGGATCACGACGGTTCCCTTGTCCGGTTCACCCTCCTTCGGCCCCGCGAGCCGGATCTCCCCCGGTGTCCGTGCCTCGACCGCGGACTTCGCAAACGCCCACTCGAGCTCCCGCGCGTCCTCCGCCCCGGCGCTCTCCTCCCAGATCGCCGCGGCCCTGATGTCCTCGACCGCCTTGCCGGACGCCGCTTCGGTGATGCGAACGACCAACCCAGGGGCTGCATCCCCGGCACGACCGGCCCGCACCGATCGGACTACCACCCCTTGCGCCGGGCCATCCAGGACGGGGCTCAGCGAGCCCAGGTTGCCCGCGCCGTAGTAGGCATGGATGCGGTAGCGGTGAGCATGACGCAGACTGATTCGGAACTTCCCGCCCGTGGCCCACAGCGTGTCCTCTCTTTCCGGTTCGTGCGCTTCGTACACGACTCTGAGAAACGCATCGCAGGGCCTGCCACTGGCGTCCGTCACCTGTCCGTCGACGAACCCGCCCGGATGCAACTCGGCGATGAGCGGATCTCCCGGAGTCACGAGGGGCAAGACGCGAACGTGGTATCCATCGGCCCGGATCTCGATCCGGGCACCGCTCGATGCGACGCCCGGCAACTCGACCAGCCCCTTGTCGTCACTGACAGCGAATGCCGTGTACCGAGTGCTGCCCGCCCCGATCGCTTGTGACAGTTCCTGCAGAGCATCCGAGGCGATCACGCGCGCACCGCGGATTGGAACTCCACCTGCCGCCCGCACCGTACCACGCAGGGTGACCCCCCGCGGGAGCGTGATCGCTCCGAAGTCGAAGATCCTGTCGCTGCTGTTCGCTTGCCACGCAAGGAACCTCGGGTCCAGTTCGACCGAAAGGCGTCCGCGCGCCGCCAGCAGAACCACGTGCTTCGCGTCCTCCTTCCGCAACATCACCTGCAACTCGAATGCCCCGTTGGCCTCGGTCTGAACCTGAGGCGCCGTCAGGGTGCTGGCGGTGGTCACGCGATCGGGATCACCCATCGCCAGGCCGGCACCCGCGATCCCGTTGCCATCCTCATCGATCACACACCCACGCAGACGCCACACCTTGGCCGCGTCATCGGGCTTCGATGGCTCCTGCGACAGGAGCACGGGCAACAGCGCGCAGATCGCCGAGAGGAAGGTGTGCGGCTTCATGGAGATGGAGTTCGCCTCCCGAGGGCAACGTACCACGAATCGCGGGCCGGCCGACAGGGATCCGCTGTCGTTGGGTGCCTGTCCGTCGTGTGATCCAGGGCCCAGGCCGTCGATAGTCGCCTCACCAGGCTGGTCCGCTCACGGCGCCCGGTTGCGCGTGTACCAGGCGATGCCGTGCCACGTCGCCTCGCCGGCCGGACCCCGCACCCCGCCGCACTTCACTTCGTAGACGCGACACAGTGGCACGTCGGCAAGATCGAGTTCGACGGCGCGCCCGGCATCGGCGATCCGCACCGTGCTGACGACATGCGCGCGTTCGTCGCGCGGCTTGCAGCCGTACTCCTCGTGGTGGTCGTAGGTCCAGCTGCGCACCGCGAAGCTGGCCGCGACCGCGGTTGTCGGATCGACCGGGGCGGTGAACGACAACCGGAACCCCGCCGCCGTCGCCTTCACCTCGAGCAGTTCGAACGGTTCGACGCCGCGCCACACCAGCCGCTGCAAACCGTGCTCGGACTGGCCGAGCGAACCCCAGCCGCGGTTGGTGAGCCCGCACCACAGCGAGCCACGTTCACCCCACAAGACGCGCGTGATGCCGCACTTCAGTCCGCGCCGGAACGGGTAGCACGCACCCTGCCAGCGCCCGCCGACCTGTTCGACCGTGAGCCGGAACACTTCCGACGAGTACTGGTCGCCGCAGAACACCTGGCCGCGGAACGGGCCGAAGTGGCCGCCGCTGTCCCACACGAAGCCGGCGGGCGAACGGCCGCACAGGTCGTACGGGATCCAGACGGCCGGCAGCGTGAAGTGCGGGATCGTGCGCGCGGCCTCGGCCATGCGCAGCCCCGACTTCACTTCGCCCGGATGCTCGACGCGGCTGGGTGGCAGCTTGCACGAACCGATGCCCCAGGGGTGACCGTGGAACTCACCGACCGCGAGCGGCGCGAACTTGCCGGTCGCACACCATTCGCCCTGGTTGTCGGAGTACCAGACGGCGCCGTCGGGCGCGGTGCCGATGCCGGCTGGCGAACGCAGGCCCGCGACCACCGGCTCGAACGAGCCACCGGCCGGCGGCACGCGCAGCGCCCAGCCGCGCCACGGCGCGCGGCCGAACGGCTCGTCGCCGAATGGCTTGTTCAGCAAGAGCCAGAACGAACCGTCGCCGGCGAGTGCTGGGCCGAACGCGTACTCGTGGTAGTTGCCGGACAGCGGCCAGCCGTCGGCGACGACCTCGCTGTCGTCCATGCGACCATCGCCATCGCGGTCGCGCAGCCGCGACAGTTCGCCGCGCTGCACGCAGTACAGCCAGCCGTCGTGGTTGACGAGGCCGAGCGGCTCCTGCAGGCCTTCGGCCCACAGCGAACACTTGGGCGCCGGACCGGCGGCGGCGTCGACGCGCCAGATCTCGCCGCGACGCGTGCACGCGAACAGCGACGCACCGACCTGCGCGAGGCCCCCGACCTCGAGCACGACGTCGGGCGGCAGCGGTACGTCGGCGATCGCGACGTAACGGTCCTCGTCCGGCGACGGCGCCTTGGCCACCGGCGCCGGCGACGCCGGTTCCTGCGGCGACAGGCACACTGCGAACACCAGCGCGATCACCATCGGTACACCACCTCGAGGCTGTTTCCTTGCGCGACGGCGTGCCGGCCGGCAACGGTGTCGCCAACCGTCATCGTCCCCTGCTCGACGGCCGGGAACGTGAACTCGCAGCTGCCGCGCACCACGCGCAGCGTGCGCACGGCTTCGCTGCCGCGCTGGCCCAGCCGCGGCCGCACTTCGTCCTCGTACTCGGCGTCGCCGGCCGCGACGCGCAGCACCGGGAACCCATCCGCGGTCATGCGTTGGCCCAGCAGG
>JBASWX010000255.1:0-6359 GCA_049276695.1 Planctomycetota bacterium
GCGCAGCGCACGGTGCGGGCGCAGATCGAGCAGGTGCTGCGGCGCGAGGGGCCGGTGGTGTTTGAGCGGTTGGCGCGCACGGTCGCGGCGGCGTGGGGCGTGTCGCGAGTGACGGAACGCGTACGCGAACGGTTGCGCAGCGCGCTGCCGGCGACCGCGGTCGTCGATGGCGACGTGGTGTGGGCCGACAAGCAGCAACGCGACACGTTCCGCGGCTTCCGTGGCCCCGCCGACGGCGGCGACGCCGAGCGCGCCGCCGAGGAACTGCCGGCCCCGGAGTTGGCCAACGCGCTGCGCTGGCTGCTCCGCCAGCACCAGGCGCTCCCCGCCGCCGACCTCGCGCGCGAAGCGGCGCGCTGCTTCGGCATCGCGCGGCTCGGCAACGTCGTCCGCGAAGTGATGACCGCGGCGATCGAGCGGCTGGTCGCCGGCGGCGACGCGGTGCGCGGCGGCGACGTGGTGCGCGCGCGGTGATGCAGGTCGTGAGCGCGACGATCAGTCTCTCACGCCCGAGATGGATCGGCTGCGCGCGAGGTTCCGGGCCGTCAGTCGGCGAAGACTCCGGCGAGGTTCGGGGCGTCGAGCACGCGGTCGAACCAGCGATCGAAATCGGCTGGAGTTCCGGCGCGCACGCGGGCTTCGACGTCCGGCGGCAGCGGTCCGAACCGGCGTGTCAACAGGCGCGACAACGTCTCGATGCGGGTGGCGGCTCGTCCCTTGGATTCCAGTTTCTCGGCGGTGCTCATGATCGTCTCCTCGGGTCGTTGCAGATGCTTCTCGATCGCCATGTGCACGTCCTCGGCGGGGGTCTCGTTGACGTGCAATGTCCGCAGCGCGTTGCCGGGCTGACCGCCGCGGACGAATGCGTCCGCGAAGCCATCGAGGAACTTCGTCAGTCGCGTGAGCAGGTTGACGTCGGCCACCAGCAACAGCCGCGTCGTAGCGCAATGTCAGTACTTGTACAAGCTCGTGGACGACCAACTCGCGTCAGGCCACTGCCACGGTAGTGTTAGGAGCGACCTGTGAACAAGGGCATTGTGCGCTACGGTCGTACCGCCCTGGCACATCGAAGGCCGAGCGCGCTGTTGCGCGTCGATGTCGCGCTCTTCTCACGGTTGGCCGAGCGCGCCAACACTGCCGGTTGATTCCAGCTGCCGCCGCGGTGGCCGCGGTGGGAGGAGTAGGCGCCCGGCGTTTGCATGGCATCACCCTCGCGCATTCGGACGTTGCTGCCAACGTCGCTGCACCACTCCGCGACGTTACCGTGCACATCGTATAGACCGAACGAGTTCGAACGGCCGTACTGGCCGACGGGTGCCAGCCCGGCAAAGCCGTCGTCAAAGGCTTCGGCGGTTCTCAGATCCTGGCGTTCCGAGAAGGCACGTCGGTCGCGCACGTTGGCATGCCCCGCGAGAGTCGTTGCTGTGTCGCCCGTGTACCAGGGCGTCGATTGGCCGGCACGGCAGCCAAACTCCCACTGCGCTTCCGTCGGCAGTACGAGACCGTTGCGATGCAGCATTAGGTCACACATCTCCCAGTCGACGTTCTCGACTGGATGCGCTGGACCGATGGGGTTGTTAGGGACGCCATTCCATACTGTCAGTTCGTAATCGCTGCCGACCCGGAAGGTGCTCGGCCAGCGTAGGCTGCGATCGCCATGCCACAACCGTGCCCACTGCCCCTGCGTCATTTCGTGTCGCGCCAAAAAGAACGGAGCTAGTGTTGCATGTCTTGGAGTCTCGTGGATCATCGCCTGCCGATCGTAGTTGGGCTTGCCAGGGTCAACTCGCTGTGCACCCATCGTGAACTTGCCACCCGGCAACAGCACGAACACGATGCCTGTGTCGCCGGTCATCTTGATCGAACCGTCTTGCTCGTGTTCGGGAATCGAGATCGTGCGCGGGTCGATCTTTCCGTCCCACGCACTGCGCAACTCGTAGAACTCCCACAGCTTCGTTACCGGGTTCATGCCGATCGGCACCAGCCCTATGACGTCCTGATCCCGAAGTTCGATCCCTTGGCCTGCATAGAGCTCGCTTGCTGTCTGCCCGTCAGCTGCCGCGATCGCCGCGCGAACCGCACCCCACGTGTGTCGCCGGTTAGGGTGGTTGAGGGAGAGATCCCGGACTTGCTTCGCCCATGCCATTCTGCGTTCGACGTCTGCGTTCTGGTTCGCGGCCAGCGCGTCGAGTTTCGCCGGCAGCTCGGCCAATGCACCGTGCAGGAACTGCTGTGCCTCCAGCGCGAACCGGAACGTGCGACGTTGGGTGACCATCGTCGTCAGATCTGCGAGCTCGACCTCGGTGGCCACCAGCAGTTCGGCTCCTTTGTCGACCTCGGTGTCGAAGTCTCGATCGAACCTGCGCATGAGATCCAACGCTGAGCTAGGCGTTTTCTTGCGCGACTCGGCTTTCGTCGCCTTGGCCTGGCTGTCCTTTCCGTTCGCAACGAGGGCCAGGGCCAGCGTGTGGAGAAAGAAGAACTCGTCATCGGTGCCGGCGGCCTTGGTTACCGCCAGTTGCGCGCACGCCAGGGCGAACGCCTCTTCGCCGTGTACCGCTCGTCCCCCAGACGACGGCGTCGCGACTCGCTCCAACGCCAGAATGTTCAATTCTACGCCAGATAGAGCCTGCTGCGCCGCGGTTAGCTCGGGAACGACCAACGCCGCCTTGCCGTCCCGAATTGCCTGCGCATACCGCAACGAAGCGACGCGGTTCGCAAGGGATTCGAGTTCCGAGGCCTTGGGATGCCCGCGCCGGTCAGCCTCCAGCTCTCCCGGTGTCGGCGGCAGCGCCCGCGCCTCCAAATCGCGGACGGTCCGCTCGATCCCGTCCTTCATCGCCAGCAACTTGCCCGCGTCCTGCAGCCACTTTTCCATCGCGGCGATCCTGTGCGGCCAGGCCGGATACAGCTCCCTCTCGTTGGCGATTGCCCGGTCGTACAGCACGACGCCGGCCAACTGGTTGAATTCGTCGACCTTGGCGTCGGCGCGACCCTTCTCGCGCACGGCCTCGGCGGTCTTGTCGTTCGCCAGCGTTGCGTTCGCCTCCGCCTTGCCCTTCTGCTCCAGCGCCTCGTTGGCCTTCGCCTCCGCCCGCTGGTACTGCACGAAGGTGCCGATGCCGCCCGCAACCAAGGCGAGCAACACGAAGCCGCCTGCCAGCACCTGCCCGCGGTACCGCCGCAACAGCTTCTTCAGCCGGTAGACCGCACTTGGCGGCCCCGCCACGAGCGGTTCGTGGTCCAAGTACCGCTGCAGGTCGACGCTCAGAGCGTTCGCCGTGTCGTAGCGCCGCGCGCGGTCCTTCTCGAGCGACTTCAGCACCACCCAGTCGAGGTCGTTCTTGAGCGCCCGGTGCAGCGCCGCCGCGCTCGTGCGCCGCTGCGCGGCGATCGTCGTCGCCGTGTCCCGCTGCGCCGACAGTCTGGTGCTCGGCTTCGGTGGCTCGTCTTCGCGCAGGACCCGCTGCATCTCGAGCAGGCCCGCTTGCCGTAGTTCGGGCCCCGAGAACGGCAACTGCCCGGTCAACACCTCGTACAGCATCACGCCGAGCGAGTACACATCCGCCCGCGTGTCGATGTCCGCGTTCGTCACGTCAGCCTGCTCGGGCGCCATGTACTCCGGCGTGCCGATCACCTGACCCGCCTCGGTGAACAGCGTCGCTTCGACCAGCTTCTTGCCCATCGCCTTGGCGAGGCCGAAGTCGATGATCTTGACTTGCACCTTGCCCTGGTCCTCGCTGACCAGCACGTTGCCGGGCTTGAGGTCGCGATGTACGACGCCCTTCTGGTGCGCGTGCGTCACCGCTGCACACACCTGCTGCATCAGCCCAATGCGGGCCGGCAACGACAGCCGGCGCTGGTCGCAAAACTCGGTGAGCGGCACGCCTTTCACCAGCTCCATCACGAAGAACGGCTGCCCGCGGTCGCTGGTGCCGCAGTCGTGGACCTTGGCGATGCCGTCGTGCTGCATCAAGGCGAGCGCCTGCCGTTCCTGCTCGAAGCGCGCGACGACCGCCTTGCTGTCCATGCCCAACTTGATCAGCTTCAGCGCCACGCGCCGCTGCACCGGCTGGCTCTGCTCGGCGAGGTAGACCGTGCCCATGCCGCCTTCGCCGAGCGTCTCCAGGATCCGGTAGGGACCGATCTGCGCCGGCTGCGCCGACGCTACTCCCTCACGACCCGCTGGCGATCGGTCGGTGTCCATCGGCGGCGCACGATACGCGCCACCGACTGGTCGGGCCATTCGCGACGACGCGATTGCCGACGTGGGCAATCCAGCGGGGCGGGGTCGACGGTGTAACATGAACCGGACGCACGGCCGCTCCTCGTCGGCGGGCAGGTGCCACCGGGCGCGCCGCGTCGCCGGTGCGGTCCATAGACCCGCGCCCTCGCTACCCGGCGAGCCGTTCCCCTGGCCGGAAGCCGATCAGCTCGTAGCAGCGGGTGAGGCGGGCGGGGGCCGGAGCACTCGCGCTCGCCTGCGCCCCGAGCCGCCACAGCAAGCGGTCGAGCGTCGCGCGGCGGCGCCAACCGAGCGCGCGCGCCTGTCGCGCCGCCAGGATCCGCAGCCCGGTCGGGTCGCAGTCCGGAGGTTCCGGCAAGGCACCGAACCCGGCCCGTGCCAGCTGCACGCAGCGCACGAGTGCTTCGCCGCCGATGCAAGCCGGCTCCCGCCGTAGCCGCAGCCCGATCGCGTGCACGAAGACCGGACCGAACGCGATCTGCTGCGCCCAGTACGACTCGGCGCGCGGGCCGTCGCTCGCCAGCTCGCGCAGCATGCGGTCCACCAGGGAGTCCCACGTCGGGGTCCCGTTCACGGCTTCCCCCAGGTGTCCTCGACAACGTAGCGAAGGTTGTCGAGCAGCACGCCATCACGCCGGAACCTCTCTGGCAGCCGCGCGAATGCGTCCCGCAGTTGGGCCTCGTCGACCGCGAACCGCGTCACCAGGAACTGGATGTCGGCCAGATCCTCCGGGTCGAGTCGCTTCCGCCTGCCGACGGCGAGGTCGGCCGCAGGCGGAACGCGCACGATCAGTCGGCGACCGCGGAACACGACTTCGTACTCCCCGGCCGGCGTTGGCAGGACGAGCGTTTGCGCCGGCACGATCTCGAGGTAGTCACCGGGCGGGAAGTCCTTGTCGGGGGGATTCCACGCGAGCCCGGCGGCGGCACAGGCCTGCTGCAGGTCATGAGCCACGAAGCGGGAACCCGGCAACACGTCGATGTCCACCGTCGAACGACCGTCGAATCCCAGCGCGAGCAGGGCAGCACCATCGCCGATCAGCAGCTCCGTCGAGGTGGTCAGGGCTGCATCGATCCGCTCGAGGGTCGTGCGGAACGAGGTCGCGTCCACGCACTGGAGCCTAGGCGCGGGCGGTGGAGGTGCAAGCTGCCCCGCAGCTTCGCGTCACTGCCGAGCCAGCCGCAGCGACGCCACCAGGGGCACGTGGTCCGACGCCAGCCGCGCACCGCGAGTGCGCAGCCGTTCGAGTTCGACGAGGTCGACGGCGCCGCGCACCCAGACCGAGTCGAGCGCGCGCACCGGGGCCCAGGCCGGGAACGTGCGTTGCGGTCGTGCCGGGCCGCGGAAGCCGGCGGGGGCGAGCAGATCCTTGCCGAGCGTACCCCAGACGTCGTTGAAGTCGCCGGCGACGACGACCGGCGTGGTCGCGTGGATCGCGGTCAGTTCGCGCGCCGCGAGCAGGCGTTGCAGTTGCGCGCGCCGCTCCGCGCCGCCGAGGCCGAGGTGCAGGTTGAACACGTGCAGCGTGCGGTGGTGGCCGTCGCCGACCGCCAGCTTCAGCTCGGCGTGCAGCACGCTGCGCGGCTTCTTGCCGGGCACCGTCAGGTCGAGGTTCGTGGTGCTGGCGATCGGCAGCCGGCTCAGGATCGCGTTGCCGTACTCGCCGCGGCGCGGGCCGAAGCGCACGTTGACGAAGTAGCTGCGGTGGGGGAAGCCGAGTGCGTCGCCGAGCACGTCGACCTGGCGGCAGTGGTCGTACCAGCGGCCGTTCTGCGCGACCTCCTGCAGCAGCAGCACGTCGGGTTCGGCACCGGCGATCACCGCGGCGGTGCGCGCCGGATCGTGCCGGCGGTCGAGGCCGCCGGTGCACTTGTGCACGTTCCAGCAGAGGACGCGGAGGCTCAGTGGCAACACGACGAGCCGTGCATGTTGGCGATGCCGCGCCAGATGAGCATGCCGGCGGCGAGCAGCATCGCGGCGCGCTGCACGAACAGCAACGTGCGTGGGCCGAAGCGGCGGGCGAGTGTGGTTACCTGGGTCTGCGCCAGCAGCAGCAGCGGCAGCGAGCCGAGGGCGAGGCCGACCATCACTTCGGCGCCGGCCACCGCCGAGC
>JBASWX010000256.1:0-2421 GCA_049276695.1 Planctomycetota bacterium
CGGTGCCGGTGCGCGATCTGCGGTGGAACTGCCCGGCGATCAAGCCGTCGGGCAAGCCGCCGACGGCGGCGTTCCTGCTCGGCCAGGAGCGGCCGATGGCGGCCTTGCGCACCGGGCTGTCGATCCACGCCCAGGGCTACAACCTGTTCGTGTCGGGCCTGATCGGCTCGGGCCGCACCGCGGTGGTCGAACTGCTGCTGCGCGACATCCAGCCGGTCTGCCAGCGCACGCCGGACCGCGTGTTCGTGCACAACTTCCGCGAACCGAACCGGCCCTTGCTGGTGTCGTTGCCCGCGGGCCGGGCGTCGGCGTTCCGCGACCACCTGCTCGAACTCGGCCGCGCCCTGCACGGCCATCTGGTCGCGGCGCTGCGCTCGCGGCCGCACCGCATGTCGCGCCGCGTCGTCAAGCGCGCCAGCACCTCGCGCGAGCGCCGGATCATGGACGCGCTGCAGCGCCAGGCGCAGAAGCAGGGCTGTGCGCTGGTGCGTTTCCAGGCGCAGAGTGGCGCTGCGACCGCCGACATCTATCCGGTGGTCGAGGGCGAGCCGATCACGCTGGATGCGCTGTCGGCGTTGGCGATCGAGGGCAAGGTCGCCGAGGAGGACCGGGTCCGCCTGCTGAAGCAGCGCGAACAGTTGCTGGAGCGGCTCGACGAGGTCAACGACCGCATCCGCGAGGAACAGGCGCGCGTCGACACCGAACTGCGCACGATGGACCGGCACCTGGCGTGGAAGGTGCTGCAGGTGCACCAGAAGGAGTTCCAGGCGAAGTGGAACCAGCCCGAGGTCGCCGACTGGCTCGACGCCGCCGGCGAGTACGTCGAGCGCCACCTGCACCAGTGGGTCGCCGCCGACAACGACAGCGACGACGACAGCAAGCTGCTGGAGACTCCGCCGCCCGCGATCAGCGAGCCGCGGCTCGGCGAGTTCCAGGCGAAGATCGTCAAGACCTCGTTCAACGAGGCCTGCCCGGTGGTGATCGAGACCAACCCGACCTACGGCAACCTGTTCGGCACCATCACGCCGCCGCCGGACGGGGCGCAGTCGGGCGCGATGCACGTCAACCCGGGTGCCCTGCTGCGCGCCGAGGGCGGTTACCTGGTGCTGCGCTGCCTGGACGTGCTGCGTGAGCCGGGCGTGTGGCCGCACCTGAAGCGCACGCTGCAGAACAGCAAGCTCGAGATCCGCGAGTTCGACCAGAGTTCGGGTTCGCAGACCGGCTCGCTGCAGCCGGAAGCGATCCCGATCGACCTCAAGGTCGTGCTGATCGGCGAGCCGGGCGTCTACGAGCAGCTCGCCAGCGAGGACGCGCAGTTCCCGCAGATCTTCAAGATCCACGCCGAGTTCGATGGCTCGATCCCGGTCGACGACAGCAACCTGACGCGCTACGCCGACTACCTGCAGTGGCTGGTCGCCACCGAGAAGCTGCGGCCGTTCGCGCCGGGCGCGATGGCGGCGGTCGCCGAGTACGGCGCCCGTGCCGCCGGCCGCCGCGACCGCCTGATCACCCGCTACAGCGAGATCGGCGACCTGGCGCGCGAGGCGTCCAACCTGTGCGACGCGGAGGCAGCACGCACCGTGACGCGCGAACACGTCGAGCGCACCGTGCAGATGCAGCGCTCGCGGCACGACCTGGCGCAGGAACTGACCGAACGCGACTACGCCGCCGGCTACATGCGGCTGTCGACGTCCGGCGACGCGGTCGGCCAGATCAACGCGCTGACCGTGCTCGACACCGGTTCGATCGAGTTCGGCCGCCCGTGCCGCATCACCTGCAACTCCGGTGTCGCCACCGCGCAGCGTTCGGGCCTGGTCAACATCGAGGGCCTCGCCAACCTGTCGGGCCCGATCCACGACAAGGGCGTGATGATCCTCGAGGGCTTCCTGCTGCAGGAGTTCGGCCGCGAGGGCCCGCTGTGCATGCAGGCGACGATCTGCTTCGAGCAGCTGTACAACGGCGTCGAAGGCGACTCGGCGTCGCTGGCGCAATTGCTGGCGCTGCTCAGTTCGCTCGCCGGCGTGCCGCTGCGCCAGGGGCTCGCGCTCACCGGCTCGGTCAACCAGAAGGGCGAGGTGCAGGCGGTCGCCGGGGTCAACGCCAAGATCGAGGGCTTCTTCCGGCTGTGCCAGGCGCGGTCACTGACCGGCCAGCAGGGCGTCGTGCTGCCGCGGGCCAACGTCGGCGACCTGATGCTCGACCAGGAAGTGGTCGACGCGGTCGGCCGCGGCGAGTTCGCGGTGTACTCGGTGGCCAGCGTGCGCGACGCGATCGAGCTGTGCACCGGGCAACCGGGCCAGGAAGTGCTCGACCGCGTGCGCGCGACGCTGCAGCAGTTCCGGGTGCTGGCGGCGAAGAGCTGACGCGCCGACGCGGTGGGCGGGTCGTCAGCCGCGCCGCGCCGGCGGCGCGCTGATGCGG
>JBASWX010000257.1:0-5229 GCA_049276695.1 Planctomycetota bacterium
CCACGGGCAGCCACCTCGTCGAGGCGGCGCCGGCGACGCGCCTCGGTGCGGCGGTGGTTGCTGGCCCGGCGGCGCAGGACGACTGCCAGCCAGGCGCGCAGCCCCGTGGGCTCCGCCGGCGGGTGCTGCAGGGCCTGCAGCACGACGTCCTGAACGAGGTCGTCGGCGTGTCGATCCCCGACCAGGACCCGCGCCATGGCGCGCAGGGCATCGGCGTTCTGCGACAGTTCGGTTGCGAGCGGATCTGCCATCGTCTGGTCTGCCCTTCTCTCACCGCCGAAGGGGGCGGGGATGCAGCCGGATCCCATTCTCTGGCGCGGACCCGCCCCGGGTGCAACCGGGAACATGGGTGACACTCTTGTCCGGGCACATGGGTGACACTCCCCTTGAAGGAACCTGAGGGCATGAACGGGAATCCGCGCGCAGGGCAACCATCGATGGCCTGGCTGCACTACCTGCCGCGGCCATCACCCTGCTCCTTGTCCGGGCACATGGGTGACACCTGCCTCCAGGGGGACCACGGTCCGCGACCTGCCGTGCAGCGGCCCGAGATGCACGGCGATGGGAGCGTGTAGCCAGCGGTCTCGCGAAGTATCACACCGACCCCGTCCCGCAGTGTCTTCCCCTCGCCCGCCCGGATCCGCCCCGATGCTCGCCGCCCTGCACCGCCCCGAGCCCGTCCTTCGCCACCGCGCGCAACCCGTCGACCGGAACGTCCCGAAGGCGCAGGCCGCGGCGTGGCTGCGTGCGGGGCGTTCGCTGATCGTGACCGATCGCTTCGGGACCGGGCTCGACATTCTCGACGCACTGCGCGCGCAGCTGGAGGAGCCGGAAGAGGACGCAGGGTACGTCGCCAAGCGCACCTTCCGTGAAGCGTTCCAGTCCGCGTCGAGCCACCTGCTCGCGCCCATCGTCGGACGCAAGGTGGCCCTCGCCGACGCGCCGGGTGCGGGATTCCTCGCCGAGCTGTACCCGGACCACGCCGACTTCGCGCTGCCAATCGAGGACGCGATGGTCCTGAGCAGCGCCTGGGTCTGGTACGTGAAGGGCGTGCACTTCCCCGTACTGGGCTATCGCGTGCACCCGTTCTACGGCGCGTACATTCCGGCCCGCATGGAGCACCTGGAGCTCTTCGGCACGTGGCTCGCGAAGTACAAGGGCGCGCGCGACCGAGCGATCGACGTGGGCACCGGCTGCGGCGTCCTGGCGCTCCAGCTGGCCAAGGCGGGCTTCCAGCAGGTCCTCGCCACGGACATCAACCCGAACGCGATCGAGAGCGTGGCGAGGCAGCTGCGTCGGCTCCCGAAACCACCCGCGATCGAACTCCAGCACGCGGACCTGCTGGGTGCATTGCGCGGTCCCCTCGACCTCATCGTGTCCAACCCGCCGTGGATGAAGGGCGACGTGGGCCGGACGCTGGACCTGGCGATGTATTTCCAGGACGGCTTCTTCGAACGTTTCTTCGACCAAGCCCTCGAACGCCTGGCGCCCGGCGGCCGCGTAGTGCTCGTGTTCTCGAACATCATCGAGCTCTCGCAGCCCGACGTGCCGCATCCCATCCAGACCGAGCTCGATCGCGGGCGGTTCACGCTGGTGGAGAAGCTCACGCGCAGGGTGAAGCCACTGCGGCGACGGACGCGGGAGAAGGTGGAGGTTTGGGAGTTGGCGGCGAAGGAGCCGGCCGCATGAGCCAAATCCGGCCATATCCCGTGCTCCAAAGCCCGAGGCGCCTGGGCACAAGCCTCGATTCCATGGGACTTGCCGCCGACATGACCGGGTCTGCCAAGGGCCAAACCCGCGCCGATCCAACGCCCTGATGCTGCCACGATCTCGGCCGCCAACAGGAGGCCGTGTGCCGCCGCCCTGTCACGAGCGCCCGGCGTCGGATGCGAAACAACCGGGGTGGCGACACGGCCGCAGAGGGTTGCGGCCCGGCAGCCCGGCGACTGGTCCATGCAACCGGACTCCGACTCCTCTCGCGAAGAACGGCTCCCACCGTGGATCATGGCCGCATGAGGATCCTCGCCGCCGACTGCCGTCCATTCGCGCACTGGTTCATCACCGCCAGCATCACCGCCGCCGCTGCAGCGATGCCACAGGACCCGTCGAAGCCGCTTGCGGGAGCCGTTCCTGTCGCTGGCTGCGCACTCCACTACGAGGTCCGCGGCGACGGCCCCGCCATCGTCCTGCTGAGTGGCGGCCCCGGCTTCGGCAACTACCTGCAGCCGGTCGCGGATGCCCTGGTCGCCAGCCACCGCTGCATCCTCTTCGACCAGCGCGGCAGCGGTGCCTCGCAACCGGAGAAGCCGGACCCAGACTCACTGACGCTCGCCAACGCCATTGCCGATCTGGAAGCGCTGCGCGTCCATCTGAAGCTCGACCGGTGGTCGCTGCTCGGACACTCGTGGGGCGGGATGCTCGCGATGGCCTACGCGACGCGGCACCCGGATCGGCTCGACCGCCTCGTGCTCGTGGGCACGGGCGGGCCGACGCTCGAGTTCATGGGGCCGTTCGGCGACACGCTCGCGGGGCGCGCAACGCCCGAGGAGAACGCCGCACTCGCGAAGCTGAACGAGCCCGAAGCTGCGGCGAAGGATCCCGATCGCGCCGTCAAGGAGCGGCTGCGCCTCCGGTTTCCTGCGTACTTCTACGATCGGGAGCAGGCGGCGGCGGCGTGGCCTGCCTTCGCGAAGGTGCAGTATGCGCCGGCGACGTACCGCGCGCTGATGGCCGATCTGCAGCGGGAGAAGTTCGACCTGCGGGCCGGACTCACGCAGGTGCGGTGCCCGACGTTGCTCGTGCACGGCCGGCAGGACCCGATCCCCGCGAGCGTCGCCTACGAGATCCGCGAGGCGATGCCGCAACTCGAGCTTCGTTTCATCGAGAAGAGTGGGCACTTCCCCTGGCTCGAGCAGGCCGACGAGACGTTCCGGGTGCTGCGAGGGTTCCTGGCGAAGCGGTGAGGGCACGGCGAACTCGGACGGGAGTGGTCCACCGTCCACGACGCCCAACGCGGTGTCGCGACTCATTCGACCGCACAGTCTTGTGCCGTCGCCGCCCATCACGCCGGGTGGATCCGGCTGCTCGCAAGTCTCCGGCCCGTCGCACTGAACCGCCAAAGCGACGTCTTGTCACCGGACACTCCTTCGCCGGCCACGAGCCTGCTCCGTAGGATTCGCGGCATCCCAATGCGCTACTGGTGGGTCAACCAGAATCAGACCTACCGCCATGAGGTCCACGGCGGGTACCTGTGGTCGCCGAAGCGAAGGGCCAACCGGACGCGAAACCCCTTCTATGAGTTCATGCGCGAGGTTGCGCCGGGCGACTTGGTCTTCTCGTTCGCGGACACCCGGATCGGAGCGTTCGGCGTCGCTCACTCGTACGCGTACGAGGCCCCCAAGCCGCTCGAGTTCGGCAGCGCGGGCCGCAACTGGGAGGCCATCGGGTGGCGCGTCGACGTGGAGTACCACGAGGTCGCCGCTGGTTTCCGGCCGCTCGACTGGATCGAGCGACTGCGGCCGCTGCTGCCCCCTCGCTACTCACCGCTCCAGGCCAATGGCCATGGCGTGCAGAGCGTTTACCTGACCGAGATCCCTCAGTCGCTCGCCCTCGTCCTCGCCGAACTCCTCGGCAACGAAGTGCTCGCGGTAGCGCGCGCCGACGTGGAACGCCGCGTCGAGTCGCTGGCTCACACGCCGGAGGTTGTGCTGTGGGAACGGCATCTCGAACAGGAGATCGCTCGCGACACGACGATCCCCGAGACGGACAGGCTGCAGCTCGTAATGGCACGCCGCGGACAAGGCGTGTTCCGCACCCGTGTCGCCGGACGTGAAACGCGCTGCCGAGTCACCGGCGTCGAGCGACCGGAGCACCTGCGCGCCAGCCACTGCAAGCCGTGGCGCGATTGCAACAACGACGAACGACTCGACGGCAACAACGGGCTGATGCTGACACCGTCGATCGATCACCTGTTCGACCGCGGCTTCGTGTCGTTCGAGGACGATGGTCGCCTCCTCGTGTCGCCGGTCGCACATCGCGAGTCGCTTCGCCGCATGGGCGTGACTGTCGACCGCCCAATCCAGGTCGGAGCGTTCACGCGCGAGCAGGGCAGGTTCCTGGAGTTCCACCGTGACGCGGTGCTACTGCGAGCGGCCGTGGCCAAGTGAGAGTCGGCGACGGCGCTTCGTCGTTTGGACCAGGACCGGTAGCCTCGTCTCCGTCGACGCACTGCCCGAACGCCGATCGCCCATGGCTTTGCACACCCAGTTTCATCGCAAGCTCGATCATCTCTGGAAGCGACAGACTGAGAATCTGCGGGCCCTGATCAAGCCCAAGCCGGGCATGCCGCTCGCGTTCACTCGCAAGACCCGCAACCGGCTGATCGGCGATCTGCTCGAACTGGCCACGGCCGTGTTGCTGCGCCGCCTCGCGCGCCGCGCCTTCCATGACACCTTCGTGAAGCGCCGTCTCTTCCATCTGAGGGGGCGTGGTCGCCTGGCGCGAGGCGAGAGCCTGGTGTCATTCGCCAAGTCGCTGCCGGGCTCGATCGTCTACGCGTTCTGGCAGGGCAACCGGTGCCTGTACGTCGGCAAGGGCCGCAAGGCGAGCCGCCTGGTGTCGCACCGGAAGTCGTACGGCCGCGAAGCCGACGCCGTCGAGGTGTTCTTGGTCCGATCGAAGAGCTACTTGCCCAGGGCCGAGTGCCTTGCAACGCACCTGTTCGAACCTCGCGATCTCGCGATCCGTCCATCGCGCGCGGCATGGGGCAAGAGGTGCCCTGTGTGCGCGCGACACGACCGCGTACGGCGCGAACTGTACGGGCTGTTCGCGATGCGCTGACATCCGCCAGGCTGGCAAGGGCTGGCGCTGACGGACCCAACCGCACGAACGCCGATCAGTGGTGCTCGAAGCGGACGACGTGCGCGAGGTCGACGAACAGCACGCCGGTCGCGTCGGTGGCGTAGCCGTCGACGTGCGCCATCTGGATCGGCGACGGCGAGCCGACGGTCCAGGTCAGCGCGTTGCTGCTCGCCTGCTGCGACCATTCGACCCACTGCGTCGTCAGCGAGGCGCCGGTGATCGTCGGCGTGTTCGGGATCGGGAGCAGGTAGTCGGCGCGGGGGTCCGCCGGGGCGTTGTCCTGGAACATCAGGAGGGACAGCAACAGCGGCTGGCTGACGAACATCGTGCAGCTCAGCGGTGCGGCCGGTAGCACCAGCGCCAGTGGCC
>JBASWX010000258.1:0-3241 GCA_049276695.1 Planctomycetota bacterium
CGTCACCGCTCTCGGGCCCGCGCATTCAACCGCCGAGGCGGTCGTGTAGTGCCAACGATCCCGGCGCGGCCGCCAAACCCGCGAGATCCCTGGGGGCTGTCCGGCAAACTGTCGAAAATGAGTCAGACAGCGGACCGGTGGTTGGCCAGATTGCTGGCGACCGTGCAGGGGCTCGAACACTGGCCGCGTCGATACCCGATCGCACGTGAGGCGTTCGCCTGCCCCGATCTTGCGCCACGCCAGATCCTGTTCGGTCGCGTACGCATCCTGTTCGTGATCGAGGGCAACGACCTGTACGTCGTGCACGCCCGCCACGCCAGCCGGTCGGATGCCGCGAGGGACGACATGGCCCGTGAGGCGCAACCTTGCTACATGAGCAGCTGCACGGCGGGAGCAGCCCGCACTGATCAGCACTTCGCGCAACCGGCCGCCGAGGTCGAAGCCAGGCTGGTCAGGACGATCCGGAGCGGCAGGTTCACCGAGATCAACGATCGCTTCTGGCGCAGCCTGGACCGCCGCGTCGCCCGCATCATCCAGCGGAGGGTCCGCGAGAGGACGTGAGTCGCGTCCGCTCATTCCGCGCACGCAGCACCAGCACCGCTTGCATCGCCAGTGGCAGGAACAGCAGCACCAGGAACTCCAGCCAGCCTCTCGGGACGCCAGCGACCCTGGTCGCCAGCGTGATTCCGAGCGTCGCCGCGACAGCGATCGCCAGTACGGACAGCAGTGGCGCCGTTGTGCCAACACCGCGGGTGGCAGACCCAGGAACAGGGCGACGCCGCCGAGCCTCGCCGCAGGCAGCAACCGTTCGGCGCATGGCGGCGGGTCGCGCGGTTCGGAGTCGAGGAACGTCGGGCACAACAGACCGAGGAGCGCCGACAGCGCGAACACCGAGCTCCACAGCACGAGCACGACCCGCGCCGCCACAACCAGTGCTCGCGCGATTACACTGCGAGCTTGCTGAGGTCGGCGATGCGGTTCATCAGCGCGTGCAGTTCGCGCAGCAGCGCGTGCCGGTTGGCGCGCAGGCCGGCGTCCTCGGCGTTGACCATCACCTTGTCGAAGAACGCGTCGACCGGAGCCCGCAGCGACGCGCACGCCACCAGCCCGCCCTGGTAGTCGCCCGCCGCGAACTTCGGTCCCGCCACCGCGGCCGTCTTCGCCAGCGCACCGTGCAGGTCCTTCTCCTGCGGCTCGACCAGCAGCTCCGCGCGCACGCCGCCGCCCGTCGCGGCCGTCTCGCTCTTCTTGAGGATGTTGCCGATCCGCTTGTTGGCCGCCGCCAACGCCGCCGCCTCGGGCAGCGCCGCGAACGCGCGCACCGCCGCGAGCCGCTTCTTCACCTCGGCCAACCGCTGCGGCCGCAGGCTCACCACCGCGTCGATCTCTTGCGCCGTCCAGCCCTGGTCCTTCAGCGCCGCCGCCAGCCGGTCGAACACGAACTCCGACAACGTCGCCGCCGGATCCGAGATCAGCGCCCCGAACGCCGGCACCGCCAGCGCGATCAGCTGGTCGAGACCGAGCGGCAGTTCGCGTTCGACCAGCATGCGCACGACACCGAGCGCGTGCCGCCGCAGCCCGAACGGGTCCTTGTCGCCGGTCGGCACCTGCCCGATGCCGAACAGCCCGACCAGCGTCTCGAGCTTGTCGGCCATCGCGACGCACACGCCCGCCATGCCGCGCGGCAGCACGTCGCCGGCGAAGCGCGGCTTGTAGTGGTCCTCGATCGCCTCGGCGACCGCGGCCGGCTCGCCGTCGTGGCGCGCGTAGTAGCCGCCCATCACGCCCTGCAGCTCGGGGAACTCGCCGACCATGTCGGTCAGCAGGTCGGCCTTCGCCAGCGTCGCCGCACGTTCGGCCGCCGCCGCGACCGCCGGATCGCCGAGCGCCGCCGCGATGCCGCGCACGATCGCCAGCACCCGCTGCCCGCGTTCGCCCTGCGAACCGAGCTTGTTGTGGTAGACGACCTTCGCCAATCCCGGCAACCGCGAGCTCAGCGTCTTCTTGCGGTCCTGGTCGAAGAAGAACTTCGCATCGGCGAGCCGCGGCCGCACCACGCGTTCGTTGCCGCCGACCACCGCGCCCGCATCCGCCGGCGTGATGTTGCTGACCACCAGGAACCTGTTGGTCAGCCGCCCCGCGCGATCGAGCAGCGGGAAGTACTTCTGGTTCAGCTTCATCGTCAGGATCAGGCACTCCTGCGGCACCGCCAGGAACTCCTCGTCGAACCGGCACAGCAGCACGTTCGGCCGTTCGACCAGCGCCGTCACTTCGTCGAGCAGCGCCGCGTCGTCGATCGGCACCAGCCCCTGCTCCGCCGCTTTCGCCTGCAGCTGCTTCTCGATCGCCGCCCGCCGTGCCGCGAACGCCGCGACCACCGCGCCCTCCTGTTCGATCTGCTTCGCCCAGCCGTCGGCGTCGCGCACCGTCAACGTCGCCGCGTTCGCCTCGAACCGATGCCCCGCCGTCGTCCTCCCCGCCGCCAACCCAAGCGCCTGCACCGGCACCACCTCGCCGCCGTGCAGCGCGACCAACCGGTGCGCCGGCCGCACGAACTTGACGTTGCTCCACCCGTCCGCCAGCTGGTACGTCATCACCTTCGGGATCGGCAGCTTCGCCAGCGACTCGTCGAGCGCCTTCTGCAACCCGGCCGCGAGCAGAACACCCGCTTCCACGGTATCGAAGAACAGCGTCTCGGCCTTGCCATCCACCGCGCGCCGCAGCTTCGGCACCACGCTCGCGTCCGCGCCCACCGCCGCCAGCTTCTTCAGCAGCACCGGCGTCGCCCCGCCCGCCGCATCCAACCCGACGCCGACCGGCACCAGCTTGACCGCGACCGCCTTGTCGGCGCCGCGCGCCAGCACCGAGGTCACGTGCACCGCCAGCCGCCGCGGCGACGCGAACGTCGTCACCTTGCCCTCCGCCCCGACCAGCCCCTGCGCCCGCAGCCCCTCCGCGAGCACCGAACCGAACGCCTCGCCGAGCTTCTTCAGCGACTTCGGCGGCAGTTCCTCGACCAACAGTTCGACCAGCAGGCTCGCAGTGCTCATGACGAGGGGGCGGATCCTACGGGCGCCCCTGACCAGGGCCAGCTTCGCGCGCGCCGCCGCCGGTGTAGCCTCACCCCGCCGATGCCCGCACCGCTGCCGCCGTTCTCACCACGCGCCGCGACCGAACGCGACGCACCCGAACTCGCGCGCCTGCTGACCGAACTCGGCCACCCGTGCACCGCCGCCGACGT
>JBASWX010000259.1:0-15096 GCA_049276695.1 Planctomycetota bacterium
CGTCGCGACCGCGCTCCGCGCGCGCGACCCGGCGATGCGCGTCGTCGCGCCGCACAAGAACCCGGCGCGCACCTCCCTGATCCGCGAACTGCTGGCGCAGCACGGTGCGGACTTCGTCGAAGTCCACGACGGTCCGCTCGCTCCCTGGCTCGCAACCGCACGGCTGGTGCTGGCGAAGTCGGGCACCGGTTCGCTCGAAGCGTGCCTGCACCAGGTCCCGACGATCGTCGTCTACCAGCTGCGCGGGGTGCTGGCGACCCTCGGTTACCACAACATCCTCAGCGTGCCGTGGATCGCCGCCGCCAACCTGATCGCCGGTGCCAGGGTCGTGCCCGAACACTGCTTCCACGGCGAGCACGGCTGGACGCGCGTGCTCGCCGACGCCGAACGGCTGTGGACCGACGCCGCGGCCCGCGCGCGCATGGTCGCCGACCTCGCCGCAGTACGGACGCGGCTCGGCGCCCCTGGCGCCACTGGCCGCGTCGCGGCGCTGGTCCGGCGCTTCCTGTTCGCGGAGGCCGCGCGATGACCGCCCCGCTGCTCGACCTGCGCGCACTGCTCGCACTGCTGCGATCCGAACGCGAACTGGTCGAGATCGACGCCGAGGTCGACCCCGACCTGGAAGCCGCCGAGGTGCACCGCCGTGTGATCGCTGCCGGTGGCCCGGCGATCCTGTTCCGGCGCATCAAGGGTTCGCCGTGGCCAGTGGTCACCAACCTGTTCGGCACCGCCCGTCGCGTCGAGCTGGCGTTCGGCAAACGGCCGCTCGAACTGGTGCAGCGCCTTGCGTCCCTGCCACACACGCTGCTGCCGCCGAGCCTCGGCGCCTTGTGGCGGCACCGCGACGTGCTCGGCTCCTTGCTGCGCGTGGGCCGGAAGCGCGTGCGCACTGCCCCGCTGCTGGCGCACCAGGACCAACCGCCGCGCCTGTCGCGGCTGCCGCTGCTGCGCACCTGGCCGGAGGACGGCGGCGCGTTCGTCACGCTGCCGCTGGTCTACACCGAGCACCCCGAGGGTCTTGGCAGCAACCTCGGCATGTACCGGATCCAACGCCACGGCGACGACACCGCCGGCCTGCACGTGCAGATCGGCAAGGGCGGTGGCTTCCACCTCGCCGCCTGGCAACGGCTGGGCCGACCGATGCCGGTCGCGGTGCACGTCGGCGGCCCCCCGGCACTGATGCTCGCGGCCGTCGCGCCACTGCCCGAGAACGTGCCCGAGGTGCTGCTCGCCTCGCTGTTGCTCGGCCAGCGCCTGCCCACCAGCCGCTCGCCGCATTCGCCGCTGCCGCTCGCCGCCAGCGCCGAGTTCTGCCTGCTCGGCGAAGTGCGCCCCGGCCAGCGTCATCCCGAGGGCCCGTTCGGCGACCACTACGGCTACTACTCGCTGCAACACGACTACCCGCTGCTGCGCGTGCACACGCTGGCGCACCGCAGCGATCCGATCCTGACCGCGACCGTGGTCGGCAAGCCGCGCCAGGAGGACTTCTTCCTCGGCGACTTCCTGCAGGAACTGCTGCTGCCGCTGGCGAAGGTCGCGATGCCTTCGGTGCGTGACCTGTGGTCGTACGGCGAAACCGGCTACCACTCGCTCGCCGCCGCCGTGGTGCAGGAACGCTACGGCCGCGAGGCGATGCAGAGCGCGTTCCGGATCCTCGGCGAAGGCCAGCTGAGCCTGACCAAGTTCCTGCTGCTGACCGACCGCGCGGTCGACCTGCGCGACTTCAAGGCGACGCTGCAGCACGTGCTGGCGCGCTGCAACTTCGCCACCGACCTCTACGTGTTCGGCAGCCTGTCGATGGACACGCTCGACTACGCCGGCCCCGAAGTGAACAAGGGCAGCAAGGGTGTGCTCCTGGGCCTCGGCGACCCGGTGCGCACGCTGCCCGCGCAGTTCACCGGTGCCTTGCCGCCGCCGTTCCACCGCGCGGTCGTGTTCTGTCCCGGCTGCCTCGTCGTGCAGGGCCCGCCGTTCGCGAGTGACCGCGGCGCTGCCGCCGCACTGGCGCGCGTGCAGTCCCTGCACGACTGGCCGCTGGTCGTGCTCGTCGACGATGCGGCGAAGGCGGCGAAGTCGACCGCGAACTTCCTGTGGACGACGTTCACCCGCTTCGAACCGGCCGCCGACATCCACGCCCGCGACGTGAAGCTCGTACGCAACCAGGCCAGCTACACCGGCCCGATCGTCATCGACGCGCGGATGAAGCCGACCTACCCGAAGGAACTGTTCTGCGACCCGGACACCGCAGCACTGGTGACCCGGCGCTGGCGCGAGTACTTCCCCGGCCGCGACGTCGCCATTGGCGATTCCGACCGCGCCCACCTCGACTGAACCACCGCGACGTCGACGACGTTCGGCCGGCGCATGCTGCGCCCCCTCTCGCTGCTGCTGGTCGCGGCGCCCTGCGCCACCGCAGCTCCACAGCCGCCCGCGACGCCGGTGCCGGCGTACGAGTTCTTCCTCGACGAAGCGCCCTACGAGCCGGCGCGCATCGCGATCGAGGGCACGGCGACCCAGCCGCGCGAGGGGGACCTCGTTTGGGTCGCCGGCGTCTGGCTGGTCCTCGGCGAGCCGGGAACGTACCGCTTCGACCAGGACACTTCGTCCTGCACCGACCACCGCCGTCGCGTGTGGTGCACCCGCGACGGCAACCGCGCCCTCGTCGGCCTCTTGCTGAAGGACCTTGCGCACACGCAGGACCTCACCGCCGCGGACTGGCGGTCGCTGCGGGGTTTGTGCTTCGAGGCGTGGAACCCCGAGATCGCAGCGTGCCTGACCGGGATCACGGCCGCACGCTGTCACCTCGACTTCGGCGTCTTCGCCGATTTCGACGAGCTGCCCGACTTCCCGATCGATCTGCAGTACCTCGACCTGGATTTCGCCGAGCCCCGGTCGCTGGCCGGCATCGAACGCCTGACCTCGTTGCGGCACCTGCAGCTGCCCCGTCGTTACGCCGGGCCTTCGATCGAGTGGGTGAAGCGCATGCCCGCGCTCTGCCGCCTGTCGGTCGACGGCACCTCGGTCACCGACCTGACGCCGCTCGACGGCCACCCATCCCTGCGCCGGGTCTTCGCGTCGAACACCCCGCTCACGCGGCTGCCGACGCGCCGGTTGCCCGCCCTCGAGGAATTCCGCGCCCATTCGACGGGGTGTCCCGTCGACGAGGCCGCCCGCTTCCGCAAGCTGCAGAACGGTGCGCGGGTCACGTTGAGCAACCGCGAGGCGCTGCTCGAGGGCATCCGCGGGGCGACCCGGTTGCGCCTGCGCGAAGGCAGCACGTGCCATCCGCGACCACAGGACCGGCAGCTCTACGAGACCGACGACGCCGCTGAGATCGCGCGCGTGATCGCACTGCTGCAGACCGAGGAGACGCACTGCGGACTCTTCATGATCCCCGGCTGCGAACAGCACGCACTGGTGTTCCTCGATGCCAAGGGCGCCGTGCTGGTCGAAGTGGGAGTGTTCGGTGCGTCGACGCTGCGTTGCCCCAAGCTGTGGAACACCGAGCCGTCGGTGCCAGCGGCCGCCCAGGAACCGCTGCGCGCCTGGCTGCGATCCCGCGGGGCGAATCCGCTCCTGCTCGACTAGTCCGACTGACCGGGCACCGTCAGCGCGCGGCAGGCCCGATCCGGGACGGCGCCTTGCAACACCACGCTGCGCGAGGCCCCCGCCGCCGATACGACGGCCATGCCCGCACCGTCCGGCTCCCACCGCAGCTTCGAGACCGCCGTCTACGGCGGCTTCGCCGCCGGCGCGGCGCTGCTGGGCGTGCGTGCGCTGATCGGCGACGTCAGCTGGCTGCACGCAATGCTGCTGGTGCCCTTCCTCGCGGTCGGCATCCCGACCATCGGCTGGCTGCTCGGACTCGGCGTGCACTACTGGCACAAGGACGAGTGCAGCTTCGTGCCGCTCGACGGGGAGTCGGCCCCGATCCGCTCGCTGCTCGCCGGCTGGTTCCAGGCCGGGGCGGCGCTGGTGTTCGCCGGCTTCGTGCTCGCACTCGACCACTGTCCGTCGGGCAGCGGTTGAGGCTGAGTCCACCGCGCAGCCGTGCGCCGCGCCTCACGAACTGGCTACGCTGCCGGCCCATGCGCCGCACTGCGCTGCCGTTCCTCGCTCTCGGTCCGCTGCTCGCCGCTGCGCTGCATGCGCAGGACAAGGCGCTGCTCGAACGCTACGCCGCCGCCACGCACCTGGTGCCGATGCGCGACGGCGTGAAGCTGCACACGATCGTCGTCAGCCGGAAGGACGCGCCGGCGCCGCTGCCGATCGTGCTGCTGCGCACGCCGTACGGTGTCGCCAACTGGCAGCGCTTCTTCGGCGGCCTGTGCGCGGAGCTCGCCGCCGACGGCTACACGTTCGTGTTCCAGGACCTGCGCGGCAAGTTCGGCTCCGAGGGCACGTTCGTGATGCAGCGGCCGCTGCGCGCGACCGATCCGGCGCTCACGATCGACGAGGGCACCGATGCGTACGACACCATCGACTGGTTGCTCGCCAACGGTCCGGCCAACAACGGCAAGGTCGGCATGCTCGGCGTCAGCTACGACGGCTGGACCACGATCATGGCCGCGGTCGACCCGCATCCCGCACTGACGGCGATCTCGCCGCAGGCCTCGCCCGCCGATATGTGGATCGGCGACGACTTCCACCACAACGGCGCGTTCCGGCTCAGCTACGGCTTCGAGTACGCGACGATGATGGAGACCGCGAAGGCGACCGAGCCGTTCCGCTTCCCGCGCCACGACGTGTTCGACTGGTACCTCGAGCTCGGTTCGCTGGCGAACGTCAACGAGCGCTTCCTGAAGGGCCGCATTCCGACCTGGAACGACTTCGTCGCCCACCCCGACAACGACGACTTCTGGCGGGCGCAGACGATCGTGCCGCACTTGCGCGCGTGCACGGTGCCGACACTGAACGTCGCCGGCTGGTGGGACCAGGAGGACTTCTACGGCCCGCTCGCGATCTACCGGGCGCTCGAACAGCACGACCAGCGCGGTATCAACTACCTGGTCGTCGGTCCGTGGAACCACGGCGGCTGGTCGCGCGGCGACGGCGACCGGCTCGGCAGGATCGCGTTCGGTGCGCCGACCGCGCGCTGGTTCCGTGAGCAGGTGCAGGCGGTCTGGTTCCGCCACTGGCTGAAGGGCGAAGGCAAGCTCGACCTGCCCGAGGCACTGACGTTCGAGCCGGGCAACAACGCCTGGCGGCATTGGGACCGGTGGCCGCCAGCCGCCGCAGTCGCGACGCCGCTGTACCTGCACGCCGGCAAGGCCGTGTCGTTCGAGCCGCCCGCCGAAGCCGGCGACGACGCGTTCGTGTCGGATCCCGCGCACCCGGTGCCGTACCGCCAGCGCCCGATCCAGGCGACCTACGGCGCGGGCTCGAAGTGGCGCGACTGGCTGGTCGAGGACCAGCGCTTCCTGCTCGGCCGCCCCGACGTGCTGGCGTGGGAGAGCGCGCCGCTCACCGCGGACCTGACGATCGCCGGCACGATCACCGCGAAGCTGTGGTGCGGCACCACCGGCACCGACGCCGACTGGGTGGTCAAGCTGATCGACGTCTACCCCGACGACCACAAGGCGAACGGCGAGCTGACCGGGCACTGCCTGATGGTCGCCAACGACGTTCTGCGCGGCCGCTACCGGTCCGGCCTCGGCAAGCCCGAGCCGTGGCCCGCGAACGAACCGGTCGCGATCACGATCGACCTGCACGCCGCCAACTACACGTGGCAGGCGGGCCACCGCGTGATGGTCCAGGTGCACAGCACCTGGTTCCCGCTGATCGACCGCAACCCGCAGACCTACGTGCCGAACATCTTCCTCGCCGCCGACGCCGACTTCCAAGCGCAGACGCACCGCGTGTTCCACGGCAGCAAGACGCCGTCGCAGCTGGTGCTGCCGGTGGTCGCGCGCTGAGGCCGGTCAGCGGCCCGGCTTCGCTGCCAGTTCGCGCAGGGCCTGCGCCGCCGCCGCGTTGCCCGGCTCGAGCCGCACCACCTCGCGCAGCATCACCGCAGCACCCGCCCGGTCATTGCGCGCGAACGCCGCGCGGGCAAGTTCGAGCCGCAGGGCAACATCCGCCGGCCGCGCCGCCAGCAGCGCCGACCACAGCGCCGTGGCGTCGTTGGCGCGCCCGAGCCGTACGAGCACGTCGGCCAGGTTGACGAACGGCTCGATGCGTTCGTACGGCAGCGCCACCGCGCGCCGGTACGCAGCCTCGGCTTCGGGCCATCGCTGCTGGTGTTCCAGCGCCTTGCCCAACGTGTTCCAGAACGCGACCCGCCGCGGTTCGAGTTCGACCGCCCGCTGCAGGCCGGCCACCGCGCGCGCGAGCCGCGGATCGCCGGCGACCACCGGCGCCTTGACCACTTCCATCAGCAGGCAGGTGCCGAGCGTGCCGTGGCCCTCGGCGTAGGTCGGCGCCTCGCGGATCGCCTGTTCCAGCGCCGCGACCGCTTCCCGATGGCGGCCACGCTGCTGCAGCGACGCCGCATGGTGCGTGCGTTCGACGTGCGTCGGCGCCTCGCACTGCATCGCCAGGTCGAACAGCGCTGCAGCCTCGTCGACCCTGCCCGCGCCGAACAGCATCGCGCCGTGGTTGCTGAGGATCTGCGCCGCCAGCATCGTCCGGCTCGCCGGGTCGCGCTTGTCGTACGCGTCCTGCCAGAACTCGGGCTCGCTGGCGTAGCTCGCCGCATGGCTGCGTGTCATCAGTGCGAGGCCGACGACGGCCGCCGCCGCGAGCCCGGCGCCCAGAACGCGTGCCGCCGCCGGTGACAGCAGCGACACGAACGCCCGGCCCGCGAACACCGCCGGCACGATCACCGCCAGCATCGGCAGGTAGGCGCGCCGCTCGGCGACGACCTCGGTGACGATCGGCAGCACCGTCGACGTCGGCGCCAGCCACAGGAAGAACAGCGCCCCGAGCCAGCCCCACTGCGCGTGCTTGCGCCAACACGCGACGGTCACCGCCAGCAGCGCCAGCACCAACAGGCCGGGCAACACCGCGGGGCCGACGTCCTTGACGACGCCCCAATCGTAGGCGCCGCGCAACGGCGACGGCCAGGCCGCGAGGGCAACGTAGTGCGCGACGACGCCGGCCTGGGTCAGCAGCCACTGCCACGCCGTGGTGCCGAGGTGGGTCGCGTAGCCGACGGTCGGGTTGTGTGGCCCCGCCGCGACGCACGCCGCCAGCACGCCCCACGTCGCGGCCAGCGCCAGCACGAACGCGCGCCGCTGTCGCAGCGCGCGCCAGGAAGGCCACAGGAACGCGCGCTCGAACAGCACCACGAGCAGCGGCCCCACCACCATCTCCTCCTTGCTCGCCATGCCGAGTGCTTGCGCCAGCACGGCCGCCGTTCGCCACGGCCACGGGGACCTCGCCGCCGCGGCGCGCGCAGTCGCCAGCAGCGACAGCAGCAGGCACGCGCTCGCCAGCAGCGTCGAGCGCTGCGTCGCGTAGGCCACCGCATCGGTCGCGAGCGGGTGGACGAGCCACACCGTGGCGATCGCGAGCGCGAGGCGCCGCGCCTGCACCGGCGGGAAGTGGCCGGCGAGATTCGGCGCGCGCAGCGCCGCGTTCGCCAGCAGCAGCAGCAGCACGCCGTTGCAGAGGTGCAGCACGACGTTGCCGAAGTGCGGACCGAACGGGCCCGGGCCCCAGATCGCGAAATCGAGCGCCAGGGACCAGCAGGTGAACGGGCGGTTCGCCAGCGGCTGGTGCTTCCCTCCGAAAGCCGCCGTCCACCAGTCGCCGGCCAGCAGCGCGTCGTTCGCGACGATCGCGGGACCGTCGTCGAACTTGAAGCCGAAGCCCCACGTACCCCACCACGCGAACAGGCCAGCGGCGAGCAGCACCGCGATGGCCGGCGCCCAGGTCCGCCACCACGGCCGCGCCGGCAGCGACGTCGGCGGGTCGGGCCGGCTCGGTAGCGTGGGGCGCATCACCTGCCACGATGCGGGCTCGCATCGCGTCGCGCAACCGCGCGTTGACGCGCCACCCCGGCCCCGCTGTCATGGCCCGCCCGTGAAGTACCGCGATCTCGATCCCGCCGTCGCCGACGCCGAACTGCGGCGCGACCCGACGCTGCGCATCCTCGACGTGCGCACCGCCCGCGAGTTCACCAGCCACCGGCTGCCGAACGCGGTGCTGATCCCAGTGCAGGAACTCGACCGCCGCCTCGACGAACTCGACCGCGCCGCCAACTGGCTGGTGCACTGCGAGCACGGCTCGCGCAGCCTGTTCGCCTGCGAAGTGATGGCGCAGGCCGGGTTCAAGCAGCTCGCGAACCTGCGCGGCGGGCTCGCGCACTGGGCCGCGTGCGGGCTGCCGCTCGACACCGGCGCGCCGGCCAGTTGACAACCGCTCCGCGAGCGCCGACAACCAAAGCGCATCGGGTTCCCGAATACTCGGGGCTCGGCGGCCGTGAAGACGGTCCCTGACGACACCTGAACCAGACAGGAGCAGTGCGATGACCTCAGACAGCGAAGCCCTCCTCGACTGCACGGTGCTCGATGGCCACTTCGGACCCGAGCGCCTCGTCAGCATCGACACCGTGGATGGGACCGAACAGGTGCCGGTTTCCGGCACCTTCCTCGTCAACTCGAAGCTGCGCGTTTCGCCGATCGCAGCCCGCAACTCGCAACTGCTCGTCGAGCTTCCCAGCGAGAGCGTCAGTGGCAAATGGCGGGTGTGGGTGAAACGGGAGCACCTGGAGAACTGAAGGTGATCCTGACCGATCGCGAGATCGAGCTGGCGATCCGCAACAACCGGCTCCGCATCGACCCGCCGCCGCCAAGCGAGGCGTACAGCGCGACGGCGGTTGACCTGACCCTCGCGGCGGAGGCGTACGAGTGGCCCGATCCGGTCACCGGCGCGAACTTCGAACTCGATCCGGGCAAGCCTGGTTTCAGCTACCAGGAACTCCGTTCGCGGTTCTCCAAGCCGCTCGACCTGAGCGGTGACGGCTTCTCGCTGAAGACACACAAGTTCCTGCTGGCCTGGACCCGCGAGCGGGTCGTGCTGCCCGTGGAAGCTGGCATCGCCGCGCGGGTCGAAGGCAAGAGCTCGCTGGCCCGGCTCGGCATCAGCGTTCACGTCACGGCGCCGACCATCCACGCAGGGTTCGAGGGCGCGGTCCAACTCGAAGTGTTCAACCACGGGCCCAACCCCGTCCGCTTGCGCGCCGGCATGAAGGTCTGCCAGCTCATCTTCGAGCTCACCTGGGGCACGCCGAGCAAGGCCTACGCCGGGCAGTTCTTGAAGCAGTCGGCGGAGAATCAACGCGCATAGCATTCACGGCCTCATCAACGCCCGGCCACGAAGGGCGCGGGTGTCGGAGCGGGACATCAGGCAAGCCGACCATGGAACTGCTGATCCTCGTTGCGGCCACGCTGCTCGGCGCGGTGCTCGTCAGCGCGGCGACGCGCGCCCGGCGCCAGCCCGGCACTCCGAAGCAAGACGAACGCGCGGCAGGAACGCAGAGCCACGACGGCAGCGGTGGCTACTGTTCCCTGCCCGGCGACCTCGACTCCGGTACGCATGCTGATGCTGACTGCGGCGGTGGCAGCGACGGCGGTGGTGGCGGTGGTGGTGACGGCGGAGGCGACTGATGAGGGGTTGGCGTGACACGTTCCGGCCGACGCCTCGCCGCGCAGCAAAGCACGAAGGTCGGTGCTCACCCGATGCTCGATCAACCTGACAGCCTTCTCGGCCGGCTCCAGCGCGGCCGCGGTGATGCGGTGCGTGAGCTTTTTGCGATGCCGGCCGCCGCCGCGCACCCAGTCCTCATCGAGTGCCTCTGCACCGCAGGCGACCTGGGGCAACACGCCGAAGCCTACATGGAACTGGTCGTCGTCCTGTCGCCGGACCTCTCCCAGTGGTTCCAGTGGATCGACGGGCTCGCACCGGACGCAACCGAGGACACGCGGCTCTTCGCGTTCAACACGCTCGGCGAACTGGCCCGGCGTGGGCACGGTGGTGCGCGCACCTTCCTTCGTCGACAGGCACTCGAGGGTCGCAACTGGCAAGACGCCCTCTCCCAGTTCCTGGTCGGGATCTCGCTCGACCACGACGCGTGGTCGCAGCTGTTGCCGCGCGTCGACGACGAGACTCTCGGTTTGCACGTCGACCCTGCGGATCCGGTCTGGGCTCGCCTTGCCGGCGAGGACGTGCGGGTCGCGCGATTCGTGCGCGAGAAGCGCGAGGTGCGAGATCGCCGGGCCGACGCCGCCCAGTGGAGCGCGGCGAACTACGCCGCAGCCGAGTCGTCGCAGCGACGTTGGCGCGTCCTCGAGTCGCTGACCGAACGGGACCCGGCCGCTGCCGTTCCGTTCCTGATCGACGGGCTCTGGGATGGCAGCCACCTGTATCGCGACCGGTGCATCGTCCGCTGCGACCCGAACTGGCCAGGTGTTCGCGAACGCCTCGCCGAGTTGGCCAATGCACCGGGATCCAAGTCGGCCGCAGCTGCGCGCCGTCGGCTGAACGAGACGACTCCCTGAGCCGGCGGTTGCATCCGGAGAGCGCCCACCTCGCCGCAGTAGGCCGTAGGATCGCCTTCGTCGTGGCCACTCGACGGAACGTTGGCCCCATCCGCCGCACGCTGCTGGTCACCGCGTTCGCGCTGCTGCCGCTGCTGACCGGCTGCAGCGTGCTGCGCTTCCAGGTCGGCGGCGACTACGCGGCGAGCCCGGCGTTCCAGACGCCGCCAGCGCCCTGGCCGGCCGCCCGCACGCTGCGCGTGGTCACGTTCAACATCAAGGACATGTACTGGCTGTCCGACCACCGCGCCGAGCGAATGGCCGGCATCGCCGACTCGCTCGCCGGGCTGCGGCCCGACGTCGTCTGCCTGCAGGAAGGCTTCGTCGCCGGCGACGTCGCGGTGATCGGCGACGCGCTGGCGGCGATCGGCGTCGCGCACGCAGCCGACTTCCCGAGCGGTGTCGTCGGCAGCGGGCTGTGGACGTTCAGCCGCTTCCCGATCCGCGAGACGTTCTTCCACCGCTACACGCGCAACGGCTCGCCGTGGGACACCGTGGGCGGCGACTGGTGGGCCGGCAAGGGTGTGGCGCTGGCGCGGCTCGAGCTCGCGTCGGGCGTGCTGCTCGACGTCTACAACACGCACATGATCTGCAACCGTGGCGGGCCCGAACTGCGGGCCCACCGCGACGTGCAGGCGCGCGAGTTCGCGGCCTTCGTCACCAGTGCTTCGCCCGACCACGTGCCGGCGCTGCTGCTCGGCGACTTCAACTGCGGGCCCGGCGGCAAGCAGTTCGCGCACCTCGACGACGTGCTGCGCTGGCAGCCGATGCTGCAGCACCGGCGCTGGGGCTACGACCACGTGTACGCACGTTCGCCGGGCGGTCGGTACGGGTTCACGCCCCTGGACGAGGTCGTGATCTCCGGCGAGGTCGGCGTCGATGCCGAGACCGGGGAACGCGTCGCCTTCAGCGACCACGACGGGTTGCTGGCCGAGTTGCGGATCGAGCGCAAGTAGGCACGCCGTGCAGGGCTTGCGGCCGCAGCCATCAGCGGAATCCGTGCCTGACCCCTCCGTCCGGCGGAAACCCGCACGGTTTTCGTGCGCACCCGCCGCCCGAGCCCCTTCGAGGACGTCCCCACCCGGAGCCCCCGCCATGACCGCCGACCACATCCGCCTCGCGACCCTGCTGCGCCACCTGCACGACCTCGAATTGCGCCTGCCGCCGCCGCACGAACGGCCCGCGGTCGAGGTCGCCCGCGCGGCGTTGCGCGCCGAGGTCAGCCGCCTCTCGCAGACCCTGCACGCGCGGGACTACCTGCGCAGCTCGCGCCGGCCGCGCTCGACGATCCTCGCGTCGTGACCGCCGTCCGTGCCGCCTGCTACTTCGGCCAGATCGCGGCGGCCTTGCGGCACTCGTCGACCGTGGGCACCAGCGCCAGGCGCACGAAGCGTTCCTGGCCGCGGCCGAAGAAGCTGCCGGGCGCGACCACGATGCCGACTTCGCGGCAACGCTGCGCGTAGCCGAGGCCGTCGGTGTCCGGCGGCACCTCGAGCCACAGGTACAGACCGCACTGGCTGCCGTGCACCTTCAGCCCGCGCTGCCGGCACAGTTCCAGCAGCACGCGTCGCTTGTCGGCGAACACCGCGACCCGGCCGGCGACGTGCTTGTCGTCGGTCCACGCGACCGTCGCCGCCGCCTGCACGAACTCCTGCGGGGCCACGCCCATGCTGGCGCGGAAGCGCCGGTAGGTCGCGATCAGCGCCGGGTCGCCGGCGACGAAGCCGGAGCGGTAGCCGGTCATGCCCGAGCGCTTGCTGAGCGAGTGCACCGCGAGGCAGCCCTTGCTACCGAACTCGAGCAGGCTGCGCGGCCGCGGCCCGTCGTAGCAGAGGTCGGCGTAGCACTCGTCGCTGACCAGCACGAAGCCGTACTGCTCGCGCACTTCGACCCAGCGACGGAACAACGCGTCGGGCAGGCAGAAGCCGGTCGGGTTGTGCGGGTAGTTCAGGAACACCACCGAGGCACGCTTCAACACCGCCTCCGGCAGCGCGTCGGGATCCATCGCGTAGCCGTTCGGCAGGCCGAGCGGCACCGCGTAGGTCCACGCCTCCGCGAACAGCGCCCCGATCTCGTAGACCGGGTAGGCGGGCTCGCCGTAGAGCACCAGGTCCTTGTCGCTCGGCACCTGCACGAACGTCATCGGCAGGTGGAACAGGCACTCCTTGCTGCCGAGCGTCGCCAGCACCGCCGTCTCGGGATCGACCTTCACGGCAAAGCGCCGCTGCAGGTAGCCGGCCACCGCGGTGCGCAGCGCCTTGGTGCCGCCGGTCGGCGGGTACTGGCTCACCTCGGCGATGCCGTCGCGCAGCGCCGCGCGCAGGATGGCGGGCGTCGGCTCCCGCGGATCGCCGGTGCCGAAGTCGAACACCGCCACGCCGCGGCCTTCCAGCTCGCGCTTCCAGCCGGCGAGCTGTTCCATCGGGTAGGTCGGCAGCTGCCGCAGGCGTTCGTTCACTTGCCGTCCTTCTTCGCCGGGGCTGCAGCGTCGAGCTTGCCCTGCAGTTCCGCGCGCACGCGTTCGAGCAGCTTCTTGGTGGCGACGATGCCGTCGTCCTCGGTCAGCTTGCCGCCTTCGTACTCGATGCCGAGGTGGCCGCGGTAGCCGTGCTTGACGACGACGATCTCGAGCATGCGGGCGTAGTCGGTGCGGGTCTCGTTGCCGGCGGCGTCGAAGTCGTGCGACTTGGCCGACACGCCGCGCGCGAACGGCATCAGCTCGTCGATGCCGGTGTAACGGTCGTACTCCTCCTTGTCGCTGACGCGGAAGTTGCCGAAGTCGGGCAGCGAGCCGCAGCGTTTGTGGTCCGCCAACTTCAACGTGCCGGCCAGCCACTTGCCGTTGCTGGACAGACCGCCGTGGTTCTCCACGATCACGTCGATGCCGTGCTGCTCGCCTTGCTCGCACAGGCGGTGCAGGCCGTCGGCGGCGAGCTTCTGCTGCTCCTCCCAGGTGCCGCTGCTCTGCGCGTTGACGCGGATCGAGTGGCAACCGAGGGCCTTCGCCGCCTCGATCCACTGCCAGTGGTTCTCGACCGCCTGCTTGCGCGCCTTCTCGTTCGGATCGCCGAGCGCACCCTCACCGTCGCACATGATCAGCAGGCTCCTCACGCCTTCGCCCTCGCAGCGCTTCTTCAGCTCGGCGACGTACCTGGCGTCGCGCGCCTTGTCCTTCCAGAACGAGTTCACGTACTCGACCGCGGCGATGCCGAAGCTCTTCGCCTTCTTCGGGAAGTCGAGGTGGTCGAGTTCCTGCTTGCGCAGCGTGCGGTGCAGCGACCACTGCGCCAGGCTGATGTCGAACAGCGGCGCCCGTGGCAACGGGCCGCCGCGCACCGCCGCGGGCAACCAACACACGCCCGCCGCGGCGGCGCTGGCAGCGAGGAACCGGCGGCGATCGACGAACGGCAGCGGGTCGGCCATGGCACCATTGGAGGAACCTCGGCGGCGACAAGCAACCCTCGCCGCATCCGGCACCGCTCGCTATCCTGTTCGGCCCCGTTCCCCGCCCGCTACCGCTCCTGCACAGCACCCCATGGCGATCCGCGTCACCGAAGCCAAGAAGGGCATGGTCGTCCGCTACGAGAACGACCTGTACCAGATCACCCGCTACGACCACCTGACCCCGGGCAACCTGCGCGCGATCCACCACGTCTACCTGAAGAACCTGAAGAACGGCCGGCAGAAGGAAGTGCGCATGAAGACCAGCGACTCGCTCGACCAGGTCTTCCTCGACTCGCGCGAGGCCCAGTACCTGTTCAAGGACTCGCTCGGCTTCACCTTCATGGACAACGAGAACTTCGAGCAGTTCGTGCTGAGCGCCGACGTGGTCGGCGAGTCGATGCAGTACATCACCGACAACAGCACCGTCACGGTGGTCTTCTGCGAGGGCGAGGCGCTCACCGTGCAGCTGCCGGCGACCGTCGTGCTCGAGATCACCTCGACCGAGGACGCGGTGCGCGGCGACACGGTGAGCGCCGTGCAGAAGCCGGCGACGCTGAGCACCGGGCTCGTGATCAAGGTCCCGGCCCACATCAAGCTGGGCGAGAAGGTCAAGGTGAACACCGACACCGGCGAATTCCTTGGCCGCGCGTAGCGGAGCCGCTACCGTGCCTTGCGTCTTCCCGACCCAGCCATGAGCGACGCCAAGCCGAACGCCCCCCTGATCGATCCGAAGGAACTGCTGCCGTTCTTCGGCGGGCTGGTTGCCGGCGTCGGCATCCTGCTGCTGTTCGTCGCCATCGCCAAGGTCATGGACCTGACGCTGCTGGTCGACATCGCGAACCTGCCTCGCAGTTGATCGGCGCGCAACCGCTCGGCGCGCACTCGACGTCGCAGCGCCTCCCCGTACAGCAGACTGCCCGAACCCGCTGAGCGGGACCGGGCAGATGCACTGCGGATCAACAGGCGCTGGTGCGCGGGTCGACTACCACTCGTCGCCGCCGCCACCACCACCACCACCGCCCCCGCCGTCATCGCGGCCGCCGCGCCGGCCACCGCGGTCGCCGCCGTAGCCGCCGCGACCACCGCCGCCGACGCCACCGCCGCCGTAACC
>JBASWX010000260.1:0-32502 GCA_049276695.1 Planctomycetota bacterium
GCTCCGGCGACTGCGCGCGCGACCACTTCGCCGCAACGGCACACGACGCCGGCGAGGTGGGCCGGGTTGCCGAGCACCAGCGCGTGCGCGGGCACGTCGTGGGTCACGACGCTGCCCATGCCGACCATCGCGAACTCGCCGATGTCGAGGCCCGGGCCGATCGTGCAGTTGGCGCCGATCGACGCGCCGCGGCGCACGAACGTCGCCAGCGTCGCCGCGGTGGGGTCGCTGGTGCGCAGCGCGCGCAGTTCCGGGTCGGTCGCGCGCGGCTGCAGTTCATTGGTGAACACCGTGTGCGCGGCGACCATCACGCCATCCTCGATGGTGACGCCGGCGCAGACGTAGACGTTGGCGTTCAACTTGCAGCGGTCGCCGACGTGCACGTCGTAGGCGATGTAGGTCTTTTCGCCGACGATGCAGTCACGGCCGATCCGGGCGCCGCGGCGGATGTGCACGTTGTCCCAGACCGCGGTGCCCGCCCCGAGCACGACCCCGGTTTCGACCAGTGCCGTCGCATGGACCTGGGCAACCCGCTCGCTCATGGCGGCATCATCGCCGCCCGCCCCGGTCACCGGAAGGGCGTCAGCGGGTGGCGTCGCCCGGGACGGCGATCCAACGCTCCTCGGCCGCCGAACGGTAGGCGCAATCGACCACGACCACCGACGCCAGCGCGTCGGCATCGCCGATCGCCGGGGCCCGCCCGCTGCGCACCGCCGCGGCGAAGTCGGCGAGCTGGTTCTGGAACGCAGCGACCTTGTCGTAGCCGCTGCCGAACGGCTGCCAGGCGCCGCCCGGGACCTTCCAGCCGGACCCGCGCCAGCCGACCTCGACCGTGCCCTTGGAGCCGTGGATGCGCACGTAGGCGTCGGTCTCCTTGTGCACGCTCCACGACAGGTCGATCGAGCCGAGCGCGCCGCTGTGGCTGGTGAACAGGATGCGGGCGGTGTCCTCGACCTCGATGCGCTGCGCCCGGCGGCCGAACTGCGCCTGCACCCGGGCGATCGGGCCGAGCAGGAAGCGCGCCAGGTCGACCGAGTGGCAGCCGTTGTCGATCAGCACGCCGCCGCCGCTCTGCGCCCGGTCGCTGTTCCAGCGACGCGTCATGTCGACGTGCGAGCAGAACACGTTCTCGTACATGACCACATCGCCGCAGCGGCCGGCGTCGAGCATCGCCTTGGCGGCCGCGACGTCGGGCGTGTAGCGGAACTTGCTCCCGAGCATCAGCCGCCGGCCCGCCGACTTCGCTGCCGCCAGCATGCGCGTAGCCGCGGCGACCGTCGGCGCCAGCGGCTTCTCGCACAGCACGTGGGCGCCTTGCTGCAGCAGGGCGATGGTCAACGCTTCGTGCTGCACCGGCGGCGTCAACACCAGCGCCGCGTCGATCGCCGGGCCGGAGCGGAACAGGCCGTCGAGGTCGGCGAACGTCGCGGTGCCGGCCGGCAGTCGGGATCGCGCGCGTTCGTCCGGATCGACGCCGGCGACGAGCAGCAGGTCCGGCACGCGCTGCAGCGCCTGGAGGTAGGCGCTGGCGATGCCGCCGGCCCCGACCAGCGCGACCCGCAGCGGCGTGGCCTCAGGCATGCTGCAGCGCTCCGACCGCCGCGCGGATGCGACCGGCGACGTACTCGACGTGGGCCTTCGTGTAGCGTTCGTTGATCGGCAGGACGACGACCTGCTCGAGGCCGGTGCACGCGCCAGGGTAGTCGGCGCGGGCGAACATCGCCGCCGCCCGTTCGCGCCGCGGGCTGTGCTGCAGCGGCAGCCACGTCACCGGCGACTTCCGCCAGTCGCGGAACAACTCGCACTCGAACGCCGGCTTCTGGATGTAGCGCGGCACGCAGGCGATGCCGGCGGCTTGCATGCGTCGGCCGAGCGCCGAAGCGCCGCCCGGCACGAGTTCGGCGTCGACGCGGAACGCGAACTTCCACCAGCTGTGCGTGCCGTGCGGCGGGTCTCCGGGCAGGTGCAGGCCCGCAACGTCGGCGAGTTCCCGGCGCAGCCCGGCGGCGACCTCGCGCCGCGCCGCGACCACGCCGTCGAGCTTCGGCAGTTGCGCCAGCGCGACCGCGCCTTGCAGTTCGGTGAGCCGGTAATTGAGCGCCGGGAAGTAGTGGTCGGGTTGCTTGTCGCCGTAACCCCACGCCTTGTTGACGAACAGGAACATGCGGCGCGCCAGCACCTCGTCGTCGGTCGCGACGATGCCGCCTTCGCCGGTCGTGATGTGCTTGCCCTGCTGCAGCGAGAACGCCGCCAGCGCCCCGTAGGTGCCGACCGTGTGCTCGCGCCAGCAGGCACCGAACGCCTGCGCCGCGTCCTCGATCAGCGGCAGGCCGCGATCGCGGGCCAGCGCCAGGATGCCGTCGAGATCGCACGGCATGCCGAACAGGTGGGTGACGACGATCGCGCGGGTGCGGTCGGTGAGCTGGGCCCGCACCGTGTCGGCAGTGACGTTCAGCGTCGTCGGATCGACGTCGGCGAACACCGGCACCGCGCCTTCGTACAGGATCGGCGTCAAGGCACCCATGTCGGTGATCGGCGTCGTGATCACCTCGTCGCCGGGCTGCAGCCCCAGCGCTGCCAGCGCGCAGTGCACCGCCGCCGAACCCGAAGCACACGCGATCGCGTGCTTGCGACCGAGCCACTGCGCGAACCGCCGCTCGAACTGCGTGACCATGGTGCCGCGCGTGCTGTTCAGCGTGCCGCGCTGCAACACCATCGTCACCAGCGCGGCCTCGTCGTTGGTGAACGTGCGGCCGCTGGCGTCGGCGTCGCTCGGCAGCGAGATCGTACGAGCAGACACTTCGGCGAGCATCGCGTCCGCGAGGCGACTGGCGACGCCCGTTGGGCAGGCCGGTGTCGCTCGCGGCTGCGCCGACATGCGCTGCACTGCGGCCTCGGTGGCCGCGGCCACGGTAGTCGGATCGTAGCCGTCCGACGCAGTCACCAAACCCGCGGCGACGCCGGGCGCCCAAAGTCCGAAACGGGGAAGCACCACGCAGGGTGTGCCTACCGCGACCGCAACGCGCTGCCAACCGACGCTGTCGGTCACGAGCACCTTCGCGGCCGCGATGTATGCGATCCAGCTCGTTGGCGTCGCATCGTGCGGCGGAGCCGCGACACGAGGCCATCCCGGTGGGGCCCAAGCCGATGGGAGCGTGAACGAAGAATGCCCGTATGCGTCGGAGTCGGCGTACCGGATGTGTTCGAACGCGATCGCAAGACCCTCGTGCGTTTCGCACGCGGGCACGGCTGCGTCCGCCACACTCGTTGCTACCAGGTCCCCGACGACCGTGATCGACGCGGCGTCCTTGCCCTCGCGGACCAGTGCCAGCCGCTCGGCGTCACCGGCGACGCAGTATTCGCGTGCGACGGGTTCGGACGCGTCGTGTCCGCCGAACGGGCGGACGCCGGCATCGAGGTGCAACGTGCGTACACCGCGCTTGTGAGCGACCTTCGCGAGCTTGTGACAGAAGCTACTCGCGCCGAGGGTCACTGCGCAGGTGACGTCGGGCTGCACGGCGGCGAGCGCGTGGTCGAGCGCTTCCTTCGGCGTAGCAGCCGGCAGCACCTTCGCCTGGTCGTCCAGCACACCGGCGAGCCCACGCATCTCTTCCGGCGCGGCGACGGCGAGCACGCGGCACGCGACGCCGCGCGCCCGCAGCTCCTTCACGACCGGTCCGAGCAGGAACGCCGAGAAGCAGTCGCCGACCGCCAGCAGGATCGTCACGCGCTATCCGGGGCCCGGGTTCTGGTTCATGCGCACCGCGACGACGCTCAGCAGGTCGTTCACTTCCTGCTCGATGCGGTTCACGCTGGCGACGTTGTCGAGCACGATCGCCTGCTTGCTGGTCGCCGGCCGGAACACCAGCCGCCCGCTGCGCAGCAGCACGAACTCGACGACGTCGGCGATCTCCTTGTTCATCTCCAGCCCCTCGGTCGACCAGCGCTGGATGTCGCCGAGGTAGCCGTGGTGGTGCAGGATCTCGCGCGCGTTGACCTCGTAGTAGTTGAAGCGGGTGTTGATGAAGACCAGCAGCAGCAGGAAGCCGAGACCCGCCGACAGGAACGCGTAGAACGAGGTGTTGGCCTGGATGTCGATGCTGCCGAACAGGCGGCCGAGGTAGCCGGTGATGTCGGCCTTGGTGTCGATCCACAGCACCGCCAGCACGATCGCGATGATCGAGATCACGATCGTGATCGACTTGATGCGCGAGAAGTCGAACGAGAACACCAGCAGGTTGAGCAGCAGCACCAGCATGAAGGTGTTGCCGAGCACCTGCGAGCCGACCTGGCCGTCGGCCTTGCCGACGCCGAGCCACGACAGCAGGAAGAAGATCGTCGTCAGGATGAAGGTCGGATAGAGGAACACGACCTTCGGCCACGGCCGGATGATCACGCTCTCGGGCGCGCGTTCAGCCACCGGTCGCGGCGGCGGGGCGGGAGTCGAGGCAGGAGCGGGTGGGGTCGGGGTCGCGGTCATGGGGTTGTCGCGCCGGTTCGGGCGCGAACGCGCTTGCGCAGCAGCGGGTCGAAGATTGTGCGGGCGCGGGCCTCGCCGTTCCAGCGGCTGCCCGCCGCCGGACGCCCCAACCGGTGTGGTATCGTGCGCGACCATGGTGATGCGGTTCCTGCCCGCGGCGACCGTCGCGCTCGTCGTTGGTTCAGGGGCGCTGGCGCAGATCCCGGCGCATGCCACCGCGCTGAATCCAACGACGTCGATGCGGCCACCGCTGCTCGTCCACGACGGCGACGACGTGCACGCCTTCGGGCTCAGCTACGCGACCATCCGTCACGCCCGTTCGCGCGATGGTGGACGCACGTGGCCGGTGCGGGAGGTGCCGCTCGGCAACTACGGCGCGGATCCTTCGGGCGGCGCGATCGACGTCGCCGCGGCGGGGCCGGGCATCCTGCTCGTGCTCGCCAACGACCAGGGCATCGGCCCGGTGCACTGGCGCTCGGTGGACCACGGCACGACCTGGTCGCCGGCCACGCCGCTCTTCAACTCGCCCTACAGCACGCAAGGCGTCGGCCAGGTCGCGTTGCTCGCCGACGGCCTCGACGTCGTCGCGACCTGGCTGCGCAGCAGCAGCGGCGACATGTGGTGCCGGCGCTCCGTCGACGGCGGTGCGACCTGGTTGCCCCAGCAGGTGCTCGACGTCGCGACTTCGTTCACGTCCGGCAACTCGCTGTCCGGGCACCGCAACGGCAGCATCATCGACCTCTTGTGGAACCGGAACGGCAGCGGCACGGTGCACCAGCGATCCATCGATGGTGGCGCCACGTGGCTGGCGGCGCCGAGCGTCGTCGCGCCGGGCGGCATGCCGGGCGGCTACACCAACACCGCGGCCAGCGACGGCACCAACCTGCTGGTGTTGGTGGCGGTGTCCGGCGGCACGACGAGCCTGCGCTCGGCGAACGGCGGCGCATCCTGGTCGCCGCTCGTCGTTCCCGGCATGACCTTCCCTCGCTTCGCACAGGAGGGACCGCTGGTGGTCGCCGTCGGCGGGGTGAGCACGCCGCTCACCTACGTCGTCAGCGTGTCGACGGACAGCGGGCTGACCTGGTCGGCGAACCCGCTGCAGCTGCCGTCGCCCGTCAACCTGTCGACGGAAGTGGCCGTCGCCGCGGGCGTCGCCTACGTGCGGTTCTATCCGGGGGACCTGCTCGGCCTCGTCGTCACGCGCGACGCGGGGCTGTCGTGGCAGCTGGTCGGCGGGCCGGTGAACGGCGGCTTCGCGCCCGGTGAGCGGCGCAACGTGCACCTTCTGCTGCAGGGGTTTCCAGGTACGCCGACCGCGCAGTACCTCGCCTACACCGGTCTCGGTTCCACCGTGCTCGGTGCGGCGACGCCCGGCACCGGCGGCTTGGCCCCGGGGCTCGTTGCGGACGGCCTGCCGTTCCAAGGCAGCACGACGACGCTGCGGGTCGAGAACGCGCTGCCCGGCAGCGTCGGCGCGCTCGCGCTGTCGTTCGCCGCGCCGTTCGCTGTGCCGCTCGGCAGCGCCACCGTGTGGCCGACAGTGGGTCCCATCGTGCTCGCGTTCGCGACCGGTGGCACCGTCGGTCAGCCGGGCAGTGGCGGCTACTCGCTGCCGATCGCCGTTCCGGTGAACGCCGCATTGGTCGGCGCTTCGTTCACGAGTCAGGCGCTGGTGATCGACGCCGCGAACCCCGACGGCTTCGCCGTCACCAACGCGCTCGAGACCTGGCTGCGGTAACCGCGGGTCCGCGAACTCGCGCGGCGCTGCGCCTTCGCCTACCGTGCCGCGCCGCCCATGCTGCTGCGCCTCACGTCGACCACGCCGCCGGCCACCGACCTCGGCTACCTGCTGCACAAGAACCCGGGGCGCGTGCACGAGTTCACACAAGCATTCGGCCGCGCCGTCGTCTTCTACCCGGAAGCCACTGCGGAGCGCTGCACGGTCGCGGTGCTGCTCGATGTTGACCCGATCGGGCTGGTGCGCGGGCGGCGGCACGGCGACTTCCTGCTCGAACCGTACGTGAACGACCGGCCCTACGTCGCGTCGTCGTTCCTCAGCGTCGTGCTGTCCGATGCCTTCGGCACCGCGATGTCGGGGCGCTCCAAGGAACGCCAGCAGCTCGCCGACACCTCTCTGCCGTGGTCGGTCGAGATCACCGGGCTGCCGTGCCGCGGCGGCGAAGCCGTGCTCCGTGGCCTGTTCGAGCCATTGGGCTACACGTTGACGGCGCACCGGCGCCCGCTCGACGTCTCGTTCCCGGCCTGGGGCGACTCGCGGGTGTTCGACGTCGCGATGGCGGTGACCTGCACCCTGCAGCGCCTGCTGCAGCAACTCTACGTGCTGGTGCCGGTGCTCGACGACGACAAGCACTACTGGGTCGGTGACGACGAGGTCGACAAGCTGCTGCGCCACGCCCAGCAGTGGCTCGCGGACCATCCCGCACGCGACCAGATCGCCACCCGCTACCTGCGCCACCAGCGGCGGCTCACTCGCTTGCTGCTGAGTCGCCTGGTCGACGACGCGGATCCGGATGCCGAAGACATCGAGCACGGCACCGCCGAGGCGAAGCTCGAACGGCCGCTGAGTCTGGCGGCGCGCCGCACCGATGCGGTGCTGGAAGTCCTGGCGGCGGCCAGCACGCGCACGGTGGTGGACCTCGGGTGCGGCGAAGGCCGCCTGCTCGAGGCGTTGCTGCGCGACCGCCGCTACGACAAGGTGGTGGGCGTCGACGTCGCCGCCAGTGCGCTGGAGCGTGCCGCCGACCGGCTCGACCTCGCGCGCGCGAACGAACGCCAGAAGGCCCGCATCGGGCTGCTGCACGGCAGCCTGATCTACCGCGACCGGCGCCTGGCGGGCATGGACGCCGCGACGGCGATCGAGGTGATCGAACACCTCGAGCCGGACCGTATCGATCTGTTCACGCGCAACCTGTTCGCGCACGTCGATGCCCGGGTCACGGTCGTGACCACGCCGAACGCCGACTACAACGTTCGCTTCGCCGACCTGCCGGCGGGCCGCTTCCGTCACGCGGACCATCGCTTCGAATGGACCCGCGGGCAGTTCGCGGCCTGGGCGGAGGCCGCGGCGCGGGCGCACGGGCGCACCGTGCAGTTCCAGCCAGTCGGCGACGTCGACCCCGAACTCGGCGCCGCGACGCAGATGGCGGTGTTCACGCGCACCGGAGGCACGTCGTGAGCGAGCCATCCGTGCTGCCCGCGATGTCGCTGGTCGTGCTGATCGGCCCGTCCGGCGCCGGCAAGAGCACGTTCGCGCGCGCGCACTTCAAGCCGACCGAAGTGCTGTCGTCCGACTTCTTCCGCGGCCTGGTGCGCGACGACGAAGCGGCGCAGGACGCCACCGCCGACGCGTTCGCGGCGCTGCACTTCGTCGCCCGCAAGCGGCTGGCGGCCGGACTGCTGACCGTGGTCGACGCGACGAACGTGCAGCCGGAGGCGCGGGTGCCGCTGGTCGGGCTGGCGCGTGAGTTCCACGTCGTGCCGGTGGCGATCGTCTTCGACCTCGACGTCAAGACCTGCGTTGCGCACAACGACGGCCGGCCCGGGCGCGAGAACTCGTTCGGCTACGTGCGGGGCCAACACGGCGACATGCGGCGGTCGTTTCGCGGCCGGCCGCAGGCGGCGCTCCGGCGCGAGGGCTTCCGCTACGTCTACGTGTTCGAGTCCGATGCCGAGGCCTCGGCGGCGGCGTTCGTGCGCCAGCCGCTGTGGCCCGACCGGCGCGACGACCACGGCCCGTTCGACATCGTCGGCGACGTTCACGGCTGCGCCGACGAACTGCGCGCACTGCTCGGCAAGCTCGGCTACGGCGACGACGCGTCCGGCGTGCCGCGGCATCCGGCCGGGCGCCGGGTCGTGTTCCTCGGCGACCTGGTCGATCGCGGCCCGAAGAACGTCGACGTGCTGCGCCTCGCCATGCGCATGCACGGGGCCGGTGCGGCGCTGTGCGTGCCGGGCAACCACGACGTCAAGCTGCTGAAGTGGCTGCAAGGCACCCAGGTCCAACGCAAGCACGGGCTCGAGCGCACGCTCGCCGAGATCGAGGCGCTGGCCGAACCGGAGCAGCAGGAACTGCGCACGACGGCGGCGGCGTTCCTCGACGATCTCGTCAGCCACCTGGTGCTCGACCGTGGCCGGCTGGTGGTCGCCCATGCGGGCATGGGGCAGGCGATGCAGGGCCGCGCGTCGGGAGCGGTGCGCACGTTCGCGCTCTACGGCGACACCACCGGTGAGATCGACGAGTTCGGTCTGCCGGTCCGCTATCCGTGGGCCGAGGACTACCGCGGCGACGCGTGCGTGGTGTACGGCCATACGCCGGTGCCGACTGCCGAGTGGCTGAACAAGACGATCTGCATCGACACCGGCTGTGTCTTCGGTGGGGCGTTGACTGCGCTGCGTTGGCCCGAGAAGGAACTGGTGTCGGTGGCGGCGCACGCGACCTGGTACGAACCGGTGCGTCCGCTCGCGAGCGCCGCGCCCGTCGCCGACCGCACGCTGCAGCAGCAGCACGACGACGTGCTCGATGTCGCCGACTTCACCGGCAAGGCGATCCTGACCACGCGCCTGTTGCCGCACATCGTGCTGCAGGCCGACGAACGCGCCGCCGCCCTCGAAGCGGCCAGCCGCTTCGCGGTCGATCCGCGCTGGCTGATCCATCTGCCGCCGACGATGTCGCCGCCGCAGACCACCGCGCGGGCCGACCTGCTCGAGCACCCGGACGAGGCGTTCGGCTACTTCCACGCCGAGGGCATCGCCAAGGTCGTGTGCGAACAGAAGCACATGGGTTCGCGGGCGATCCTGGTGGTCGCGCGCGACGCCGCGAGCGCGCACCGGCGGTTCGGCGTCGTCGACGGTTCGGCGAGCGCGATCCTGACCCGCACCGGCCGGCCGTTCTTCCCTGAGCGTGAGCTCGGCCTCGCGTTCGCGGAACGCGTGCGCGCCGCGGTCAGCGCCGCCGGCTGGTGGGAACGGCTTGCCACCGACTGGGTGGTGCTCGACGCCGAACTGATGCCGTGGTCGGCGAAGGCCCAGGAACTGCTGCGCACGCAGTACGCAGCGGTCGGCGCGGCGGCCGTCGGGTCCCTCGCCCGCGCGGCCGCAGCGGTCGCGGCCGGCGCCGCGCGTCACCCCGAACTGACGGCGTTGCACGACTTGCTCGCACGTCACCACGGCGACGCCGAGGCGTTCGTCGCCGCGTACCGTGGTTACTGCTGGCCGGTGGCCGGCCTTGCCGACTACCGCCTGGCCCCGTTCCACCTGCTGGCAGCAGAGGGCCGGGTGTTCGCCGACGCGACGCACGAGTTCCACATGCAGAAGGCTGCCGAACTCGCAGCCCAGGACCCCGGCTGGCTGGTTGCGACGCCATGGCGCACGGTGCAGCTCGCCGATGGCGATGACTGCGCTCGCGCGGTGGCGTGGTGGGAGGAACTGACCGCTGCTGGCACCGAGGGCATGGTCGTGAAGCCGTTCGACTTCGTGGCGCGCGGACGTCGCATCGTGCAGCCGGCGATCAAGTGCCGCGGCCGCGAGTACCTGCGCATCATCTACGGCCCGAACTACACCGCGCCGCAGCACCTCGAACGGCTGCGCAAACGTGGACTCGCCAACAAGCGCAGCCTGGCGATGCGCGAGTTCGCGCTCGGCCTCGAGGCGCTCGAACGGTTCGTGCGCCGCGAGCCGCTGCGGCGGGTGCACGAGTGCGTGCTCGGCGTGCTGGCACTGGAGTGCGAGCCGGTCGACCCGCGTCTGTAGCAGGCAGCGCTACGCGTAGGCGTCGATCGGCGGGCAGGCGCAGACCAGGTTGCGGTCGCCGTGCACGTCGTTCACCCGCCGGATCGGCGGCCAGAACTTGTGCTCCTTCGTCCACGGCGCCGGGAACGCGGCGCGTTCGCGCGAGTAGCCGTGCGGCCAGTCGGCCGCGGTGACCATCGCCGCGGTGTGCGGCGCGTTCTTCAGCGGGTTGTCCGACTTGTCGAGCTTGCCCTGTTCGATCTCGCGGATCTCCTGGCGGATCGCGATCAGCGCGTCGCAGAAGCGGTCGAGCTCCGCCTTCGACTCGCTCTCGGTCGGCTCGATCATCATCGTGCCGGCGACCGGGAAGCTGATCGTCGGGGCGTGGAAGCCGTAGTCCATCAGCCGCTTGGCGATGTCGCCGACCTCGACGCCGCTGGTCGCCTTGAGCTGCCGCACGTCGACGATGCACTCGTGCGCGACCATGCCGTTCTGCCCGGTGTAGAGCACCGGGAAGTGGTCCTGCAGCCGCCGGGCGACGTAGTTGGCGTTCGCGATCGCGACTTGCGTCGCGCGCCGCAGCCCGTCGGGGCCCATCATCGCGATGTAGGCGTAGCTGATGGTCAGGATCGACGCGCTGCCCCACGGCGCGGCACTGATCGGACCGATCGCCGCGGAGCCGCCGGTCTTGATCACCGGGTGGCCTGGCAGGAACGGGGCCAGGTGCGAGGCGACGCAGATCGGGCCCATGCCCGGGCCGCCGCCGCCGTGCGGGATGCAGAAGGTCTTGTGCAGGTTGAGGTGGCAGACGTCGGCGCCGAGGTCGCCGGGCCGCAGCAGGCCGACCTGCGCGTTCATGTTGGCGCCGTCCATGTAGACCTGGCCGCCGTGGTCGTGCACGACCTTGCAGATCTGCTTGATCGCCTCCTCGAACACGCCGTGCGTACTCGGGTAGGTCACCATCAGCGCCGCCAGGTGCTGGCTGTGCTCGGCGGCCTTCTTCTGCAGGTCGGCGAGGTCGATGTTGCCGGCGTCGTCGCAGGCGACCACGACGACCCTCATGCCGCACATCGACGCCGTCGCCGGGTTGGTGCCGTGCGCGCTCTGCGGGATCAGGCACACCGTGCGCTGCTCGTGGCCGTTCTTGCGGTGCAGCGCCCGGATCACCGACAGGCCTGCGTACTCACCCTGCGAGCCGGCGTTGGGCTGCAGCGAACACGCGGCGAAGCCGGTGATGTCGCACAGCCACGCCGACAGGTTGCTGAACAGGCGCTGGTAGCCCTTCACCTGGTCGAGCGGCGCGAACGGATGGATCGCGCCGAAGCCGGGGAGCGACACCGGGTACATCTCGGTGGTCGCGTTCAGCTTCATCGTGCACGAGCCGAGCGGGATCATCGACGTCGTCAGCGACAGGTCCTTCGCCTGCAGCCGGTGGATGTAGCGCAGCAGTTCGTGCTCGGCGCGGTAGCGGTGGAACGTCGGGTGGGTGAGGTACGCGGACGTCCGGGCCAGCGAACCGAGCGACGGCGCCTGCTGGTCGGTGCGCAACTGCAGCGGGCTGCCGCCGAACGCGGCGATCAGGTCGTGCAGGTCGGCGACCTCGACCGTCTCGTCGAGCGACACGCCGACGCTGCCGTCGCCGAAGTCGCGCAGGTTGATGCCCTTGCTCAGCGCCGCCTGCATCGCACTCGCAGCGCCGTCCTTCGGCCAGCAACGCACGGTGTCGAAGCGCGCGCCGTCCTGGACGCGGTGGCCGCACGCCGCGAGGCCGGCGGCGAGGCACGCAGTCTGCGCCCGCACCCGCTCAGCGATCGCGCGCAGCCCTTCGGGCCCGTGGTAGACGGCATACATGCTCGCCATCACCGCCAGCAGCACCTGCGCGGTGCAGATGTTCGAGGTCGCCTTCTCGCGGCGGATGTGCTGCTCTCGGGTGCCGAGCGCCAGCCGCATCGCCGGCTTGCCGGTCGCGTCGATGCTGACGCCGACGATGCGGCCCGGCAGCTGGCGCTGGAACTCCTTCCTGGTCGCCATGAACGCGGCGTGCGGGCCGCCGTAGCCGAGCGGCACGCCGAAGCGCTGCGAGTTGCCGACCACGACGTCGGCGCCCATCTCGGCCGGCGGCTTCAGCACGCACAGCGCCAGCAGGTCGGCGGCGACCGTCGCGAACGCGCCGGCGGCGTGCACGCGTTCGATCGTCGTGGTCAGGTCGTCGATGCGGCCATCGGTGCCCGGGTACTGCATCAAGGCGCCGAAGTGGTTCTTGCCGAACGTCGCCGCCCGGTGGTCGCCGACCTGCACTTCGATGCCGAGCGGTTCGGCGCGTTGGCGCACCACCGCGATCGTCTGCGGATGGCAGTTCTGGTCGACGAAGAACGTGTTGGCGCCGTCGTTGCCGTGCAGGCGGTGGCACATCGTCATCGCCTCGGCCGCCGCCGTCGCTTCGTCGAGCAGCGAACTGTTGGCGACCTGCAGGCCGGTCAGGTCGAGCACCAGCGTCTGGTAGTTGAGCAGCGCCTCCATGCGGCCCTGCGAGATCTCGGCCTGGTACGGCGTGTAGGCGGTGTACCAGCCGGGGTTCTCGAGGATGTTGCGCTGGATGACCGCCGGCGTGATGGTGCCGTGGTAGCCCATGCCGAGGTAGCTGCGCAGCACCTTGTTCTCCGCCGCCATCGCGGTCAGTTCGGCCAGCGCCTCGCGTTCCCCCTTCGCCTTTGGGGTGGCGAGCTCGCCGCGCCAGCGGATCGAACCCGGGATCGCCTTCACCGTCAGGTCGTCGAGCGAACTGCAGCCGAGTGCCGCCAGGATCTGGCTCAGCTCCTCGTCGCGCGGCCCGAGGTGGCGGGAGGCGAAGTTGTCGTGGCGGGGGAATCCGGTGGGGGTGCTGGCCATGCGGCAGGGTGCGATCGGAGGGGCGGGGCGAAGGTTATAGGGAAGCGGTGCGCCGGGTTGAAGGGCGGCGACGTGGCTTGCTGCGCGCGGCGATGTGGCGTTCGTGGTAGAGGTGCCCACTCGCGATGCCGCCGTTCCCGTTGAGCCAGTCGCAGCAGCACACCTTCGAGCGCGACGGCTTCGTCGGCCCAATCGACGTGCTGTCCCCGGACGAGGTGGCCGAAGTGCGGGCCGCGGTCGCCGAGGTGATCGCCAACCTCGATCGCCACCGCGAGCGGCTGTACGAAGTCGAGCAGGCGTTCACCGAACGGCCCGGCGAGGTGGTGTGCCACTTCCTCGGCGGCTGGCTCGTGCATCCGCGCTTGCGCGCGCTCATCGCCGATCCGCGCATCACCGCGCCGTGCGCGCAGCTGCTTCGCGTCGACGCGCTGCGCTTCTGGCACGACCAGGTGTTCGCCAAGCCGCCGCGCCATCCGGGCGTGGTGCCGTGGCACCAGGACTACTCGTACTGGACGCGCACGGCGCCGCCGAGCCACATCACGTTGAACCTGCTGCTCGACGATGCCGACCTGGCGAACGGCTGCGTGCAGTTCGTGCCGGGCAGCCACCGCTGGGGCCTGTTGCCGAAGCTGCCGTTCGACGCCCCGCTCGAGGCGATCCGCGCGCAGTTGCCGCCAGGGGCGCAGTGGAACCCGGTGCCGATGCCGCTGCGCGCCGGGCAAGCGACGATCCACCACAGCCACACCCTGCACGGCAGCGACGCGAACCGCAGCGACCGCTGGCGCCGCGCCGCGGTCTTCAACTACATGGGGCCGCACGTTCGCGTCGCCGACGGCTCGGCCCCGCTGCTGCGCGGCGTGCCGTTGCTGGCGACCGGCGCGCTCGTCGACGGCGAGCACTTCCCGCTGGTGTGGCCGCGCCGCAGCGGACCGGCTACGCGAACAGTTCGCTGACGCGGAAGCGGAGTCGCGGCACGACCGGGTCCGTGAGCTGCTCGTTTCCGGCGAACACGGCGCCAGCACCTTCAGCCGGGTGCACGGCGACGAGCGCGAGTCGCGGATGCACGACCCACACGCTGCGGGTGCCGTGCTCGAGCCACATCGCCACCCTGTCGTCAGCGACCGCCATGGGTTCGTCGGGCTCCAACACCTCCGCCGCGAGGTCGGGCGGCCCGGCGAAGTAGTCCCACGTCAGCCGCTTCGGCACGCGTTCGGCACGTACGAAGGAGAAGTCGGCAGCGAGCACGGTGTCCGGGTTGCTTGCCAGCCGGAACCCGGACGAGCCAACGCACTGACCCAGACGGTGCCGGCGGACGAACCTCGAGACGCAGCAGATGAGGTGCGCGGCGACCGCTCCGTGCCAGCAGCCGTTCAACGGCATCGTCCGCAGCTTCCCGCGCACCAGTTCGTGGCGCGCCGTCGAGCGGTCCAGTGTCAGCAGTTGGGCGGTTGTGGTGACTGGTGGTCGACTCATGGGTGGGTCTCGCATCCCGGGCAGCGAGACCGCGCAATCAGGCCGATGGCGGGAACAGCGAGTCGACCACGCCCCGGAATCCGGGCAAGACCGCATCCGTCAGAACGTCGTCACCGCCAAACGAGGCCACCGATCCGTCGGCGCCATGCACCGTCACCGTGCGCCGCTTCGGATTCACGACCCAGACGCTGCGCGTACCGTGCCGTAGCCAGAGCGCGACCTTCCTGCGCACGGCCGGCATGCGATCTCCGGGCGACAGGACCTCGACCGCGATGTCGGGTGGACCGTGGAAGTAGCCGTCGCCCCACTGCCCGGGGATCCGCTTGGAACGCACGAACGCGACGTCAGGTGCGAGCACCGTGTCCGGGGCCGTCGCCAGCAGGAAGCCAGGCTCGCTGCTGGAAACCTCGCCCAGATCTCCAGCCCGCACGAACGCACTCAGTGCCCCGGCAATCCGACCACCCACGCACGCGTGCCAATGGCTCGCGGGGCTCATCGTGCGCATCTCCCCGCGTACCAGCTCGGTGCCGGCCGACTTGTCGCCCATCGCGAGCAATTGCGCAGCGGTAGTGACCGTGGAACGGGCCATCGTGCCCGGGATCGTAGCATCAGGGTCTCCTCCAAGGGTGCACGGTGCACCCGCTGCTACAGTGCCCGCGAATCGCCAGCGGTTACACGTGGCGCAGGATTCCTCCGAACGATGGCGCAGATGCCTCGACTGACGGCGCGATGATCACGACCAAGGCACTGCGCGCCCTCGCGCGGAAGGGCGACGCCGAGGCGCAGTTCCGGCTCGGCTATCGCCTGGCGTTCCGGCGCGGCGCGCGACCGCAGTGGCAGCGCGCGTTGGTGTGGTGGCGAGCCGCCGCGGCTGGCGGCAACCACCGCGGCGCGTTCTACACGGGCGTCGCGTACGACTTCGGTCGCGGCACCCCTCGCGATCCAGCGAAGGCGGCGGCGATGTACATGCGCGCCGTGGGGCTGGGGCACGTCGTCGCGATGTACAACCTCGGGATGTGCTTCCGCGACGGGTTGGGCGTGCGGCGGAACGTGCGCGAGGCCCTGCGGTGGTTCCGCTCCGCCGCGGCTCATGGCTGCGCGGAGGCGGCGCTCGAACTCGGCTACGCGTTCCACGTCGGGCGCGGCGTTCGCGAGGACCAGGTGCGCGCCGTGCACTGGTACCGCCGCGCGGCGCGGGGCGGCGACGCACGTGCCCGCTACAACCTCGCGCTCTGCCATCTACACGGCACCGGCGTGCGGGTGAACCGGGCCCGGGCCCTCGCCTTCGCACGACGAGCGGCCCGAGCTGGCCACGCTGCCGCGCGCCTGCTCGTCGCGAAGCTGAACGCGCGGCGGCGCCGTGCCGACGGTTAGAACGTGCCGACCGTGACCTGCAGCGCGTTGCTGGCGGTGACCGCGGTGATGTTGAACAGCAGGTCGAGTTCGAACGGCACGAACTGGTGGAAGAAGACCACGCCGACCAGCGCCGGCGAGTTCGCCAGTGCGAGCGACCACTGCGCCGAGCCGGCGGCGGGCACCAGCACGTCGATCACGTCGGGGTTGGCGTAGAGCGTGCAGCCGGGCAGCGCCTGCGGCAGCACGAAGTTCAGCGGCAGGCTGGTCGAGGTGAAGCCGGTGACCGCGAGCACGAGGCCGAGCGGCGGCATGCCGGTGCCGGTGGCGCGGAACGTCGAGCCGACCAGCGCCGGCGAGGTCATCGCCAGTGCGTTGAGCCCGCCGGTGCCGCTGCAGCCGCTGCCGAGGTTCGCAGCGCCCGGCGCGCACGAACTGGTGATGCGGGCGAGGCGGTTGGCGGCGTTGCCGCCGGCGGTGGTGAAGTTGCCGGCGACGACGACGGCGCCCGACAGGTCCTGCAGCAGCTCGAGCGGGGCGGCATCGACGCCGCTGCCGAAGGCCGACCACGCCGAACCGTTCCAGCGCGCGATCAGGTTGGCGGCGCCGCCGCCGGCGTTGGTGAACAGGCCGCCGGCGACCAGGTCGCCGTTGGGCAGCGCGCACAGCGCAGTGACCACCGCGTTCATGCCGGTGCCGAAGGTCGACCACGCGGCCCCGTTCCAGCGAGCGATGCGGTTGGCGGGAGCGCCGCCGGCGGTCAGGAACGAGCCGCCGACCACGATGTCGTTGTTGGGCATCACCGCGAGGCAGTCGGCGCCGAACAGCCCGAGCACAGTGCCGGCGGCCGCCCACGCGCCGGTCTGCCAGCGGGCGAAGCTGTTGCACAGCACGCCGCCGGCGGTCGTGAACGAGCCGGCGACGAACATGCCGCCGCCGGGCGTGACCGCGAGCGCCTTCACCGGACCGTTGGTGCCGGTGGTGAAGGCCGACCACGCGACCCCGTTCCAGCGCGCGATGTTGGCGGCGGGCACGCCGCTGACCGCGGCGAAGCTGCCGCCGATCACCAGGTCGCCGTTCGGTAGCACCGCGAGCGCCTGCACGCTCGAACCAAACGGTGCCAGCGCGTCGACGCCGCTGGCGAAGGCCGACCAGGTCGAGCCGTTCCAGCGCGCGAGGCAGTTGACGGTGGTGCCGCCCGCAGTGGTGAACGCGCCGCCGGCGACGAGGTCGCCGTTGGCGAGCACGCGCAGCGCGTGCACGTCGCCGTTCATCCCGGTGCCGAGGGCCGACCACGAGGTGCCGTTCCATTGCGCGATGCGGCTGGCGGCCGTGCCGCCGACGGTGGTGAAGTTGCCGCCGACCACGAGGTTGCCGTTGGCCTGCAGTGCAGCGGCGAACACGCCGCTGTCGGCGCCGGTGCCGAACGGTGCTGCTGGCCACGAGTACGTGCACTGCGCGCGCAGGCCGGCGACGGTGGCGAGCAGCGGCAAGGCGAGGGCGAGGGAACGGACCGGCGAGCAGTTCGGGATGCAGTTCATCATGGGCGAGCGCGGCAACGGGGCGCGACGATCATGCCCGAACGACGGCAACTCGCCAGCCCGCCGCGCAGCAAGCAGCACTGGGGACTCGATGCTGCGCGCCGGAAGCGCGGCGCGGTGGCCTACGGCAGGCCGATCGCGATGTGCACCGCGTTGCTCGGCCAGATCGGGAGGTACGGAATCGGGCCGGGCACCGCCGGGTCGTAGATCGCGGCCTGCAGCGTGTCCCACCGGCCGAGACTGCTGCACGTCAGTGGCACCGGCGTCGCCGAGTTCCAGCCGCCGTTCGCGTCGGTCATCGACACGTGTGCGACCCACGAATTCAGGATGTCGACCCACGCGGTGCAGTTCGAGCCGGGGAACAGGAACGGCGTCGGGGCGCCCGAGCTGGCGAGCACGAACAGCAGCGCGTTCGGCAGTTGCGAGGTGACCTGCAGCAGCATCGTCGAGCCGATCACCGGCGGTGTCGCGGTCAGGGCCGGGTCCAGCGGCGAGTTGCACGCCGGGAAGGCGGGGTTAGCGAACGCCGAAGGCCCGGTGCAGACGATGCCGGTGAACGGCTCGTGGTGCAGGTTGAAATCGGAGTGTACGAGGATGCGGCGCGCGACGATCGCGCCGGTGAACGAGGCCGGATTGTGGTACTCGAGCTCGAAGCCGTTCAGGTCGGGCGCGAGCATCGTGCCGCGGAAGATCGTCGCGCCCTTGTTGACCAGCACGTTGCGCGTGTAGTTGCCGCCCGGTGGGAAGTTGAACAGCACGTGTGCGGCGGTGACGCCGCCGCTGAGCCGGACTTCGCTCTGCGAGAAGCGGAAGTCGCCGAGCACGTTGAACGCGAACACGTCGGCCTCGTCGCCGATCAGGTGCAGCACGTCGCCGTTCATCAGCAGGCTGGCCACTTCGACGATGTGCAGCGTGCGCAGGCCGTCGACGCTGCCGATGGTCACGCTCTGGTCGACGATGTTGCCGAGGTTCACGGTCGGCGGCTCGGCCGCGATCCAGGCCGACGCCGCGATTGCGTCGGCGTTCGCCTGGTCGAGGCGCGCGTCCTCGGCGGCGTTGGTGACGATGCCGCCCGACGGCAGGAAGTTCGCGGCCGCCTGGAAGGCCGCCACCAGCGAGTGCACGTACGCGGTCCCGGTCCACGGGCCGTCGTTGCCGAGCTTCTGGTTGGTCGTGCTGGTGACCCCGGCGCTGTAGCCGAAGTCGCCCACGACGCTCGTGCCCGAGTTCACGGTGACGTTGCCGTTCGCGAGCCCGAGCAACGCGTAGTTCGCGGCGGCGCCCAGCGTCACCGGATCCTGGGTGCGCAACGTGGCGGTTGGTAGCGTGAAGGCGGCGCCGAACAGCAGGGGCGCGGCGAGGGGCTTTGGCAGGAGCATGGAGAGCCGGTGCGTAGTCATGGTTGTCGCCTCCGATGGACGAGATCGTGTCGAGGTCGGGGCCGCAGGCGAGCGCCTGCGCTGGCCCGGCGCGCAGCATAGCTCGTCACGTCCGGCGTCGCCCCGGTGCAGGACGTCGCCAATGTGGCTCGGCGGATGGCGGATCGGACACGACGTGTCCGCTGCGGTTGCGAGTGCAGCGCGACGTCGGCCGGGGCGCGCGGTCAGCGTCCCGCCTTGATCTCGATCTCGCGACCGTCGCTGGCGCGCAGCACGACGCGCTTGGCGTCCGCCGGCAGCCACGGTCCGGTGTGGGTCAGGTAGCCCGAACCGGCATGCACCTCGACCGCGCGGGTGGCGCCGTCGGGTGTGGTGACGAGCAGCCGCGAGCCGATCGCCTGCGGATTGCCCTTCGATCCCGGCAACGCGACGGCGCGGGCCGGCGGCAGGGCGTGTGCGTGCAGCGGCCCGTCGTTGCGCGCGAAGATCGCCGTCGACCGGGTGACCACGAGCGACTTGTGGTCGCCGAACTCGACGAGGCCGTGCTCGGCGGGCGGCACCACGACGAGCCCGGCCGCCGTCGCGCGCAGCACCAGACCGGTGTCGCCGTCGTGGCGGCCGGTCTCCGGTTCGGGTGCGAAGCTGTTCTGGGCGCCGAGCAGCAGGTCGCCGATCGCGACCATGCCGAACAGCGGCGCGAGCTGCGCGCGGCGCGGCAGCTCCTCGACGGTGAAGTGGCCCTTGCCGTCGTTGCGCAGCAGGCTGTTCGCCAGCGTCGTCGCCTGCAGGTGGCCGCACGCCGCGAGCTTGCTCTCGGTGTAGATGTCCTTCAGCAGCGAACTGGCGAACGCGTCGTAGGTCGGGAACTTCTCGGCCAGCACCGGCATCGCCTGGCTGCTGCAGCTGCGGCCGCGCACCGGCAGCAGGTTGTCGCCTTCGTACTTCGCTTCGATCAGGTCGCGCGTGCCGTTGTCGTCGAAGTCGCCGAAGTACAGGTGGGCGGGATGGTCGGGCTTCGCCTTGTACTTGCTGTTGAGGCCCTGGTTGCCGGCGACGTAGTCGAGGTCGCCGTCGGCGTCGCAATCCCACGCGCACAGGCTGTTCCACCAGCCGGTGTGCGCGGCGAGGCCTGCCGCAGCAGTGTGGTCGGCGAACGCTTTGCCGCCGTCGTTGCGCAGCAGCCGGATCGGCTGCCAGTGGGCGGCGACCAGCAGGTCGAGCCAGCCGTCGCCGTCGGCGTCGGTGAACAAGGCACTCGTCACCATGCCCGCGGTCAGCAGCGCGGGCGCCAGTTCCCTGGTCGCATCGACGAACTTGCCGGCGTCGTTCCGATAGAGACGGCTCGGCGGCGCGTCGGGGTACGCACCAGGAACGAGGCGGCCGGCGACGAACAGGTCGAGGTCGCCGTCGCGATCGAAGTCGGCGGCGGCGGCGTGGCCCGAGGAATCGCGCACGTCGGGCAGCACGCTGTCGTCGCGGACGAAGACGAGCTTGCCATCATTGCGGTAGAGGCGTGCGCGCAACGTCGCATCGCCGGCCTTCCCCTCGGCACCGCCGCTGGCGACGAACAGGTCGAGGTCGCCGTCGCTGTCGTGGTCGAGCCACAGGCAGCCCATGTCCTCGCACGCGGCATCCTGTTCCCAAGGACCTGGCTGCTGCTGCCAACCGTTCGCCGTCGCCAGGAACAAGGCCCCGGCCTGGCCCCGCGCGCCGCCGACGAACAGATCGTCGTCGCCATCGCCGTCGGCATCGCCGACCGCCATGCCGGGGCCGAGCCTCGACACCCCGGCCGGCAGCAGCGGCTGGTCCACGTACTCGTCGAACTCGTTCTCCTGGTGGCGGAACGCGGGTGCCGGGACGGGCACCGTCGCGGCGCCGCGATAGTCGTCGACACGCGCTGCCGGCGGCGGCTCGAAGTCTGCGGGCTCGGTGATCACGTGCCGCTGCCCGGCGGCGACCTCGGCGAACGTCTGCACGTGGCCCGACGGCCACCGCACCCGCAGTTCCTTCGCACTGTTCGCCTTGCCGAGGCCGAAGTGCAGCACCGGCGCCTGGCCCGACAGGTAGCCGCGCGACAGCCAGTTCTCGCGCACGATCGTCGTGCCGTCGGCCAAGGTCGCGGTGACGCGCGCGCCGACGCCGAAGCGGTCGCCACGCTGGCCCTTCAGCACCACGGTGAACGCGTGGCCATCGGTGGTGCGGTTCTCGTACACCGACGCCGGCTCGTTCCAGTTGTTGATCGCGACGTCGAGGTCGCCGTCGCCGTCGAGGTCGACCACGCAGGCGCCGTGGGTCACCGACTCGAGGTCGAGGCCCCAGTCCTTCCCCGTCTTCACGAACTGCAGGTCGCCGCTGTTGCGCAGCGCCAGGTTCTTCTCGGCCACCTTGCGCACGTTGCGGATCAGCTCGAGCACCGCCTGGTCGCGCCGCTCGGCGTGCAGCGCCTTCACACGCAGGTCGAGGTCCGGGTCGATGTCGAAGCGCGCGATGCCGTTGGTGACGAAGGCATCGAGACGCGCATCGTTGTCGAGGTCGCCGAACAGGACGCTCCAGGTCCAGTCGGTGCTCGCTGCGCCGGCGAGTGCCGCGACCTCCTGGAACCGGCCGCGACCGGTGTTGAGCAGCAGCGCGTTGCGCATGTACTGCGGCGGCCGCGCCCAGATCAGCACGTCGCGTTCCTCGTTCATGTCGCCCATCAGCACCTTCGCCTTCTTGTGCGTCGTCATGCTCATGTCGCCGACGAGGAAGTCGAGGTGCCCGTCACCGTCGATGTCGCCGGCGTCGGCTCCCATGCCGTAGTAGGCGGTGTGCGGCACGACGTCGGCGGTCACGTCGCGGAAGGTGCCGTTGCCCTCGTTGTGGTACAGCACGTCCGGCGACTCGAGGTCGTTGGCGACGTAGAGGTCGGGACGGCCGTCGCCGTCGTAGTCCCACCAGGTCGCCGACAGGCCCATGCCGTAGCCAGCGATGCCGCTGCTCGCGGTGACGTCGACGAAGCGGCCGCCGACCGACCGCAGCAGGCGGTCCGGCTGGCCGGTCTGGAACTGCCGGCCGCGGAACAGCAGGAAGTGTTCGCGCAGCTCGGGCGGGATCTCGCCGGCCCTCGCCAGCTCGCCGGACTGCGCGAGGTCGCCGAGCCGCTGCAGCTGGGGCAGCGTCGGCAGCATCTCGGCGAACGAGCGGCGCGTGTCCGCGGGCAACTTCATGTCGCGCAGCAGCGCCGACGCCGTGGTCCAGCCGGGCGCCATCGTGACGGTCAGCACGCGGTTGGTCAGCAGGTAGAGGTCGAGCGCACCGTCGCCGTCGTAGTCGGCGAACGCCGCCATCGTCGACGCGGCGACCAGGTCGAGCCCGAACTTCGCCGCGTTCTCGCGGAAGGTGCCGTTGCCCTGGTTCTCGTACAGCAGGTTCTTCGCTTCGAGATTGCAGACGTACAGGTCGAGGTCGCCGTCGCCGTCGACGTCCGCGAAGGTAGCCCCCGTTCCCCAGGCGTCGCCACCGTCGACATCGCCGGCGGCGGCGGTGACGTTCTGGAAGCGCAGCGGCGCCGTCTGCCGGAACAGCTGGTTGGGCCCGTCCTGGCTGACGAAGTAGAGATCGACGAGGCCGTCGCCGTCGTAGTCGCCGGCGGCCATGCCCGCACCGTTGGCGAGGTACTGCACGGTGTGTTCCGGCTTCAGCACGTTGGTGAACGCGAGCCCGCTCTCGGCCGGCGGCACCAGCCGGAAGCGCGGCGTCTCGCCGCCGGTCGGGGCGCGCAGCGGCACGCTGACGATGCCGGCGGGTTCGCCGGGGGGCACCTTGGCATCGGAACCGCACGCGGCGAGCAGCAGCGCTGCGAACGGCGTCGCCAGCGGCGGATGGCGCGGAGCAGAGGCCGGAGATCGGAGCATCGGCGGGCATCGTGGCGCCTGCAGCGGGCGGACACCACTGGGGCCTGCCGGCGGCTCGTGGGTTCGCGGCGGCTCGATCGGCCCGGGCCAGGTCGCCGCTCGATCGCTGCTGGTCCCCGGCACCGCCGGCTGCCGTGCCGATATCCTGTTCCGGCTGAACAATTCGCCGGCCAGTTCGTGATCAGGTCAGCGTGATCGAATCGACCTTCGCAACCTGGCGACTACGCCTGCTGCGCTTCTGCAGCAACCTGCTGCGCCACGGTCACGACGCCGAGGAGGTGGTGCAGGACGTGTTCACCAGACTGCTGGAGCAGGGCGACCGGATCGACCTGTCGGAGCGGCCCGAGGTCGTGTTGTTCGCGATGGCGCGCAACCGCTGCATCGACCTGCGCCGCAAGCGCGCCCCGAGCACCGGCGCCGCGCTCGAGTTGGTCGCACCTGGCAGCGGAGTCGCTGCCGACGTCGCCGAAGCGCTGGCACTGCTGCCGTTCGAACAGCGCGAAGTGATGCTGCTGACGACCGTCGACGGTCTCGGCTACCGCGAGGTCGCGACGATCCTCGGTTGTTCGCTCGGCACGGTCGCAGCCCGCAAGTACGCGGCGATCGAGCGCCTGCAACGGAGCCTGCGCCCATGACGACCACCGAACGTCCCGTCGTGCTGCCCGGCATGCAGTCGGCAGTGTCCGGCTGGCGCCTCATCGGCTTCGCGTTCAGCGCCTCGGCGATCGGCACCGGAATCATCGCCGGCGTCGGTACCGCCATGGGCAGCGCGCCGCCGTGGGTCGGGCTCGGGATGGCGCCGTTGCTGATCGGGGCCGGTGCTTTGGGACTGTGGCGGCTGATGCGGCGTCTGACGCGCGGCCTGACCGCGCCGCAGTTGCTGCTGCACCTGCAGAACGAGCGGTCGCTGCTCGTCTACCGGATCTTCATGCCGGTCAGCCTCTCGATGCTGGCTCTCGGCATCGGGTTGTCGGTGGCGCACCCGGCGCAGCCGTCGTCCCTGGTGATGACCGGAGCCATGTTCAGCTGCCTGTGGGGCGGCCTCGAGTGGTTCCGCCGGAGCGCGCGGCGGCGGGCCCGCATCCTGTTCACGCTCTACGCCGAAGGCCTGCTCGAACCAGCGGAGACCGCCGCTGTCGACGCCGAACGTCGCCAGAGTCCGGCCTTCGATGCCGCAGTGCGCGACTTCCAGCGGTGGAACGCTGCCGTCGCCGAACTGTCGCGAGTCGAGTCCGGCCGGTGAAGGTCGCGTCGCCCGCGGCACACCACTGCCTACGGCGCCGGGCCGCGTTCGGGCGCCGCGTCGGCGGCCGTCGCCGCGGCGAACAGGGCGGACACCGCAGCGATCGCCTCGACGAGTTCCCCGTGCCACACGGGCGCCGGCCGGGCCAGCCGCGCCGGATCGCGCAGCAGGCGCCGGTAGCAGTCGACCGTGCGGTGCGCGATGCGGACGTCGGTGTAGTGGTCCTCGATGCGGCGCCGGGCCGCAGCACCCAGGCGTTCGCGCAGCGGGCGATCGCCCAGCAGTCGTTCCAGCCCGCGGACGAACTCGTCCGGCCGGTCGAGCGACGCCAACAGGCCGCTGTCGCCGTCGACGACCAGTTCGGGGATGCCCGAGCTGCGCGCCGCCAGCACCGCGCGCGACGCGGCCATCGCCTCGAGGCACGCGTAGGGACAGTTCTCCCAGCGGCTCGGCATGAAGAACACGTCGCTCTGGCGCGCCAGCGCGCGCGCGTGCGCGAGCGGGATGCGGCCGAGGAAGTGGCAGCTGCCGCGCAGCGACCGCGCGGCGAGGGCGGGCTTGAACTCCCGCTCGACGAAACCGAACAGGTCGTCACCGGCGAACACGAAGGCGGCGTCGTGGCGTTCGAGCACGGCGGTGACGATCGGCGGACACACCTCGATGCCCTTGCGCGACTCCATGCGGCCGCAGAACAGCACCAGCTGGCGGTCCTTCGGCAAGCCATAGTGCGCGCGGACGTCGAGCGGCTCCTCGGCGTCGAACAGCGACAGGTCGATGCCGTTGGCGACGACCTCGATCGGCCGCGCGAAACCCATCGCCCGCCGGATCTCGTCGGCGGCGAAGCGCGAGCAGGACAGGTGACCGCGGGCGTGCTCGATGCCGACGCGCTCGATCAAGGACGTGATCGGCATGTCCTCGGCCCGCACGTCGTAGCAGCCCATGATCAGCCGCGCCGGCGAGTGGAACTTGACGACCGCCGGCACGTCGCGCAGCGGCGCCAGCAAGGCACCTTCGCCGCCGCACTCGGGGAACTCGACGACGTCGAAGCCGTGCCGTTCGAGCAGCTGGTCGAAGCCGCGCAGGAACGACCACGCGTTGCCGAGGCGGTTCTTCGTCCACCACAGGCGGGGGCCGTCGAGCGACTGGAGCATGCGCATCGGCGCGCCGCCGGCACGGAAGCGGTGCACGCGCACCCCGTCGTGTTCGCTGTGGCGCAGCGTTCCGGTCGGCTCGGTGGCGCCGGCGAGCACGTGCACGTCGTGGCCGAGCCGGGCCAGCGCCCGCGCCTGGTACCACGTGTAGGTGCCGATGCCGCCGAAGCCGGTGTCGGGCGGGTACTCGAACGACAGCAGCGCGATCCTCATCCGCCCCGGTGCTCCGCGAGCAACTCGTCGACGATGCGCGATCCGGCGCCCGGCGGGCCGTAGATCTGCGGCCAGTCGCCGTCGGCGCGGGCGAGCTGTTCGCGCGCACAGGCGACGATGCGCTCGGTGCGGAGGCCGCTGAGCACGTTGGCGCCGATCTCGACCGTCGCGACCCGCTCGGTGTTCTCGCGCACGGTCACGCACGGCACGCCGAGCAGGCACGCCTCCTCCTGGATGCAGCCGCTGTCGGTGAGCACGACCGCAGCGTGGCGGATGTGCGCGAGCGAGTCGAAGCCGCCGATCGGTTCCAGCACTCGCACCGCGCCGAGCATGGCGCCGGGGATGTCGTGGCGGCGCATCGCGTCGCGAGTGCGCGGGTGCATCGGGAACACCACTTCGTCGACGTCGCCGGCGAGTTCGGCGAGTGCGCGGAACGCCGAGCGCATCGCCGCGGGACGGTCGGTCAGCTCCTTGCGGTGCAGGGTCACGTACGCGTACTTGCCGGCCCGCGGTCGCGCCAGCCGTTCCGGGAAGGTGGCGACGACGTCGACGGTGGTGTTGCCGACGGTGACGATGCGCCCGCGCAGCTCCGGCCGCTGCCGCAGCAGCGCCGCTTCGCGCTCGGTGTAGGTCAGCAGCAGGTGCGCGGCCGCGTCGGCCATGATGCGGTTGCGTTCCTCGGGCATCTCCCGGTCGTACGAGCGCAGCCCCGACTCGACGTGCGCGAGGCGGGCCTCGCCGTAGATCGCGGCCAGCGCGCCGGCGACGGCGGCGGCGGTGTCGCCGTTGACGAGGATCCAATCCAGGCCGAGCTCCGCGATCGCCGCGCGCACCCAGTCGATCGCCCGCCCGAGCGTGTAGCCGCCCGCCAGCACGCGGTCCGGCGCGTAGCCGAACTCGGCGAAGATGCCAGCGTTCATCGCGTGGTCAGCGTGCTGGTTGGTGTGCAGCACGTGGTGCGGCACAGAGCGCCGGCGCAGGGCGTCGACGATCGACCAGTTCTTGATCACCTCCGGCCGCGTGCCGAGCACGATGCCGATGCGGGGAGTGCGCGCGGACATCGGGAGGTCAACGGGCGAGGATCTGCCGGGCGAACGCCTCGGCGACCGCGCGATTGCCGGCCTCGTTGAAGTGCACCGGGTCCTCGTAGCAATCGCGGCCCAGGCCCTCGAACCGGACCAGGCGCGCTTCGGCGAACTCGGCGACGACGCCGGCGAGGCGCGCGTTGAGGGTGTCGCGGCGCTCCGGGGTGCCGCGATCGAAGTAGACGTGCCCGTCGGCGTGGATCGGCGGGATCTCGCCGCACCAGACGACCTTGTAGCGGTGCACGAAGAAGCCGCGCAGGATCTGGCGGTAGTACTCCGCGAACAGTTCGGGGTCCTTGCGTTCGCCGACGTCGTTGGTGCCGATCAGCAGGCAGGCCTGCCGCGTGTCCTGGATGCGTTCGAGCTCCAGGCCGAGCCGGAACCATAGATCGCGCGCCGTGAAGCCGTTGGTGCTCAGGTTGATCGCCCGCCAGGCGTAGGTGCTGCGCGCCGTCAGGTATTGGGCCAGGTACAACGGATAGCAGCCGTACGAACGGGCGCCGAAGGTCTGGCTGTCGCCGGCGCAGAGGATGTTCTGGTAGTTCACGAGCGGGGGCGAGACTCCGGCGGAGTGGCCGGCCGGCGGGGCGCGGGAATGGTGTGGCTGCAACGCGCTTCCGTCAATTGCACCGGACGCCTCGCCTCAGGGGTGGTGACTTGCGTGGACAGGCCCGCCAGGCACCCCAAGTGCTCGGTCGCCGCTCGAGTCGCGAGCCCCACCGGCGGTAGGTGGCCCACTCGAGTCATCAGTTCTCCGAGGGGGCGAGCACCGTTGGAGCCATCGTCGCCGCGTTTCTTGGCGCGACCTGTAACCAGACAGCCCGTCCGGGGCACTATGCAGATGGACCGACAAAGTGTTTGGCTTTTGTTCGGGTCGCGCTAGAGTGCCCCGAAACCACATCAGGACCCATGCCCAGGGAGGGCAGACGATGAAACCGAAGGCTGGCGAACCGACCAAGGCTCCGTTGAGCGAGGCGCTGCTGGACGCCCTCGCATCCATCCAGAAGGACCACGGCGCAGGCTCGATCATGCGCATGGGCGACCGCGTCGAGGTGCCGATCGAAGGCATCTCCACCGGCTCGCTCGGCCTCGACCTCTGCATCGGCGGCAAGGGCCTGCCGCGCGGGCGCATCATCGAGGTGTTCGGGCCGGAGTCGTCGGGCAAGACGACGCTGACCCTGCACGTGATCGCCAACGCCCAGAAGCAGGGCGGCATCTGCGCGTTCATCGACGCCGAACACGCGCTCGATCCGCAGTACGCCAAGCGGCTCGGCGTCGACCTCGACGCGCTGCTCATCAGCCAGCCTGACAACGGCGAGCAGGCGCTCGACATCAGCGAGACGCTGGTCAAGTCCGGCGCGGTCGACGTGATCGTGATCGACTCGGTGGCGGCGCTGGTGCCGAGGGCCGAGATCGAGGGCGAGATGGGCGACAGCTTCGTGGGCCTGCACGCGCGCTTGATGAGCCAGGCGCTGCGCAAGCTGACGGCGCTGACCGCGAAGTCCAAGACCACGCTGATCTTCATCAACCAGATCCGCGAGAAGATCGGCGTGATGTTCGGCAGCCCGGAGACCACGACCGGCGGCCGCGCGTTGAAGTTCTACAGCTCGGTGCGCATCGACATCCGGCGCATCGGCCAGATCAAGGACGGCGAGGAACCGATCGGCGCCCGCACCAAGGCGACGGTGGTCAAGAACAAGGTCGCGCCGCCGTTCAAGAAGTGCGAGTTCGACATCCTGTTCGCCGAGGGCATCAACCGGCTGGGCGAGATCCTCGACCTCGGCTGCGAGAGCAACTTCCTGAAGCGCTCCGGCACCTGGATCAGCCACGGCGAGACGCGCCTGGGCCAGGGCCGCGAGAAGGCGCGCGAGCTGCTGAAGGAGAGCCCGGCGCTGGCCAAGGAGATCGAGGACGGACTGCTGGCGTTCCTGGGCAGGAAGCAGGCGGCGGCCAACGGTGTCGCCGCCTCCGAAGGCACGGCCGTCAGCAGCAAGGTGGAGGTCGGCAAGCCGGAGATCGGCAAGAGCGAGACCGTCAGGCCCGATGGCCGAGCTGACGTCAGGCCCGGTGACGGGGCACCGAAGGCCGCACCGCGCCCCGCCGCCGCTCCGGCGATGCCGCAGCGCCAGCAGGCGCCTGGCCATCAGATGTCGGGCCACTAGCCCCGAACCGACGCGACGCCAAACTCGACGGCGCCCCTGTCGGCGACGCCGCGCCGGGCTACCCTCATCGCATGCGATCGCCCGCCCTGCCTCGCCGGCTCTTGCTCGCCGCCCTCGCGTCGGTGCCGCTTGCGGCGCAGACCACCGTGGCGATTCCGTGCGGCGCCGACAACACGCTCTACCAGTCGGCCGCAGGCGACCTCAGCAACGGCGCAGGCACCGGCATCTTCGTCGGTGTCAATGCCACTGGCCTGGTACGTCGCGGCCTCGTGCGCTTCGATGTCGCTGCGAGCCTGCCGTCCGGAGCCAGGATCCTCGCGGCGCGTCTCGAACTGAACGTCGCCAGCGCCTCGAGTGCAACGGCAGAACCGATGACCGGGCATCGCCTGCTGCAGCCCTGGGGCGAGGGCACCAGCGTCGCCACCGGCAGCGGCGGCAGCGGCGCACCGGCGACGCCCGGAGATGCGACGTGGCTGCACCGGTACTGGAACACGACGACCTGGAACTCCGCGGGGGGTGACTTCGCCACGGTGCCGTCGTTCGTCGCAGCAATGCCGCAGGCCGGCGCGTTCTCGTCGTTGTTGTCGCGCCAGGCGGCAGCGGATGTGCAGTCCTGGCTCGATGCACCGGGCAGCAACTTCGGCTGGTTGCTGCGCAGTAGCGAGATCGGCTTGCAGTCGGCGCGGCGCCTCGACTCGCGCGAGAGCACGGGCCTGCGGCCGTCGCTGGTCGTCGCCTACCTGTTGCCCGGGCAGAACGGCACCTGGGGTCTCGGCTGCCCGACCCAGGTCGGCAACCCGACCGTGGGGTTCCTCGGCACGCCAGTCGGCGGGTCGTCGATCCAACTGGCGAAGTCGAACTTCCCCTGGTGCGTCGCTATCGAATTCTTCGCCTTGGCGATCGATCCCCTCGGCGTCCCGGTGCTGCCGCCGGGTTGGGTCGGCTGCTCCGCCCATCTGCCGGAGGCCGAGTGGATCATCGGCAACTCGTCCGTGATCAATGGCTCGGCCACCAGCGCGTTCGCGGTGCCGCTCGGGTTCCCCGGTTACCTCGTCGCGTGCCAGGTCGTGCTGATGCCGCAGGGACCGATCGGCTATCTCGCGAGCAACGTCGCGCTGACCGTGCTGCAGTAGCGGGCCGGTGCCGCCTCGCCGCGCCGGGGCGCCAATCGCAGCCGCTGCTTTCTGGCGGCGGAACCGTTCGCTACAACCTTCGCCCCGCATCCCGTCCGGGATGCCGAACGCCATGAAGCCGCTGACCGCCGCCGAGATCCGCGCCCGCTACCTGAAGTTCTTCGAACAGAACGGCCACCGGGTCATGGCCTCGGACTCGCTCGTGCCCGCCAACGACCCGACGCTGCTGTTCACGGGTGCGGGCATGAACCAGTTCAAGGACATGTTCCTCGGCAAGGGCACGCTGCCGTGGAAGCGCATCGCGACGGCGCAGAAGTGCTTGCGCGTGCCCGACCTCGACAACGTGGGGTTCACCGCGCGGCACCACACGTTCTTCGAGATGCTCGGCAACTTCTCGTTCGGCGACTACTTCAAGAAGGAGTGCATCCAGTGGATCTGGTCCTTCTTCAAGGACGTGTGCGGGATCCCGGCCGAGCAGATGGTGGTCACGATCTACCGCGACGACGACGAGGCGTTCGCGATCTGGACGCAGCACGTCGGCCTGAGCCCCGACAAGGTGTTCCGCTTCGGTGAGAAGGAGAACTTCTGGCCGGCGGAAGCGCCGAGCAAGGGCCCGAACGGTCCGTGCGGGCCGTGCAGCGAGATCTATTTCGACAGCAAGCCCGGCCAACCATACCCCGACAAGAAGGGTCTCGAGTCGCTGCCCGACGACCGCTTCACCGAGGTCGGCAATTGCGTGTTCACGCAGTTCGACCGGCAGGGCGACGGCACGCTGAAGCCGCTGCCGCAGAAGAACATCGACGTCGGGCTCGGGCTCGAGCGCATCGCCGCGGTGCTGCAGGGGGCGAAGAACAACTTCGAGACGGAGCTGTTCAAGCCGTACCTCGACCACATCGCCCGCATCGCCGGCGTGCCGTACGGCAAGGACAACAACCGCGACATCCGGATGCGGCGCGTCGCCGACCACATCCGCGCGATCACCTTCTGCATCGCCGACGGTGCGCTGCCGGGCAACGAGGGCCGCGGTTACGTCGTGCGCAAGATCCTGCGGCGCGCCGCGCGCGACGGCTACGAGCTCGGGCTGCACCAGCCGTTCCTGTTCGAACTGGTCGACGTCGTCGGCAAGCTGATGGGGGACCAGTACCCGGAGGTTCGCGACAACGCCGGCCAGTGCCGCGCGGTCATCAAGGGCGAGGAAGAGAACTTCCTGGTCGTCTACCGCCAGGGCATGGCGAAGCTCGACGAGTTCCTGGGGCGCGCGACGAAGCCGGTCGCACCGGCGTGCACCGCCGGCAGCGGCGAGTTCGCGTTCACGCTGCACGACACGTTCGGCTTCCCGGTCGACATCACCCAGAAGGTGATGGAGGAACGTGGTCACCGGCTCGACGAGCGCGCGTTCGAGGCGGCGATGGAAGCACAGCGGCAGCGCGCGCGCGCGGCGATGGCGACCGCCGACGCGGTGTTCACGGCGAGCGTCGCGGTCAAGCTGCGCGATGCGAAGTGCGCGGCGACGAGCTTCACCGGCTACGGCGAACTGACGACCAAGGCCAGGCTGGTCGGCGTCGTCGGCGATGGCGACGCGTTGCTGCCGCAGGCGACCGAGGGCGTGAAGGTGCTGCTGGTGACCGACCGCACGCCGTTCTACGCGCAGGGCGGCGGCCAGGTCGGCGACCGCGGCACGATCCGCGGCCCGGCGGGGGAGGCGATGGTCACCACGACGACCGGTCTCGACGGCTTCCACCTGCACCAGGCGGTGATCACGCGCGGGCAGCTGGCCGTCGGTGCTGCGGTCGAACTCGCGGTCGACGAGTCGGCGCGGCGCGCCACCGAACGCAACCACACCGCGACCCACCTGCTGCACGCGGCGCTGAAGCAGGTGCTCGGCGAGCACGTCAGCCAGGCCGGCTCCGAGGTGGCGCCCGAACGCCTGCGCTTCGATTACACGCAGCCCGAGAAGCCGACTGTCGAGCAGCTGCAGCGCGTCGAGGATCTGGTCAACGCGCAGGTGCTGCAGGCGAACGAGGCGCGCGCCGTCGTGCGCAAGCTCGACGAGGCCCGCGCCGCCGGCTTCGTCGCGCTGTTCGGCGAGAAGTACGGCGAGCAGGTGCGCACGCTGCAGGTCGGCGAGTTCAGCAAGGAGCTGTGCGGCGGCACGCACGTCCGGAACACCGGCAACATCGGCGCCTTCCGGATCGTCGCCGAAACCGCGGTTGCTGCCGGCACCCGCCGGCTGGAAGCCGTGACCGGCCTCGTCGCGCTCGAGTTGGCGCGGCAGGAACGCGGCCAGCTCGCGCAGGTCGCGAACGCCCTGAAGGTCCCTGCCACCAGGGTCGCCGAGCGGGTGCTGGAACTCACCGACGAACTGAAGAAGGTGCGCAAGGACCTGGAGAAGGCGCTGGCTCCGGACCTGGACCTCGAGTTGGCGAAGCTGCGGGCCTCCGCCACCGACAAGGACGGCGTGCGCACCGTCGTCTACGAGCGGCCCGGCCTGCTCGGCAAGGACGCCCAGGAACTGCTGAAGCGGGCCCAGAAGGCGCTCGACCCGATGGTCGGCATCGTGTTCAGCGCCGTCGACGGCGAGGTGCAGATCACCGTTGCGGTGAGTCCGACGCTCACCAGCCGCATGAAGGCCGGTGAGGTCGTCAAGCAACTCGCGACGCTGCTCGGCGGCGGCGGCGGCGGTCGACCGGAGTCGGCGCAAGGCAAGGGCAGGGACGGCGCGCGGCTGGGCGAGGCGAAGGCCGCGGCCGAGGCTGCCC
>JBASWX010000261.1:0-24033 GCA_049276695.1 Planctomycetota bacterium
GCGCGACGTCGTGCTGCTGGCGTTCGCCACCGCGGCGCGCGCCGACAATGGCGACGGCAACGGCACGGCGTTGAGCCGCGACGCGACGACCGACACGAACAGTGCGAGCGACGTGTTCGTCGCCGCGATCAGCGCGCAGGAGATCGAGACGCGCGCGTTCAGCCAGTCGCTGGCCGGCAAGTTCCGGCACCCGCGCTGCACGACCTGCCACAGCATGCAGGCGGCGGACACCAACGCGTTCGTTTCCGCAGCGGCGACTGGCCAGCCGCACGCCGGGCCGCCGCCGGGGCCGACGTTCCCGAACAACGACCCGGCGACGTGCACGCAGTGTCACACCACGCAGACCAGCTTCCCGATCCCGACGTGGCAGGCGCCGGCGGCGTCGTTCGACATGCGGCGGGACACGGTGGCGCAGCTCGCCGATCGCGCGACGCGCATCCCGACCGGTGACCTCGAGCACTTCGTCAGCGATGCGCGCGTGCTGTGGGCGCTCGACACCGGGATCCTGCCGACCGCCGGCGGCCGCAACGGCATCGCCGACGACGACCACGACGGCATCGACGAACCCGAGGACCGCGACGGCACCGCGGACACGGTGCCCGGCGGTTCGGTCACGTTCCTGCGCGAGATCCAGGACTGGATCGCCAGCGGGCGCGTGGTCAGCGCGGCGTCGGCGGTGCGCGACCTCACGCTGGTCAGCCGCGCCAACGCCACCACCAACGCCGCGAACGGCGCCTCCGGCAAGCCGAAGGTCGTGTGGGTGGCCAATCCGGGCTTCAACCCGACGAGTTCGGCGGCGGCGTTCGGCAGCAACCCGGTCGGCACGCTGTTCGTCGTCTACGAATCGACCGCGGGCGACATCGCCGGCACCGACGCCAACGGTGTGGCCGACGTGTTCCGTGCCGCGGTCGAGGTGCGCGCCGAGCAGGACCCGGTCACCGGCGCTCAGCTCGCCGGCGGGCTCAACCTCGTACTGGTCGGCACGACGCTGGCCAGCGCGCGCGACAGCACGCCGGCAACTGCGGGCAACGGCGCGTCGACCGACCCGGTGATCGGCGGCAGCAGCGGTGAGATCGTCGCCTTCCAATCGCTGGCGACCGACCTGGTCGCGGGCATCAACGATACGAACGTCGCCGCGGACGTGTTCGTGCGGCGCACGACGATCAACAACACGGTGCTGGTCAGCCAATCCGCGGCCGGCGCGCAGACCGGCGATGGTGTGAGCGAGAAGCCGGCACTGTCGTCGAACGGCCGCGGTATCGCATTCGACTCCGCCGCGAGTGACCTGATCAACGGCGACACCAACGCGGCGCGCGACGTGTTCCACGCCCGCATCGCGGACGCCGCCGGAGCCCCGCTCGCCACCCCGTTCACGAAGGTGCGCAGCAGCGTCACATCGACTGGAGCCGAGGGCACCGGCGGCAGCAGCAGCGCTGCTTCCGTGCATCTCAGCGATGCCGATCGTTTCCTGGTCGCATTCGAGTCGACGATGACCAACCTGGCGCCCGCCGTCGGCGCGGCAACCAACGTGTTCCTGTTCGACAGTACGACCGGGTTCACGACGCTGCTGAACCAGCGCGTGTCGACCGCCGGCGGCAACGCGCTCGGCAACGGCATCGCCCAGCGCGCGTGCATCACGTCGGACGGGTCGCGGGTGGCGTTCCAATCCGCCGCCGACAACATCGACGTGCTGCGCACCAGCGACGGCAACCGCGCGACCGACGTCTTCCTGGTCGAGACGCCGCCGCTCGCCAGCGGCAACGTGCTGCCGTTCCGGCTCAGCATGACCGCGACCGAGGCCGCCGATGCGAACGGCGCCTCGACCGGCGCGTTCGTCGGCAGCTTCGCCAACAGCACGCTGTTCCCCGCCGGCATCGTCGCCTACCAGACCGCGGCGACCAACCTCGGCACCTCGGACAGCACGGACTTGATGGTGTCGTTCCTCAGCGAGAGCTCGGGTGTGTTCGCCGACTTCACCGCGACGCCGGTGCGCGGCGCCGGCCCGCTGTCGGTCACGTTCACCGATCGCTCGACCGGCAACCCGACGGCCTGGCAGTGGGACTTCACCAACGACGGCACGGTCGACTCGACCGAGCAGAACCCGACCTTCGTCTACACGACGCCGGGCACCTTCACGGTGCGGCTCGTCGCCACCAACTCGCGCAGCAGCGGTGAGCGTGTCGCGACCAACCTGATCCTGGTCGTCAGCGCCCCGGACGCCGACTTCAATGCGGTCGCCCCGATCGGCATCGCGCCCTTCTCGGTGAGCTTCACCGACACCTCGACGCAGTCGCCGACGAGCTGGGCGTGGGACTTCACCAACGACGGCACCGTCGACTCGACCGCGCAGAATCCGACGGGGATCCTCTACCCGACCACGGGGCGGTTCACGGTCCGGCTCGTCGTCACCAACGAGGCCGGAACGTCGACCGAGACCAAGACCGACTTCGTCCAGGCGCTGCTCGCCGCCAGCTTCACGATGACGGTGGGCGTCAACACGATCACCTCGGCCTACGAACTGACCAACATCACCTTCACGAGTACCACTCCTGGCAACCCGACCAGCTTCGCGTGGGACTTCGACTCCGTCGCGAATCCGGGAACGCTGACCTCGACCCTGTCCTCGGTCGCCCGCAACTTCCCCAACACCACGGCGTCGACGCGCACGTTCGTCGTGCGCCTGATCGTCGACGGACCCGCCGGCGCCGCGGTCGCCACGCAGAACCTGACGATCGTCTCCGACACCGAAGTCGCGACGCTGAATCCGAGTGCCGACGCGACGATCTACCAGGAGGCGACGGCCCTCAGCAACGGCGCCGGCACCGGGATCTTCGTCGGGCGCACGGCCGGCAGTCTGACCCTGGCCGGCGCGGGCCCGGCGGCATTGTCACGGCGCGGCCTGCTGCAGTTCAACGTCGGTTCGATCCCGAGCGGATCGACCATCAACTCCGCCTCGATCGATCTGAACATCTCGCAGGCGCTCAACACCGGCGCCCGCCAGATCGCGTTCCGGCGCCTGCTCGTCACCTGGGTCGAGGGCACTTCGGTCGGCGGCGGCCAAGGAGTGGCGGCAGCAGGCGGCGGTGCCACCTGGGCCAATCGCCGCACGGCCCCCAACGTGCCGTGGGGCGTCGCTGGCGGGCAATCGGGGACCGACTTCGTCGCCACCGCCAGCGCCTTCGCGAACATCGCGGCGGGACTGGCAGCAGCCGCCACGACGACGGACAACGGCGCCAACTCGATCCGGGCCGACGTCCAGCTCTGGGTCAATGGCACCGCGAACAACGGCTGGATCCTGATCGGCGACGAGAGCGTCATCACCACCGTGAAGCGGATCCTGTCCCGCGAGAACGGCGCCAGCGTTCCGGTCCTGAACGTCAACTTCACCCGCCCGCTGCCCTGATCCGGAATCTCCGTCCCCGACGGCCGTATCGCCGCCCCCCATGCGCCACTCCGTGCTGATCGTCGCGTCCGCGTTCGCCGCCGCCTGCGCGTTCCCGAACCACAAGGCCAGCAAGGTCGTCGAGCTGTCGCTGCCCGCCGCCGCAGTCGAACGCCTGCAGTGCGAGAGCCACAACGGCGGCATCACCGTGAACGGCGACCCGGCGGCGACCGACATCGGCTTGCGCGCCGAGCTGTCGGTGCGCGGCTTCTCGCAGGAGGAGGCGGACGCCAACCTGCACCTGCTGGAGGTCGGTCAGGAGACCAAGGACGGCACGTTGCGCATCTTCGGCAAGTACCCGTCCGGCGAGCTGCTCAACCGCTCGCCGAGCTTCTCGTTCACGCTGAAGGTGCCGCAACGCATGGCGGTGCAGCTCGAATCGCACAATGGCGACATCGTCGCCGACGGCGTGCAGGGCCCGGCGAAGCTCGAGACCCACAACGGCGACATCGGCGGCGCCCTGCGCACCGGCAACCTGAGCGCGACCACGCACAACGGCGACGTGACGCTGCGCATCGCCGGCGACGGCGCGCTCGATGGCGAGGTGACTTCGCACAACGGCGACATCGACCTGCAACTCGCCGAGGGCCTCGGCACCAGCCTCGAAGCCTCGACCCACAACGGCCGCGTGACGCCGCCGAGCAAGCTGGTCGATGCATCGCTGAGCCGGCGCAAGCTGAAGTGCCGCATCGGCGACGGCAAGGGCCGTCTGGTCGTCGACACCCACAACGGCGACGTGCTGATCCGCTGATCGCGGATCGCGTGAAGGGGGCTGCGCGCGGAGCAGCATTCGCTATGGTGTTCGCCCCGAATGATCACGCTGACCGGCATCAACAAGCGGCACGGCAACCAGATCCTGTTCGTCGACGCCTCGCTGCAGCTCAACCCGGGTGAGAAGGTCGGCCTCACCGGCCCGAACGGTGCCGGCAAGTCGACGGTGTTCCGGCTGATCGTCGGCGAGGAGAAGCCCGACGACGGCGAGGTCGCGCTGCCGCGGCGCCTGACGCTCGGCTACTTCCGCCAGGAAGTCGACGAGATGAAGGGTCGCTCGGTGCTCGACGAAGCGATCGCCGGCAGCGGCAAGGTCGGTGAACTGCACCACGAACTGGAGCAGTTGCAACACGACATGGCCGACCCGGACAAGGCCGACGACATGGACCGCATCCTCGCCCGCTACGGCGAGGTGCAGGCGCAGTACCAGGATCTCGGCGGCTACGAACTCGAAGCGCGCGCCAAGGAAGTGATGCACGGCCTCGGCTTCCACGACGAGCAGATCGAAGGCGACGTCGGTGCGTTGTCGGGCGGCTGGAAGATGCGCGTCGGCATGGCCAAGGTGCTGCTCGGCAACTTCGACGTGCTGCTGCTCGACGAGCCGACCAACCACCTCGACATCGAGTCGATCCTGTGGCTCGAACAGTTCCTGCAAGGCACCAAGTCGGCGGTGCTGATGACCTGCCACGACCGCGACTTCATGAACCGCGTCGTCGACCGCATCATCGACATCGACAACGGCCAGTTCGTCTCCTACACGGGCGACTACGACTACATGGAGCGCGAGCAGAAGGTGCGCGCGAGCCAGCTCGAGGCGCAGTTCGAACGGCAGCAGGCGATGATCGCCAAGATGCAGCGCTTCATCGACCGCTTCGGCACGCACGTCGCGAAGGCTGCGCAGGCGCAGAGCAAGGCGAAGAAGATCGAGAAGATCGAGAAGATCGAGCTGCCGAAGAAGCGCGAGGCGGTGCCGTTCGCGTTCAAGCGGCCGCCGCGTTCGGGCGACGACGTCGTCAAGCTGTTCGGGGTGAAGAAGGCCTACGGCAGCAAGTCGGTCTACAAGAGCCTCGACTTCGAGGTGAAGCGCGGCGAGCGCTGGTGCGTGATGGGCCAGAACGGCTCCGGTAAGACGACCCTGCTGAAGATGGTCGCCGGCCAGCTGCAGCCCGACGGTGGCACGCTGAAGCTCGGCAGCGTCAAGATGGGCTACTTCGCGCAGCAGGCACTCGACCTGCTCGACCCGGAGCTGACCGCCTACGAGATGGTCGATCGCAACTTCCACCTCGAGACGACCGGCGCCAAGCGCAACCTGCTCGGCGCGTTCGGCTTCTCCGGCGACGACCAGGACAAGCTGATCAAGTTCCTCAGCGGCGGCGAGAAGTCGCGGCTGGTGCTGGCCCTGATGCTGTACGACCCGCCCAACTTCCTGGTGCTCGACGAGCCGACCAACCACCTCGACCTGCTGACCAAGGAGATGCTGGTCCAGACGCTGTCGGACTTCGACGGCACGATGCTGTTCGTGTCGCACGACCGCACCTTCCTGCGCGGCCTCGCCAATCGGGTGCTCGACGTCAGCGAGTGTGCGGCCGGGAAGGCGGCGAAGGCGTATCCCGGCAGCTACGTCGAGTGGGTCGAGAAGACCGGCATGGAAGCGCCGGGCGTGCACCGCTGACGCGGGCGCCATCGCCGTTCAGGTCGGGCCACTGCGGCGGTCGATGGCGATGGCATGCACACGTTGCGCGAGGCGTTGCTCGGGATGTTGGCGATGGGCACCGTTCTCATGGCGCAGGGCCGCCCGGCCGGCGAGACGAAGCCCGCGTCGCCGCTGTCCGCGCGCTCGGCGTTCGCGCTGGCGGTGCTCGAGGACTTGGTGCGGGAACGCGACGCCGCAGTGGCGACCGGGCGCGGCCCGCGCATCCCACGTGATCTGATCGGTCGCTTCCCGATGTGCGGCTACACGAGCCGCTTCGTCCACGGAGTCGGCGCCGACGGCAAGATCGAGGCCCTGCGCTCGTTCGGATTCAACCTGCCGGACCGGCTCGATCCGGAGCGATGGGGCGTCTACGTGGTGCCGGTCTCGCTCGCAGGTGCATCGCAATGCGCATTCTTCGTCGCCGCTGACGGCGCGGTGCTGTTCTGCGACGGCCGCGCGCAGCGCTACGACGCCGGGCATCCGCCCGAGCCGACGGCGGCGTTTGGCCGCGGCGGCGAAGGCCGCTGGGCAGACCGGCAGCGCAGCGCCGGCATGGGTGAGGACGGTGAGTTCTGGCAGCCGGCGTCGACGCTGCCCCGCACGCAATGTGTGGTCACCGTGACCACCGACGACGGCAGGCCGCTGGACCACGTCGAGGTGTGGGTGGCGAGCGCCACCGGCATGCCAGCGCTGCGGGGGTTCCCAGAGGGCGTGCCGCTCGCCGGGGCCTGGCCCGTCGGCGTGGTGAAGGTCGATGAGAAGGGGCGCGGCGCGCTCGCGGGGGTGGTGGCCGACGACCTGGTCGTGCGCGTCGGCCTGGCTGGCACAATGCTCGACGTTCCCGTCGCGGCGGTACGCGCGCACGACGGCCAATTGCACGTCGCGCTGGCGCGCGCCGACCAGCGCCCGGAACGGCTGCAGGCGAACGAGAGCGCTGCGTTCGCGACGCTGAAGAACATCACGTCGGCGCAAGCGCAGTGCCAGGCGGCCGGCGTCATCGACGCCGATGGCGATGGCGCGGGGGAGTTCGGATTCTTCGGCGAACTCACCGGCACCGCACGCGTGCGCAGCGACGCGGCGGGCGCGGTCGGCACGCAACGGATCGAACCGCCTGTGCTGTCGAGTGCGTTCCAGGTCCGCGAGTCGCGTGTGATGCGCGGTGGCTACTTGTTCCGGATCTACCTGCGCGACAAGGCGGGCAACTGGGTGACGGAGCACGCCGACGGCGAGGCCGGGCGCGGAGTCGCGATCGACCCGGACCGCGCCGAGACCAGTTGGTGCTGCCTGGCGTGGCCGGTGCACCACGGGTGGACGGGGCGGCCGGCCTTCTTCGTCGACCAGCGCGGCGAGGTGTTCGTGCATGCCAATGGCGACGGCGCCTTCACCGGGGCCGCAGCACCGCTCCCGTGGACGGCAGCGAAGCTGCCCGCGGGTTGGTTGCCGCACGACTCCGCGCCTCCGGACGGCAGGTGAACAGCCGAACACGGCGCGTAGCGTTCACGCCGGCGATCGCCGCGGCGGCAGCGCGTCACTCGAGGCCGAAGCCGAGCCGCCGCAGTTCGTCGCGCAGCGTGCGCCGGGCGCGCACGTAGGAGCTGTCGGCGCCGAAGGCGGCGGCCATGCGTTCGGTCCAGCCCTTGGTCTCGTTGACCGGCCGGCCCTGGTAGCCGCCGCGTTCGGCGTTGGTGCGCCGCGCCCACTCGCGCATCGCCGCGTCGGCGCCGGCGATCACCGCGTCGGTGCGGGTCGGGTCGTAACGGTCGAAGTGCAGCACGCCGGGCAGCGGCATGCGGCCGCGCGGCACCGGGTCGTCCGCCGGCACGCCGATCGTCATCCCGAACAGCACGAACGCGTGCGGCGGCAGGCCGAGCAGCGCGGCCAGTTCGATGGGATGGTTGCGCGCGGCGCCGATCATGCAGGCGCCGAGGCCCTCGGCTTCGGCGGCGAGCTGCAGGTTCTGGCCGAGCAGCGCGGCGTCGACGGTCGACTGCAGGAACAGCTCGAGGCTCTGGTGCTGCAACGGGGTGCCGTGCCGCCCGCACGCCGCCGCCAGCTTGTGCAGGTCGGCGCAGATCGCCGCGAACACCGGCGCCTGGGCGATGTGCGACTGGCCGGCGCAGAGCCGCGCGCATTCGCCCTTGATCGCGGCGTCACGCACGACGACCACGCTGTAGGCCTGGATGAAGCTCGACGTCGACGCGTGCCGCGCGGCATCGACCAGGCGCTCGAGCTGCGCCTGCGGGATCGGGTCGGAGCGATACGCGCGGCGGCTGCGATGCCGGAACATCTGCGCCACCGTGCTCCACGGCTCGCCGTGCAGCGCGCAGACCGCGGCGCGGTGGTCTTCGGGGTGGTCGAGGTCGGCGTGCACCCACGGATTCGCCGACGGCACCGTGCGCACGCGGGAGCTGTCCTTCTTCACGACGGCGCGCAGCACGGCACCGGATGTGGCGATCTCGGCGTACACGTCGCGCTTCATCGCGATCGGGTGGCCTGGCCGGTCGCGGAACAGCGGCAGCGCGATGCCGACACCGGGCCGCTGCAAGGTGGCGAGCAGCGCCAGTACCGTCTCGGCCTCTACCAGCGCGTGGTCGACGGGGAACACGACGACGGCGCCGGTGGCAGCCCCGAGGCGCGCGTTCGCGGCGCGCAGGCTGTCCGCCATCTCGCCGCCGGGCGGCACGACGACCAGAGTCGCCGCGAGGTTCGCAGGCAACGCCGCCGCCCCTTCCCGTCGCACCACCAGCACTTCATCGACGCCGCCTGCACGGCACGTCGCCACCACGCGCTCGATCGCCGTCGTTCCCGCGAGATCGAGCAGCGCCTTGTCGCCGCCCATGCGTTCGCCCACGCCGGCGGCCGGGACGATCGCGACGGCGCGCACGTTCAGCCCTTCCGGATCTCGCTCAGCGTCAGCAGGCAGTCGACCTTCCATTGCTTGCGGAACGCGTCGGCGTCGGGGTCCTCGCGGTCGGCGATCGCCATCACAACGACCGGCACTGCCCCCGCCGCGAGCACCGCGTCGATCGCCTTCTTCGCGGAGCCGCCAGTGGTCACCGTGTCCTCGAGGATCGCTACCTTCTCACCCTTGTCGAGGTCGCCTTCGATCAGGCTGCCGGTGCCGTGGCCCTTCGCTTCCTTGCGCACCAGGAACGCCTTGTAGTTCTGGCCGGTCTCGAAGCTGAGAGCGGCGACCGCGCTGGCGAGCGGGTCGGCGCCGATCGTGAGGCCGCCAACGGCGGTGATGCCCGGGTACTTCTTCAGCTTGTCGAGCAGCAGCTTCGCGATCAGCCACAGGCCTTCCGGGTGCAGGCTGACCTTCTTGCCGTTGATGTAGAACGTCGAGCGCTTGCCGGACGCCAGCACGATGTCGATGCCGTCCTTGTAGGCGCGTTCGCGGACGAGTTGGAGCAGGCGCGCCTTGGCGCGGGCGGGGTCGAAGGTCGTGGGCACGGTCGCAGGGATAGCGGGCTCGCCGCCGGCTGTCCACTCGCGCCATCGTGCCGCCGCAGCGCTACGCCGCGCGGGGCATCACGCAGCGCCGTGCCACTTCGCGGCCAGCGCCTGCAGCCGCGGCAACCATCGATCGCAGCCACCGCGCTCGCGTTCGAGCCGCGCGAACTGCTCGCGCCACTCGAGGCGATCGTCGGCGGGCACCTTCGCTTCGCACATGGCGAACAGCTGCGCCTCCTCGGCCGTGCACATCTGCTGCAGGCGGCTCGCGATCGCGCCGACGGTCTCGGCGAAACCGGCGCGTTCGGCGGCGGACAGCGCCGAGGTCGGCTCCCAGAACAGCATCAGCGTGTGGATCAGCTCGACGACCTCTTCCTGGCGGCGCAGCTGTCGCCCGACCAGTTCGGCGGTGCGCTCGTCGCCGTGCACGGCAAGGGCTGGCAGCACCCAGGTGCCTTCCTTGTGGAAGTGCACGCCGACGACGAACTCGCGCAGGAAGCGGATGATCGTGGCGCTGTCGCGGACCGGCAGGGGGTGACCAGAACCGACCGCGCGGCCGATCGCGGCGAGGACTGCGGTGCCGGCTCGTAGGACGTCGTGCTCGGCGCGCAGGTTGTCCGTCGGTCGGAACATCACGAGCTTCAGCGGATGGGTTCGGCGGTGCATCCAGGCCAGGGAACCGAGATCCGACCGCAGGATTTCGCCGGTGGCCCAAGTTGCGGGCTGGCCCGCGCCTGGGACGAAACTAACAATTCATGAACATCGACCTGGACTGATACCTAACTTTCTGCTAACTTCATTACGAACATCTTCCGAACAGGTATCCCATGATGCTCGCGCCTTCGCCCACTCGTTTCGTCGGCCTCGTTCCCCAGCGAGCCTCGGCAGCATGCCGGCCGGCCACGCGCCTCCGCACCAACGGACTGGCTGCCGGGCAGGATCCTCGCGCCCGTCGGACCATGGCGCTGGCGCCGTCTGGCGCAGGAGTTGCCACCACCGGCTCGAAGCTGGAGCCGATTGGGGCATGCGCCATGATCGGCATCTTCCTTGTTCTGGCGTTGTTCGGGTAGCATCGGCGCTCGTTACGAACAAACCTCGAACCGGCAGACGATCCGCCCAGAGTTGGCTCCATGGACCTGATGCTTACGGAAAAGCAGATCCGCGTGCTCCGGTACTTCCGCGACTACCGCAGGGACCACGGAATCGCGCCGACGCTCGAAGAGGCTGCGCAGGCGCTCGGGGTCAGCAAGATCACGATCCACGAGCACTTGAACCAGTTGTGCCGGAAGGGAGCGATCCACCGCGACAAGGCCAAGGCGCGGGCGGTGGCGATCCTGCTCGATCCGGACGCTGACGAGAACGCCGAGTCCGTTCCGGCAGTGCCGTCGCTGCCGTTGGTCGGGTCGATTGCCGCGGGTCGACCGATCGAGGCGCTCGAGGAGCGCGAGGAAGTGAAGCTGACCGACCTGGTGCCAACCGGGGACCGCGTCTACCTGCTGCGCGTGCGGGGCAAGTCGATGATCGAAGACCACATCGACGACGGCGATCTGGTGGTCGTCGAGAAGCGGGAAACCGCCAACGACGGCGAGATCGTCGTGGCCATCCTCGACGACGAGGAGGCGACGTTGAAGCGCTTCTACCGCGAACGCAACGGCATGATCCGGCTGCAACCGGCGAACTCGGACATGGCGCCGATCTTCACGTCGCGGGTGCAGTTGCGTGGCGTAGTGCGCGGCGTCGTGCGGCGATTCCGGTAACCGTCCGGTATTCGGCCAGCGCGCCGGAGCAGGCACGATGAATGCACCCGCGGGTCAACCACCACCGGGACGGCGCCAGAAGGGCCCGTTCGTCGCGGCCTGCGAGGCCGGCAAGTACGCATGGTGCGCGTGCGGCAACAGCGCCAGCTACCCGTACTGCGACGGCACCCATCGCGGCAGCAGCCAGGTGCCCATCAAGGTCGTGCTCGACAAGCCCTGCACCGTGGTCTGGTGCGCGTGCGGCACCTCGAACAACAAGCCGTTCTGCGACGGCTCGCACAGCCGGTTGTAGGCCGCGCCGCACACCGCCTTCCAGTCAACCGGTGATCAGCGGTTTCGCACCGGTCGCCTTCCGGTCAGGAACCCACGCATCGAGCAGCGCCTTCGCGGGTGCATCGGCCGCGGGATCGACCTCGATCGCCAACGTGCCGGGCGATGCCCGCGGTTGCACGCGGCAGGTCGCGATCACACCGCGCCGACTCAGCAACACGTCGATCGGACCACCGCCCTTGCCGGCGGCCGCCAGCACGTCAGCCCAGCGGCCGGCATCGACCCGCAGACCTTGCAGGGCGAGGATCTCGTCACCGGGGTGGATTCCGCCGTCGGCGGCCGGCGAACCGGCCACCACCGACGCCACCGCGGTGCTGCCGGTCTCGAACTGCAGTCCCAGCCAGGGCCGGTCCTGCTCGCGCCACTGCATGCGCAGTGCGAACGCCGCGAGCAACGTCTCGAGCGGCGGCTCCAACCGATCGTCGATCAGTTCGTGCAGGAACCGCACGGCCGCCGCGCCTGCGACGGCATCCAGCGCCTGTTCGACGTCCGCCAGCACGTAGCCGCGACCGCGGCCGAACGTCGTGCGCCACAATCCGGCGAGCACGTGGTCGAGGCATTTCTCGCCGCGCGACTCGCGCCGGATCCACAGGTCCAGGCACATCGCGGCGACCGCGCCGTTGCCGTAGTAGTTCTGCGACGAGTTGCGCGTGTTCTCGTCGGGCCGGTAGAGGCGGATCCACGCGTCGAAGCTCGACTCCCGCAGGCTCAGGCGCAGACGCCCCGGGGCCCCGAGCATCGTGCTGACGTTGGTCGCGACGGCACCGAGGTAGTCCGCGCGCGTCGCCAGGCCGGCTCGCACGCACAGCAGGTCGTCGTAGTACGCGGTCCAGCCTTCGATCAACCACAGGAACTCGGTGTAGTTCTCGGCTTCGTAGTCGTACTGCCAGAACTCGGCGGGACGGAGGCGCTTCACGTTCCAGGCGTGGAACAGCTCGTGCGCCGCCAGCGACAGGAACTCGCGGTAGCCCTTGGGCGTCGAGAACGCGGTCCGGTTGACGAGCAGCGTCGACGATTCGCCATGCTCGAGTCCGCCGTGCCCCTCCGCAGCGAACAGTGTCAGGAACAGGTAGCTCGCATACGGCAAACCACCGCCGAACACGGCTGCCGCCTGTTCGACGATGGCGCCGAGATCGCTGGTGAGGCTGGCTGGAGCGACGGTGCCGGCGAGACCGTCGAGCGCGATCGCGTGCACCACCCCACCGATGGTCCACTCCCGGCGCTCGAACGTCCCGACGAGGCAGGGTGCGTCGCACGCTTCGGCGAGGTTCCGCGCGGCCAACACCACGGAACGCAGCCCGTCGACACGAGCCGGCCCGGCGTGCTGTGGCAGCGAGCACGCCAACTGCCACGCGTGCGGGAACACGACTTCGATCTGGGCAGCGAGATGGTCGCCACCAACCGGCCACAACAGCAGGCACGCGTGGTTCCAGAACGCGTGCTCGGCCGTTGCGTCTGCGGTCCGCACGCTGAGTTCGTGGGCGTAGACGAAGTAGCTGATGCACACGCGCTTCGTGCCGGGATCGAGTTCGACGGCCACCCGGTTCTTGGTGGTCTTCCGGCAGGGCAGGGGTCGGCCCGCGTCGGCGTCCTCCGCCACCACCCGCGACAGATGGCGGGAAAACTCACGCTGCAGGTAGCTGCCAGGCGTCCAGGTCGGCAGGAACAATTCGACCAGCCGGGCACCACCTGGCGATGCCCCGGGCAGTTCCTGGACGCGGGCGGTCAGCCGCACGGGAAGTTCGCGCCGGGCAGGTTGGCCCGCGTCGATGCGATACTCGAGAGCCACGGTTGGACGATGTTCGCGGGGTCGATCGTTCCAAGTCTGCCCAGAGCCGGCGCGTATGGCTCCTGGTGCCGCCGCGGGATGCACTCGGCACCCGCATTGGCACGCCCGAGAGGGGTCGAACCTCTGACCTACGGCTTCGGAGGCCGTCGCTCTATCCAACTGAGCTACGGGCGCATTTCGGCCCGGTCTTATCGAGGCTTGCACCGAAACTCAACGCGGCGCTGGTGTCCCTGGCCAGGCGGGCCACGCCAAGGAACGGGTTGCCGCCCGGCAACCCTGCTGGTTGAATATCGTGTGCGCCGACCCGCAACCCCCTCGCCGAGTCGGTCTAGTAGCCAGGGTTCCCCAAACCGCCTGCATGTTCGCCAGGTTCGTCCTCTCGCTGATCGCCGTCGGCGTTGCCGTCGGCCTGACCTGGAGCACCTCGCCGTGCCGGGTCCAGGCGTGCACGGAGCCCGACCCGTTGGCTGACACCGACGACGACTTCCTGCCCGACTGTGTCGAGTGGGCCGTGCTGACGAGCGCCGCCAGCGGCGACACCGATGGCGACACGATCCCGGACTTCGTCGAGGTCGTGCAACGCGGCGCGCCGCGGCATCCAGGTTTCCCGGTACCGGCCGATCAGGAGATGCGCGTGGTCATCACCGGCCCCTCGGCAGCATCTCCCGGTGCGCCGACCTGGCTGCACCTGCTGCTGCGGACCGTCGAGCCGGGCACGCCGATGACGAGCTTCAACGCGTGGCTCGAAATGCCGGCCCTGCCCGGACTGCAGCTTCCGATCGACATCCTGGCGCTCGGCGGCGTGCAGTTCCGGACGCGCTTCGCCGGACCCGAGGGCAGCTGGATCATGATCTCCGCGCAGATGGTGTCGCCCGCCGTCCTGCAGATGTTGCTGCCCTGCTCCTTCCACGTCGAGTCGGTGCTGGGCGGCCGGCATCTGCGTTCCGTCGTCAAGCTGTTCGACGTGCAGGGCACCATCGTCAGCCTGGTACCGTTCGACGATCGCCATTTCGCGGCCCAGAGCATCTCGGCCGTGCAAGACGGATCCGGCCTGTCCAATCGGGTCTGCGTGCTGGACCTCGAGGAGGTCGGGTCCGGCCTGGGTGGTGTCGTCTACAGGGTCAACAACGCATTCTGCGACGACTGCAACGAGGTCGAGTGCGCGCCCAGCTGTCCACAATCGATCGGTTGGTTGCTGACCATTCCGGGTGGTCTCAGTGGCGTGACCGGGAACGACTGATCACCGTCGGGGCGGCGGTGCGGTCGGCCGCGGCTCCGTACCACGTCGAAAGCCGCAAGTAGGCAAGGGGCCCATGGTTTGGTCGTCGAGGGCTGGAAAACCAGGGAACCTCGGAGCCCTCCGCGGTCGTCCATTCTTCGTGGAGCTCCTGCGCGATCCCGATGCCGACCTGGTCGCCGCCTGTCGACGACCTGAATCGGAATCGTTCGAATCCGCGTTCGAGCAGTTGTTCTCGCAATACCGCGAACGCGTCTATGCCATTGCGTTCCGGGTCGTGGGCAATGCAGTGGATGCCCTCGATGTCGTGCAGGAGAGCTTCGCGCTGGTGTTCCGCAAGCTGCACAGCTTTCGCGGCGGCTCGCTGTTCAGCACCTGGCTCTTCCGCATCGTCGTCAACTGCAGCATCGATCACCGGCGCAAGCGCGACGCGGCGTGGGGCCCGATGTCGACGAGCGACACCGCGCAGGACGTGGTCGACGAATCACCGACTCCTGGCGACTGCGCGGAGACCAAGGAAGTCGGCGACCAGGTGCAGGCCGCGATCTCACAGCTCAGCCCGAAGCTGCGAGCGATCCTGGCGCTGCGCTACCTCGAAGACATGTCCTACGAAGAACTCGCCGCGACGCTCGGGTTGTCGCTCGGAACCGTGAAGTCACGCCTCGCGCGTGCCCACCTCGCTCTCGAATCGGTTGTTCGAACGCGGTTCCCTCACCTCGACTCGAGCACCGCGGCCCCTGATTCGGTCGGAGGCGTCGGATGAACGAACGCCAACGACCTTCGCGGTCGGGGTTGCAACCGGCGTTGCCGCTCGCATGCCGGAACTGGCTGCGCGCCAGTGCCGGTGGTGAACATCCGGCTGGCCTTGTCGACGGCGCGCACGCCGGGTGCCCTCGTTGCGCGCCCATCGCAGCCTTCCGTTCGCGCTTCGCAGCAGCGCTGGCGACCACGCCGCAACCACCGGCTGCACTCGCGTCCCGAGCCATGCTCGATGGGGTGCTCGAACGCATCATCGATGCGTCGGCCGGGGCGGTCGCCGGCGGGCTGGCGAACCCTGCCAGGCCGCCCGTCGCGGATCAGGGCTGGCCGAACGGCCTGCTGGACTCGCCCGTGGTCGAGGCGGCGGTCACCGGTGCCACCTCGCCACCACCGGGTGGTGCGTGGACCCTGCTCCGGCACCGGATCCTCCACGACATCGGCATCGGCGACGCGGCCCGCGTACGCCGGGTTCGTTGGCTCGGGCTGCTGGCAGCTGCCGGCATCGTTTGCGGTGCGGTGCTGCTCGCCAACGCCACCGAGGAAGCGCCGACGATCACCTTCACCGACCTGGCGACCATGCCAGACGTCGAGCTCTCGATCGTCCGCCATGGGGCACTTCGATGAGGCTCCGTCCGTCCAAACCTCTGCCAGTCGTCTGCCAGTCGGCACTTTCGCGCTTCTGATACCTCGCTACGCTGCTGCCAAGCCATGCCCCGCATCCGTGCATTCCGGAGTCGAACGGTTTTGAACCGGGCGACCTGCCGTGCACTCGGTAGTGCAGCACTGATACTGGTTGCAGCGACCGGACTGGCGCGCGCACAAGCGACCGATTCCGTACCGCCACCGCCGCCGCCGTCCTCGCCGCCGCCGCCGACGACCTTCGCGGCCCTGGAACAGGCCATCCGCACCCAGGACTTCACGGCGCTCCAGGTCCGACGCTTCAGGGACGAGCAAGGCAACCTGGCGGCCGTGCGCGAGCAGTTGCAGGTCGACGCCAACGGCACCGACGAGCCGATGCACGCGATCACCTTCGTCGGTGTGGAAGGCGCCCTTCCCGGTTCGCCAACCCATCTGAAGTGGCAGCAGACCTACGCCAGGTTCGGGCAGGCGTTCTTCAGCCAGGGTTCGTTCCGGATCCGGGATCTCTCCGGCGCGTTGGGCAACTACACGATCCACGACTTCGGCGCCGTGGTGCGGGCGGGCCGGATGGCGCGCCGCACCGTCGTGTTCCCCAACTCGATCGACAAGGCGATGTGGGTGATCGATGTCGATGGCCAGACCAACGTGCCGCTCTACGCCGCCGAATTCGACATCCGGCTGCGGTTGCTCTCGGAGGTCGAGGTATTGACCTTCGTCACGAACGTCGCGCCGTTGTCGGCGATGGCGAGCAGCGTTACCAGTCACGCCGACTTCCAATCCGCGAAGAACACGATGGGGCAGCCGCCGGGGCTGATCGATCCCAACACCGGCGTGGCCAGTGAGTACCAGATCCACTCGATCCAGGTCCGCGACGATCCCATCAATGGACGCCAAACGCTGGAGATGCGCTTCACCGACGGCATCGATCAGTTCGTCGTGACGCAGACTCCCAATGCCCCTGACATCTTCGATGGCCTCCCGGCAAAGGGCCAGGGACAGACGATCGGTCGCTATCGCGATCCGGCGATGAGCGTGCTGATCTTCTGGGAGGGCGGCGTGTTCTTCCAGGTCGCCGGCAGCGGCGCACTGCACCGGCTCGACGCTCTGTCCCGCCGGCTCTACCTGCAGGCCATCGCCAGCAACTGATCGCGGACTGCGCCCCGCCCATCGCGGCAGCGCGACGCTGTGTTGGGAACGCGACACTCCGACGTCGGAATCGCGCGACGGCATTCATCCGTTGGTCTGAGCAGCGCGCCGTACCGCCGATGGCATGGCGCTGCGTCGCAGACCGCGGACCTGGCATCCGGCGTGCTATTCGTCGCTGGATCCCACACCCGCCGATGGACACCGAGAACAACGACACTCCCAAGCTCCCCGAAGCACTCGGATCCGCGGAGTACCGCGCACGGCTGACGACCAAGCTGAACTGCCTGATCGCCGTGCTCGAGGTGGCGATCAACAAGATCACCAAGAGCATGGATGTGCCCGGCGCCAACGAGGAACGGCTGACCAAGATCCGCAGCAACCTCGAGAACACGCTGTCGATCTGCCACCGCGCCAAGCAGACCCTCGATCGCACCGCCGGTGGCAAGGCCCCGGCCACGCGCACCGAGGACAAGCGCACGATGACTGCGCGCGACTATGTCGAGCTGACCAGCATCGATGAGTACCGGAAGTTCCGGCGCATGGCTCCGATCGCCAGGGAAGACGTTGCTGCGATCGACTTCGACGAGTTGGCGCGACGGCTGACCGAGGGCTGATCGTTCGCCGCGCACGGGCCTCCCGCCGCGCGCCGGCCCAGGTCGGCGTTGCGATGGGAGTTGTGCAGCTCGCTTTCACCAGTGCCAGATGGAATGCCGATCCAGCAGCCGGAACGGCATGACTACTGCATTGATCGGGAGAGCCTGGGCGGGGTCCGAACCCGCGCGTGTCGCCCTCGTCTCGCGCCATGCCGGATCGCTGCTGGCGCCGCTGCGCGCCAACGGTGGCCACGAGACCCTCGAGTGTCCGGACTGGGCGGCGTTCGCCACCCGCGCCGCCGACACGCTGTTCGACCTGCTGCTCTGCGATGCCGAGCTGGTGGGTGGTCTGCCCCGCGACGTGGCAGCCCAGGTGCTGGTATTGGGCGAGTCCAACGCGCCGGTCGCCGGTGATCTGCCGGTCATCGCCGTCTCCGCGCTCGAACATTCGCTCGATTCGCTGCTGGCGATGGCCAACGCGCTGAGCCGCTGCAACACCCGCTGCCGCGAGCTGGAGCGGCTGATCGACGGCATCCGCACCGGCAGCGCGATGGTCGGCCAGAGTCCGGCGATGCGCCGCCTGGCCACCGCCGTCTCGCGCGCCGCCGACTGCAACGCAACCGTGCTGGTCGAAGGCCCGCCCGGTTCCGGCAAGTCGCTCGCCGCCCGCATGGTGCACTGCAAGAGCCGGAGGTCGTCGCGACCCCTGGCCAGCATCGACTGCGAAACCGCCACCGCCGAGTCGATGGCTCGATGCCTCGCCGAAGCCCAGGGCTCGAGCATCGTCTGCGAACAGATCGACCGCCTGCCGAACGCGGCCCAGGCCGTACTCGTCCGCCATCTCAAGGAACGGTCGGCGGCGACCGAGAGTGCGCCGCGGATCATCGCCACGACCTCGGCCCATCTGCCCGAACTGGTCGCCCGCGGCGCGTTCCGCGAGGATCTCTACTACCGCCTGCACACCTTCCCGATCGTCGTGCCCGCGCTGCGCGAGCGTTCCGGCGACCTGGCGCTGCTGGCGCAATCGATCCTGGAAGGCACCGTCGAGCCGGGCCGGCCGACCACGCTGACGCCGGCCGCGATGGCGATGCTGGAGAACATGACCTGGCCGGGCAACGTCGCGCAGCTGGAGGCCGTGCTGCGGCGCGCACAGCTCGCCGCCGGTGGCAACACGATCGACCGCGAACACCTGGCCGTGCCGGTAGCGCCTTGCGCCGCGCCGGCCGCGCGGACCCCGCAGGGCAGCAGGCCGGTGGCCGAGAGCGACGAGGTCACCGAGGAGTCGATCCTGCCGTTCGAGCAGGAGGAACAGCGCATGCTGACCCGCGCGCTGGCGGCGACGAAGGGCAACGTTCGCCGCGCCGCGCAGCTGCTCGGCATCGGGCGCGCGACCCTCTACCGCAAGATCCAGCAGTACCAGTTGCGCCTGCAGTAGGCGCTCGACCGTCGACCTGGGCGACGTATCGTCCGGACGATGGTCACGGTGACGATCGTTCATCGCGACGAGCACCTGGTGATCGTCGACAAGCCCGCGGGCGTGCTGGTGGTGCCGGCCCCATCGCGTTCGGGGCCGACGGTCGGCGACCTGCTCGGCACGCAGCTCGGCCAGGCGGTCCATGCCGTGCACCGGCTCGACGAGGACACCACCGGGGCGCTCGCGTTCGCGCTGACGCAGCCGGCCAAGGCAGCGATGGAGGCACTGTTCCGCGAACACGTGATCGTGCGCGAGTACATGGCATTGCTCGCGTCGGCGCCGTCACCGGCGGCTGGCCGCGTCGACTCCTTGCTGCGGGAGGACGACGACGGGATCACGCGCGTGGTCAGGAGCGGCGGCGTACGGGCGGTCACCGGCTACGAGACGCTCGAACGGCGCGGGCGGTGCACGCTGGTCCGCTGCCGGCTCGAGACCGGCAGGCGCAACCAGATCCGCGCCCACATGGCCGCGCTGGGCTGCCCGGTGGCCGGCGATCGCAAGTACGGCTTCCGCGCCCGGCCGGGCGAGCGCTTCCGGAGGGTGATGCTGCACTCGTGGCACATGCGCTTTCGCCACCCGATCACCGGCACCGACGTCGACGTCACGGTGGAGCCATCCGAGCCGGAACTGCGCCCCTGAGCCACGGCGGCCCGGGCCGCGGCCGATGCCGGGCCGCCGGATCTGGCGCGGTGCACGCCAGTGCCTACGCTTCCCGGACGTGCGCGTGCCGATCCAGTTGTCGGAGGACTCGCTGTTCGGCTTCCTCGCCAGCACGCGGCTGCCGGTCGTCTCCAGCCTGTCGGCACTGATCCGCTGGATCTCCCTCGGTCTCGGAATCGCGTGCGGGGTGTGGGCGATTGGCACGCTGGTCGTCGCGACCGGCGGCTTCTGGTCCGCCGACCTGCCGTTCTCCGGCGCGTTGCCGTCGTTGGCCGCGGCGCCGTCCTTCTTCGCGGCGTGGCTCGGTTGGCGGCGGCATCGGCTGCAACGGGCGGCCATCCTGCTGTTCGTCGCGCTGTTCACGATGACGATCCTCGCCAACTGGCCGCGCGGAGCGTTCAGCCCGGCGTGGTACGTGCACCCGGTGCTGTGCCTGGTCGCGACCACGAGCCTCGGCGTCACGGTGGGCTTGTCGCTGACGATGGTCGCCGCCACCGCCCAGTTGCTCGCCGCGTGGGCGCAGCCGCCACGCACGGCGGACGCCGCGGCGCTGGCCGACCACTGGGTGCACGCGACCAGCCTGTGCGCGGTCGCGCTGGCCTGCGCGCTCGCCGGCGCCATCGTCAATCGCCTCGTCTTCATGACGCTGATCACCGCCGAGGCCCAGCGCCGCAAGAACTTCGAATCGAGCCGTGCCTTGCGTCATCGCGAGAAGCTGCTGCGCCACGCGCTGCGCGTCGAGACGATCGGCGACCTGGCCGGCATGGTCTGCCACCAGTTGCGCAATGCGTTCCAGGTGCTGATGGGGCACGTGACGCTGGGCGGCCTCGCCGACGACGCCGAACGGACGCGGCGACTGGCGCTGATCGAGGAGACTGTGCAGCAGACCAAACCGCTGCTCGACCAGCTGATGCGCATGGCGCACCCGGACGAAGGCGCCGTGGTCGCCTGCGAGCTGGCGGGCGTGGTGCGGCAGTTCCACGAGCAGGCGAAACTGGTGCTGCCGGGTTCGATCCAGTTCGCGTGCGAGGCGACCGAGTCGGCGCCACCGGTGCTGCTCGACCCGCACGGCTTCGTGCACGCGCTGTGGAATCTGGTCATCAACGCGCGCCAGGCGATCCCCGGCGACGGTTCGATCACGTTGCGCTGCGGCAGCGACCGGCAGGTGGTGTGGGTCGAAGTCAGCGACACCGGCAGCGGCATGAGCCGCGAAGTGCAGCAGCGCATCTTCGATCCGTACTTCACGACCAAGCCACCCGGCCAGGGCACCGGACTCGGTCTGACCGCGGTCGCGCGCTTCGTTCGCGGCAGCAACGGCACCGTCGAGGTCGAGAGCGAACCGGGACGGGGTTCGACGTTCCGGCTGCGCTTCCCGCGCAGCGAAGTGGCCGCGAGCCGCGCGCACCGCACCGCTGCTGGCTAGCCCGCGGCGCGCTGGCTACCCTCTTCGCCCCGCTTCGAGATACCCATGAGCTTCACGCACGCAGGTCGCACGCTGACCAAGGTCGCCGTCATCGGCTCGGGCCAGATCGGTCCCGACATCGCCCTCTACTTCGCCAAGGTACTGAGTCCGTTCGGCGTGCAGACGGTCGTCGTCGACGTCGTCGAGCAGGCGCTCGCCAACGGCAAGGCCAAGCTCGAGAAGAAGGTGGCGAAGGGTGTCGAGTCCGGCGCGTTCACCCAGGAACAGCAGGCGCAGATGCTCGGCACGCTGACGTGGACGAGCGACTACCAGCAGATCCGCGGCGCCGATCTCGTCGTCGAGGCGGCCACCGAGAACAAGGAACTCAAGGGCCGGATCTTCGCGCAGGTCGAGGAACTCGTCGGCCCCGACGCGATCCTGTGCAGCAACTCGAGCCATCTCGAGCCCGAGGTGATCTTCGCCAACGCCAAGAGCAAGGACCGCACCGGGGTCGTGCACTATTTCTTCCCCGCCGAACGCAACCTGATGGTCGAGGTCGTGCCCGGCAGCGGCACGTCGCCGGCGACCAAGGCGTGGCTGCTGTCGTTCTACGAGACGATCGGCAAGGTGCCGATCCCGGTCCGGTCGCGCTACGGCTACGCGCTCGACCCGGTGTTCGAGGGCCTGTTCTTCGCCTGCGCGCTGCTGGCCGAGGCGGGCGTGGCGACGACGAAGCAGATCGACGTCGTCTGCAAGCGCACGTTCAAGATGGGCATCGGCTCGTTCACCGCGATGAACCTGACCGGCGGCAACCCGATCACCGCCGTCGGCCTCGACAACTACACGACCAGGATCCACTCCTGGTTCCGCACGCCGCAGTCGCTGAAGGACAGGGTCGCGAAGAAGGAGAACTGGGACGTGCCGGCGCGCGGCGAGGTCGTCGACGTGCCGGAGCCGCTCGCGGCGCGGATCCGCGACGACCTGCTCGGCGCGTACTTCGGCATCTGCGGCGAGATCGTCGACGCAGGCCTGGTGACGATCGCCGACTTCGACATGGGCCTCGACATCGCCCTCGACATGAAGCCGGCGTTCACGTTCATGAACGAACTCGGCACCAGGAAGGCGCTCGAACTGGTCCGGGCCTACGCGAGCAAGAACAAGGGCTTCCCGGTGCCGAAGTGCATCGAAGCCCAGGGCCGCGACAACCGGCCGTTCGAGGTGCCGGTGGTGCTGCGCGAGGATCGCGACGGCATCGCGGTGCTGACGATCCGCCGGCCGAAGGTGCTCAACGCGCTCGACCAGGGTGTCTTCGAGGAGATCCGCACGCGCTTTCAGCAGTGCGATCGTGACCCGAGCGTGAAGGGCATCGTGCTGACCGGCTTCGGCAAGAAGGCGTTCGTCAGCGGCGCCGACGTGAACTTCCTCGCCAAGATCGACAGCGTCGCGATGGGCGAACAGACCGCACGCGCCTCGCAGGTCTGCGTCGACGCGGTGCAGGCGGTGCAGAAGCCGACGGTCGCGGCGCTCAACGGCCTGGCGTTCGGCGGCGGCATCGAGACCGCGATGGCTTGCGAAGTGCGCATCGCCGCGAAGGGCCTCAAGGTGCTCGCCGGTCAGCCCGAGGCGAACCTCGGCATCATCCCGGGTGCCGGCGGCACGGTGCGCCTGCCGCGCCTCGTCGGCATCGAGCGCGCCGCCGAGATGCTGCGCACCTGCCGGCCGATCGGCAACGAGAAGGCGCTCGCGTGGGGTCTGATCCGCGAGGAAGTCGACGGCGACGTCGTCGCCCGCGCGGTGCAGCTGTGCAAGGACCTGGCCGCGGGCAAGGCGCCGCGGTCGCGCATGGCGACCGGGCCCATGAGCAACGTGCCCGCGAGCCTGCCGGCCGTCGACATCGGCCACCTCAGCAAGAAGGTCGACGAGATCCTGTGCAAGGCGATCCTCGGCGCCGCGAAGCTGCCGCTGGCGGAGGCGCTGGCGTTCGAGGCGAAGTGCTTCGGCGAAGTCTGCGGCACCGCCGACATGCGCCTCGGTGTCGACAACTTCGTCAAGAACGGCCCGAAGGCCAGGGCCGCGTTCGTGCACCGCTGAGTTCGGCGCTGCCCGGGACTCTCCGGCCAACGCGGGCCGACCATATTGCCGACGTCGGCAACATGGTCGGGCATCTTGGCGATGCCCCGCTGATCGCCTCGGATCCGGATCAGGACGACGGCCGTCGCCGCGCTGCGCGACGCGGAACGGACCCGATGCGCCCATGCGGCACGCGCGGCTCCGCCAACTTCTTCGTCTCGGACGTGAGTCTGCGCTCCACCCTCTTCACGTCTTCCGCAGGCGGCAGATCCTCCGGCTGGATCCCGCGGATTCGCAGTGCCTTCCGGACCTCCGAGTTGTTCGCAACATGCTCGCCCGTGATGGCGGTTTCCGACTGCAAGTCGCACTCCTTGGTGTTGTGCACGGTCATCTCGTTGGCCAGGTCCTTTGCCTTGATCGTCACCGTGGGCAGGAAGTCGCCCAGGGCCCGATGTTGCGGTACGCCAAGGCGCCGCTTCATGTCGCGAGTCGTCCATCCGCCGAACAGCGCCGCGTCGCCCTTGCTGCGGATGCGGCCGAAGCTCTCGTGGTCCCGCAGCCGTTCGAAGATGATCCCCGACAGTTCACTTTCGCTCGTCGCCAAACGCCGTCGTGCATCGAGCCGCTCCTTCTCTTCGAGGCGTTGCGCGATCAGTTCCTGCCGCCGCGTCTGTACGGCGAAGTAGGTCTGCGCAAAGGCCACTTCCTCCTTCCGCGGATCGCCATTCTGCGCAATCAGGTACGCCGCATAGCGCGTGAGCGCCACATCCTCGATCGCGCGTTCGGCGCCGGACCCCAGGCCGACCATTTTGCCGACG
>JBASWX010000262.1:0-5738 GCA_049276695.1 Planctomycetota bacterium
CCTCGGCGGCGGGCGGCGGCGTTGCGGGGGCCGGTGTGGGCTTCACCGGGTCCTGCAACCACGGCGATGCGAACAGGCCGGCGCACAGGCCGGCGATCAGGGATGTGCTGCGCAACATGGACTCACCTCGCCGTGACCAGGATGTCGACGTCATCGTGCGTGCGATCGGGTTCGAGCACCACCCGGTGCTTGCCGAACCACTGCGTGCGGCGCCGCCGCGCGTCGACGAAGTCCCACTGGGCTTCGATGTCGACGTCACCGGGCAGCTGGCGGACCAGTTCGTAGCGGCCGTCGGCGTCGGCCCGCACCGGGTCCTGTTCGCCGCACCAGACCAGCGCCTCGCCGAGCGGGCGGCGGCTCGCGGCGTCGAGCACGCGGCCGCGCACGATGCTGGCGGGCACCAGTTCGACGCGGGTGCGGTGGCCGACGACCAGGCGGGACGGCGCGTGCGTCAGCGTCGGCGGCAGGCCGTGCACGATCAGGCGCGGCTCCATGCCCGCGGGAACGTGGTCGAGCGCGAACGAGCCATCGCGCGCCGGCGTCGCGCCGACGCCGGGCAGGCCGCGGGCGAGCACCTGCAGCGACGTCGGGTCGAGGCCAGCAGGGGCGACGATCTGGCCGGCGTGCTGGCTGGCCTGACCGAGGGCGACGACCGTCAGCGGCTCGTCGGTACTGGCGGCACCGGCGGCGCCGTTGCGGCCGGCCACCGGTTCGTTGGCGAGCGCGAAGCCCGCCGCGCGCACGCGCACGCCGAGGCCATCGAGCGCACCGTCGATGCCGGCGACCGCGAAGTTGCCCTGGGCATCGGTGATTGCGCTGCCGAGCGGGATGCCGTGTTCGCCGCCGCCCATCACCACGACTTCGGCGCCCGCGACCGGGCGCAGCCCGGGGCAACGCCAGCCGAAGCACCACAGGGCGAGCGGTTCGCCGACCCGGCCGCGCACCACTTGCGGCGGCCGCAGCGTGATCGGCGGCAGTTCCTGGCCGAGCCGCACGTGCACGTAGCCGGCGCCGATGCCCGGCCCGGAGTAGCGCACGACGGCCTGCGTGGGCACGAGGTCGTCGCCGGCGACCAGCGTGTCGCTGCCGTCGAGCGTGTGTTCGCTGAGCGGCGGCGGCGGCGACGGCGCCGCGAACGCCAGGCGGTCGGGAAAGAACGTCAACTGCAGTGGCACGGACGCGTGCTGGTCGCCACGGGCGAACGTCAGCGTGACATGGTTGCGCGCGTGCAGCCGCGTGAGCCAGAGGATCAGGGCGCCAACGCCGGCGACCACCAGCACCAGCACCACGGGCCGCAGCACCACCGGCGTGCGCGCGTCGGCCGCACGTCGGCGGCCGGAGCGCTTGCTGGCCATGTCGCGGCTCATCGTCACCGCCGCACGATACCGCGCGCGGTTCGCGCCGCACCGCGGCGAGCGTTCGCGGCGTGCCCGATTGCGTCCGCCCGGCGCGGCGGCGACGCTGCCCTGGTGCACATCTACCTGCTGCGGCACGGCATCGCCGAGGACGGCTCGGCCACGGTCCCGGACCACGCGCGCGCGCTGACCGAAGAAGGCTGGAAGCGGCTGCGCAACGCGGCGCCCACGTGGGCGACCCTGGTGCCAGCACCCGACGTGGTGCTGGTGAGCCCGCTGCGGCGGGCGCGCGAGACCGCGCAGGTGTTCGTCGAGGCGGTCGGTTTCCGCGGCGAAGTGCGCATCGCGGAGGCGCTGCTGCCGAACGGCGCGCCGAGCGTCGCGGTCAGCATGCTCGAGGCCGAGGCGCTGTCGGGCACCAAGGCGGTGGCGCTGGTCGGTCACGAACCGCACCTCGGCTACCTCGCCGGCGTGCTGCTGACCGGCCATCCGCGCCAGACGGTGCCGTTGAAGAAGGGCATGCTGATCGCGGTCGAGACCGAGAGCACCGCGAGCATGGTCGCGGTGCTGCGTTTCGCGCTGTCGCAGCGAATCGCCGGCGAGCTGACCTGACCTGACGCTGCCGCGGGTCAGCGTTGCTTGCGTGGCCCCGGGCGCACCGTGATCCCGGCGAGCCCGGCCGGCGGCACCATCAGCACATCGCACGGGTACTCGGCCCCCTGGCGGTCGTCGGTCGCAGCGTGCAGCTGCAGCCGGTAGCGGCCCGGCGTCAGGTCGTCGGTGGTGAACGCTCCGTCGTGCAGATCGATGCTGACGCCATCGGCCCATTCGCCTTCGGCGGTCGGCGCGTCGTTCTCCTTCAGCCGATGGAACGACAGCCACGCCCACTGCGGCTTCTTGGCGCCGAGGGCCGCCAGGTCGACGGTGCCCTTGACGACCATCGCCGGTTCGAGCGCGATGCGCAGCCCGGTCACCGGCACGCCGCCCGCCGCTTCGATGCCCTGCAGCTGGCCGCGCAGGTGTTGCTGGTCGCGGCTGCGCACGCTCAGCGACCACGTGCCCTCGGCGACCTGCGCGAAGTGGAACTGGCCCTCGGCGTCGGTAGTGGTGCTGATCCAGACATTGCCGCGCTGCGGGTCGGCGCCCTTCAGCCGGCCGTTGCCCTGGACGAACACGCCCGCGACCGGCGAGCCGTCGGGACCGTAGCAGTTGCCGCGCAGCGACGTCGTCTGCACTTCGATCGTCAGCTCGCGCGTCTCGTCGGCGACCAGCTTCAGCTGCGACGACCAGATGTTGTTGTCCGGGCCGAACAGCATGCCATCGCCCGACGCGGTGACGCCGAGCCACAGGTCGCCGGCCGGCACGATGCCGAGGTCGAAGCGGCCTCGCTCGTCGACGCGCGCGCTGAACCGGCGGTGTTCAGCATGCGCATTGACGATGCTGCCGGCACCCAGGCGGCCGTCGATCGTCACCGAACCGCCCAGCCGCGCAGTCGGACCTTCGATCGGCTTCTGCCCCGCCTCGACCGTGATCTCGGTCGTCTGACCGCTGACGATGCGTGCCTCGGCGCCCTGCATGCCGTTCGTCATGAACGCGTCCTGCGCCATCGCGAAGACGCCGCCGGGCGAACGCAGCGCATCGAGCGCCTTGATCGGTTCCGCGCGGTAGGTGCCTGGCTGCAGCGAAGCGACGGCGAACGTGCCGTCGAGCGCTGGCGTCAGCAGCATCGGCACCGTCTCGATCGGGCCGCGCGGTTCGTCGCCGCTGCGCCGGTGTTCGAGTGCAACGGTGAACTTGCCGGGCTCCGGCGGCTTGCCGTTCTCGAGCAGCACGCCGCGCAGGGTCCCCGGTGGCTGCATGCGCAGCACCAGTTCTTCGGCGAGCTTGGCCTCGCCGTGTACCACGCCCCAACGCGGGTGTTCGGCGCTGACGCGCAGCGTCTCGCCCACCATAGAGTCGATCGCCAGCGTGCCGTCGGGCTTCGTGCGCCCGCACAGCATCGGCATCTCGACAACGTTCTTGCCGCGCGCCTCGGCGTAGATCGCGGCGTTGCGCACCGGCTTGCCGTCGGTCGTCAGCACGCGCACCGCGAACACCACCGGCGCAGTCAGCGCGAGCGTCACCGTCGTGTCGGCATCGGTGATGTCGAACACCACGAACGCGGTCGCGTGGCCAGGGGCGTCGGCGAGCAGCGTGTAGCTGCCGGCGTTCAGGTTCTCGATGCGCCAGCGGCCTTCGGCGACCTCCTTCTTGCGGTCGGTGAGGTCGACCGGCGGCACCATTCCGAACAAGGTCATCTCGGCGGCGCCGTTGCCGGCGCGGCCCTGCAGCAACTGCATGCGCGTCGTCTTCGCGGGCTTGCCATCGGCGAGCGTCACCGTCGCTTCGACCGCGAACGACGACGGCAGCGTGACGACGACGTCGCCGAGGATCGGCTGCGGCTCCGCCAGCACCCACGCGTGGCCCTTGCCGCGGCGCGCGGCGACGGTGACCTTGCCGCCCGCGAAGCCCTGGCCGGTGAAGCGTCCCTCGGGGTTGGTCTTGCCGACCTTCTGCGCGATGTCGACCGGCGCCAGCGAAAGGGTCGAGCCGGCGAGCACTTCGGCGTCGGCGACCGGCTTGCCCGCCGTGTCGACGACCTTGCCGGTCAGTTCCTCGCCGCGCTTCATCTTGATCGTGCCGACGTCCTTCTCCTGGCCGGCGCGCACCTGCACGCTCGGCTTCACGTCGGACAGGAACTCCTTCTGCGTGGTCGCCAGCATGTTGGAACCGGGCACCACGCCGACCAGGCGGAACGCGCCGTCGGGGCCACTGCGCGTGGTCGGGATCGGCAGGTGCTCCCACGCGCTCTTGACCCACGGCGGCGCCAGCACGACCCGCATCGGCGCCCCCGAATCGCGGATGAGCAGCGCACCCTCGGGGTCGATGCGTTCGATCGGGAACAGCGCGGCGAGCGTGCCCGGAACGTCGGCGGCGCGCACCAGCGCGCCGGCCATCGGGTCGCCGTTGTCGTCGACCACGGTGCCGACGATCACGCCGGCGTCGGGCAGCACGATGTCGCCGAGGTCGACGATCTCGCCCGGCGACGGCGACCGCGTGATCACCTGGTGCACCGGCGCGTCGGTGCCGATGCCGGCGAACAGCAGGTAGAACGCGCGCGGCCAGACGCCGGTCAGTTGCCACTTGCCGTCGGTCGCGGTCTTGGTCTCGCCGGCGATGTAGGTCGGCGTGTGCGCGCTCTCCGCCGCGAACAGGTCGGCGGTGGTGGGGATCACCGAGTCCATCGCGCCGCGGTAGATGCGCACGCCGCGGTCCGCGACCGGCTTCTTGTCGTGCGTCACGACGCGGCCCTTGAAGCCGCACAACGCGGCGCGGATCTCGGGATCGTCGAGCAGCCCAGGGTCGGCGATGGCGACGGCCTGCCGGGAGGCGTTCGCGGTTGCGTCGGTGACGGGTGGTGGCGCGGTGGTCGCAGCGTCGGAGGTTGCTGCAACCGGGGCCGCGGGCCCGGGGGCCGGGGCGGGCAACGCCGCGTCGCCGCGCAACCACCACCAACCAGCACCCACCAGGGCGGAGAGCAACAGGAGCAGAGCGACGAGCACGGAACGCTGCATGGGAGTGTCGGGTCAGCGGGGTTCGGGCCGGCTGTTACGGGCGCGCCAGAAGGAGATTGTCGCGAGCACGATCGCGTGCTCGATCTCGCCGCGGGCGATGCGTTGGTCGAGTTCGAGGAGCGGCACGGTGACCACCTCGATGTCCTCGCCAGGGTCCATGCGCAGTTCGCCGATGCGGCGGCAGCCGGTCGCGACGAACGCGTGGCAACGGTTCGTCATCATCGATGGGTTGGGGTTCATCACCCCGACCGCTTCGATCGTGCGCGCTTCGTAGCCGGTCTCCTCGCGCAACTCGCGCGCGGCGGCCGCCGCCGGGTCGGTCTCGTGCGCGTCGATCAGCCCGCCCGGGATCTCGAGGGTCACGCGGCCAGCACCGTGTCGGTACTGGCGGATCATCACGACCTGGCCGTCGTCGGTGATCGGCAGCACGTTGACCCAGTCGGGCGTGTCAATCAGGAAGAAGCCGATGTCGGCGCCGGTGCGCGGCGAACGGCGGCGCGCCTTGCGCACGTGGAAGACCTTGTATTGGACGAGGGTCTCGTTGCTGAGTTCGTCCCAGGGGCGGATGTTCATCGGCGGAGGCGGAGGTCGTTCCGGGTCTGGGCGGCGACCGCGGTCACCTCGACGCCGTTCGCAGCGTCGCCGCTCAGGTGGACGCGACCGGGCCCGAACTGGTCGGTCTCGAGCTTGAAGGCGCCGTCGGCGCCGGTGCGGGTCGCGAGCGGCAGGGTCAGGGTCGCCCCTTCGAGGGTGCGCCGGCCCGGAACCC
>JBASWX010000263.1:0-1951 GCA_049276695.1 Planctomycetota bacterium
GGCCACTGCCGACCTCGCGGCAACGCTGCCCGGCAGCGATCTGCCCCGCACGGCGGCTCCGGTGCCGGCGGCACCGACGCTGGCCGACTTCCCGCAGTGCATCGACGAACTGGTGCGCATCGGCCAGCGCACCGCGGCACTGGCCCAGCAGGACGACCAGAGCGCCGCCATCGCCTCGGACCAGGAGGCCCGCACGCAGTTCTCGACGCTGCTCGATCGCTTCCCGGACGCGGGCGAACGGTCGCTGGCGATGCTGATCGAACTGCCCGCCGCCAAACCCGCCGATGCCAGCCTGGCAGCGGTCGAACCGCGCGCCAGCGGCGTCGATCCGCTCAGCCACGGCCGGCAGATCGTGCTGCAGCTCGTGCTGCGTGCCGAGTGCGAACGGCGCGACGCCGCCGCGGAGGCCGCACACGACCATTCGCGCATCGACGCCTTGGTGCAGTCCGTCCTCGACGTGATGCCGGGCACCACGCACACGACCGAGGTCGGCGCGTTCGTGCTGATCAAGCAGCGCTTCCTGCGGGCGCGGCACGAAGAGTCGGTGTTGGGCCTGGTCAAGCTGGCGGCGACCGAGCGCTTCCCGCGCGACGTCGCGACGCAGTTGCTGCTGACCCTGTGGGACAACCTGCAGACCTACGGTGAACGATCGTCCGACGAGATGTCGCGCCTCGCGCTGCTGCTGCTCGGCGACGGCGACCCGAGCCAGCGCGCCGCGGCATGCCGCCAATTGATGCGCGATGCTCGCTACCGCACGTTCGTGCTGGCAATGCTGCGCGAACGCGGCGACCGCCCGGTGGCAACCGGAATCGCGATGATGGCCGCGAGCGAACTGCCGCCGGCAGACGCGCTCGATGTCCTACGCGAACTGGCGCCGGTCGTGCCGACGCTGACCGGTCCCTACCTGACGCTCGGCTTCCGCGCTCCCGACGCGGTCGCCGACCGATACCGAGAGCTGCTCGCGTCCAACACCCAGCCTGGCATCCGCAAGGACATGGTGACCGGCATCGGCGTGGCGCACACGCCGCTCGGCCTCGAGGTCGCACAGTTGGCGCTCGACAACGATCCGTCGGTCGACGTCCGGGTGCAGGCGGTGTTCGCGCTCACTTCGCGCGCCGACAGCGACATCGGCGAACGGGCCTTGACGAAAGCGCTCGACGATCCGCAGGTCGCCCAGGACTCGGTACGGCTGGGCGCGCTGGTGGGCGCGCTGCAGAACCTCGAGACCGCGGGCCAGACCAACGCGGTCGACCGGCTCGGCCAGCGCTTCCGCCTGCTGCCGCTGCTCGAGTCCGACCGGCGCAAGCTCGACGCGATCCTGGCCCGCAGCCTGCCGGGCGGCCAGTCGGCGCTGCCGGCCCCGGGCCGCTGACGCGCCGCGCGCGCTACTTCTTCTTCTCGACGTGCTTGGTGTGCTTGCGCACCCGCGGCGAGTACTTCATCAGCTCCAGCTTGTTGGTGCCGGGCTTCTTGAGCAACGTGTAGTTGCGGTCACCGGTCTCTTCACAGACCAGGAACACGATCTCTTTCTTCTTCTTCTGCTTGGCCATGGCTGCTCGGGGCGGCCCGGGGCCGCGGTCGGAGGGCGAAGGAGAGTAGCCACCAGCCCGTGGGGCGCAAGCTCCGGGGCGGCAGGTCCGCAACCAGGTCGCCGTGGTCGGCACGAAAAGGGGAAGGGCCCGGTCGTCGCCGGGCCCTTCCTGGGTCGTCCGCAGAACCTGACTCGCTGCTTCCCCTGTCCTGCCCCTGCCATCGGCGATCGGCCCCGTTCCGCATGAGTCGTTCCGTCGCACTTGCCCACGCCCGGCCGTGCTTCCGGCGCCTCGACGTTGCGCGCGGCGCGGTCTTGGCGACCATGCAGCGAGCCGCTCCGGCCCCTCGCCCAGCCCGCATGCCGTCCGCCCCCGCCGCCCCCGTGACGATCGTGACCGGCGCCAGCCGCGGCATCGGG
>JBASWX010000264.1:0-4706 GCA_049276695.1 Planctomycetota bacterium
ACCGCGGACGGACTGGCGACGAGGCCGGGCGCCAGCAGCTTCACCGCGACGCGGCGGTCGAGCGAACGCTGCCACGCTTCGTGCACGATGCCCATGCCGCCGCGGCCGAGTTCGCGCACCAGCCGGAAGTCGCCGAGCACGCGGCCGTCGTCGTCGGCAGCCCGCTCTTCGGGCGCCAGCATCGGCGCCAGCACGTCGGCGAGCTCCGGGTGGTCGGCGAGCAGCGCCCGACGTTCCGCGTCGGTGCTCGGCGACCGCGACAGGAAGACCTGCAACGCCCGCTCCAACCGGCTGCCGGGATCCGCCGCGCCGGTCATCCACCCTCGACCGGCGGCACGCGCCCGGCCTGCAGACCCTGCATCACCTCGGCCAGCGCTCCGACCGCGCGCACCCAGCGCATGCGCACCGCGTTGGCGGTCATGCCGAGCTCGTTGCCGATGTCGACGAACGAGCGATCCTCGTACTCGCGTTCGATCAGGATCTTGCGGTCCTCGGGCGCCAGCAGTTCGAGGCCGAGTCGCACCCGGTCGCGGAACTCGATCCCCGATGCGGCCCGGCTCGGCGTCGTCGAGCGCTGCAACGCCGGATCGAGCGGCAGCCGGCTGTCGTCGGTGATGCCGACGGTGCCGCCCAGCCGCCGGCGCCGGGCGCGGAACCAGTCGTGGCGGTCGCGCAGCGTGTTCTCGACGATGCGGGCGAGCAGGGCCCGGAACGAGGCACCGTCGCGGACCTGGAAGCGCGGGCCGTCGCGCAGGAAGTCCAGCACCGCGTCCTGCAGGTAGTCGTCGGCGTCGCCGCGCTGGCGCAGGAACGCGCCGAGCCGCCGTTCGACGTGGGCGCGCAGCCAGCCGAGGTGCGCGCCGACGAGCTCGGCGAGCGCCTGTTCGTCGCCGGCGTGCCACCGTTCCAGCAGCGCGGGCGTCGGATCGGCAGCGGTCATCGACCGCATTGGTGCGCTCGGCCGCGGCGATGTCAAGACGCGGCGCCACCGGCAACGGGCCGCGCGCGGACGCGCGCGGCGGCGTGTCGGCGCGCCGTTCACCGGACGCGGAAGTCGATCGTGTCGCTGATGTCGAACAGGTTCAGGCACTGGTTGCCAGCGATCGTGAAGCCCTGCACCGACAGGTCGATGCCGACGTAGATCGGGTTGTTCGGCACCGTCCACACCAGCGGGTTGCCGCCGTAGATCGCGCCGAGCGCGACGCCCTGCAGGCAATTGCAGCCGAGCGGGGCCAGCGAGATCGAGTCGGGGAAGCCGAAGATGGTCCCCGACAGTGCGCCGTTGCCGACCGTCACCGTCAACGTCTGCCCGATCACCGACGAGCCGGTCGCGGTGATCGGCAGGTTGCTGCAGCCGATGCCGCGATACGTGAACGAGTTGGCCGACCCGGTGTGCCCGCCGAACGCGACCAGGTTGAAGGTGTTGGTGTTCACGTGGGTGAACGAGATCACGTAGCGCGGCGTCATCGCGCTGCCGCCGCTGTAGTCGGCGCACACGTTGCACTGGCGCTTGGTGTCGGCGCCCGAAGTGCCCAGCCCGGTGCGGCTCTCGGTGCGCAGCGTGTTGGTGCCGGGCAGGAACGCGAGCGTGTGCTGCTCCTCCTGGGTGCCGTTCAGCGTGTAGACCGCGACGAAGCGCGTGCCATCCGAGTCGACCTCGACGTCGGCGTGGTCGGCGGCCGGGATGCCGCTGCCGACGCCGGCGTTCAGCGTCACCGCGCCGTCGCTGCGCACCAGCTTGCACTGCAGGTCGCGCGGCTGCCCCGGTGCACTGGCGAGTTCGTGCACGACCGGCCAGAAACGCTGCCCGTTGGCATCGATCGGCGAACCCGGCGACGGCCCGGTCTCCTCGGCGACGGTCGTCGCGACGAAGATCGTGCCGCCGACCAACGCGCCGTTCCAACCGACGAAGCGGCCGTGCACTTCCTGGTCGTACGGCGCGCCCGGCCAGGTGCGCTGCCAGGTCACCAGCCAGTTCGCCGGCAGACCGTTGCTCTGCCCGCACGACTTCGAGATCGCTGGCCGCTGCTCCTCCTCCGGCAGCGTCGCCAGTGCGACCGGGTTGGTCGTCACCAACCCGCCGCCGGTCGTGATCTGCCGCATGTAGATGTCCGCAGCGAACAGGTACTTCTTCTGGAACACGACGGTGTAGCGACCAGGACCGAAGTACGGGTCGCTGCCGACGTCGGGGTGGAAGTTGTTGCCCGGCGTGCCGACGACGCCTTCGCGTTCGATGTCGAACACGGCGCCCAGCACGCCGTTCGCGGCGATCGTGCGCCCGGCGATGAAGTGCTGCAGGCCGATGCGGACCTGGCTCACGACCAGGAAGTTCTGCGCGTAGTTGTTGGCGGCGCAGGCGACCTTCAGCCAGTCGTTGGGCGTGAAGTCGATCGCGAAGTCGGTCTGCACCAGACCCAGGTTGCCGTCGAACACGAGACCCCAGCAATCCTGGTCGGTCGCGCTCCACTGCCGTTGCCAGATCATCAGCGTGCGGCCGCCGAGGGACTGGAACGACGCGACGTCCGAGTCGTGCTGCGTCTGCCCCGCCGGTGCGGCCGAACCGAGCAGGAACCAGAAGTTGAGGATCGGATCGAGCACGATCGGCAGCGCCGCGGTCGCCACCCATGCCGCCGGGATCTCGATGCGCGCCGCCTCACCGGTCCACGCGATCGGCAGTGCCAGCCGGTCGCCGCGCGCGTCGACCGCGACCGCCTTGGTGTAGTCGACGTGGCCATGGTCGTTGGCGAAGCGCAGGCCACCGTCGATGACCGACGTCGTGTACGCACCAGTGCATCGCACGTCGACCGCGATCGCGCCGCGCGCCGGCAGCCGTTCGAACACGAACGACTGCTCGAGGCTGTCGAGCGCCGTGGCGACCACCTCGGTCAGCGGACCGCGGGCGGTGCGCACGACCTGGCCATCGTGCGCCGGCTGGCCCGGGGCCAGCGGCAGCGGCTCGCCGTCGACCCGTACCTGCGCCAGTTCCAGCCGCAGCGGGAAGTTGTCCGGCGCCATCGAGCCGAAGAACGGGACGACCGTGCAGCCGGTCGGGTCGAAGCTCGCCTTCCACGCCCGACCGACCGCCCACAGCGGCGCCTCGGGGCGCGGCTGGTCGAAGTGCACGCGATCGAGCAGGCGCTTGGGGCGGGGCGCTGCCTGTTGCAGCGGCAGCGGTTCGTTCGCCTGCGGCCCGACCTCAGCTGGCGGCGGCGGCGTGGCGTCCGCGCGGACCGCGGACTGGGCGGTCAGCAGTGGCGAAGCGGCAAGGAACGCTATGGCGACGAGGTGGCGCATGGGGCGGCGGTTGGTTGGACGGACCGGCTATGGGGCCGGGCGTCCCCGACAGCGGCAGGCGGCGCGAAACCACACCAGCGCGCCCCGGGATTCGCGGGGCCCCTACTTCTTCCACTCGATCCCGCGCGGATGGACGCGCTGCTTCACCTCCTTGGCGGCCGGCGGGGGCGCAGACGGCGGCGGCGCCTGCTGCTGCCGCACGTCGTAGCGTTCCTGCCGGACCATCGCCTCGGCATCGATCTCGTCCTGCTTCCGGCTCAGGGCCTCGCGCTTCGTTCCACCCGCCAGGCTGGCGAACGTGCTGCGCAGCACCTCGGCCTGCATGCGCGACTCGGTCAGGAACTGGACCATCACGCTCGCCTTGTCCTGCGAACCGAGCGCCCAGGCGGTCATCACGTCGTCGTCGCGGTTGCACACGAACGGCACCGACGCGAAGCGGGCGATGCGGTCCTTCTGGTCGACTTCGCCGTCGAGCACGTCGGCCAGCGTCCGCATGTGGGCCTCCTTGCGCAGCAGCGCGTTGACGTGCGCCGCGGCCTCGAGCGACGACAGCGGCGAGAACAGGGTCGGCAGCCAGCGGCTCAGTGCGCCGTCGGTCTGGAACTTCCGGCCGGCGTCGATCTCGATCAGCAGCACCTTGCGTCGCCGCAGTTCGTGCAGCACCGTCACCGCGCCTGCCTGCAGGCGTTCGACCTGCTGCCTCTGCTCGGGGGTCCAGGGCTGGCCGTCCGTCGGCGCCCTACCGTGCCCGGCCTCGATCTGACGCAGCCGTTCGAACACCCGCGCGACGGTGTCGATGCCGGTGTTGTCGATCAGGCCGCCGTCGAGGACCTTGATCTGGCTGCGGTCGCCGAGTTCCCACGCGTGCCGCGCCTGGTATCCCCGCGCCAGCGGCGGCACCCACGGCGGCGGCGGCGCGGCGGGCTCGCCGGTGTCCAGTTCGGCCACCTGCAGACCCCACGGGAAGTTCGCCGACAGCCGGACCGCCTGCGCGAGATCGACCTGCCAGCCGGGCGCCACGTCGGCGAGCGCGCTCATCGTCTCGCCCAGCAGACCGCGCGGCAGCGCCGGGAACCCGATCGCCAGCCGCACGCCGCGGCCGGTGTCGGTCGAGTTCAGCACCAGCAGCGGGCGGTCGGCCCGCGCCGCACCGAGGTTGTGCACGCCGGACCACCCGAAGCGATCGCGCCAGAAGTCGGCGAGGCGCGTGCCGCGTTCGATGCCCGGCAGCAGCACGCCGCGCAGCATCGGCGCCATGAAGTCGGTAGCCATGTCGTCGGCGAAGCGACCGTGCACGGCGACGCGCACGTCGTCGGGTACACCGTCGGCCGCCGCCGGCTGCGTGTCGTCGTGACGCTGCTCGGCGAGCAGGTCCGCGAGCAGGCCTTCCAGCACCGCGCGCAGGCCATCGG
>JBASWX010000265.1:0-10278 GCA_049276695.1 Planctomycetota bacterium
GTGCGACGACGTGGTGCTGGAACGGCTCGGCGGCAACTCCGCGCGGCTGCGCCTCGCCGCCGGCGGCTGCGGGCACTGCGTCGGTTCGTTCCGCGCCAAGTTGCTGCTGCCCGCGGGCCGCTACGAACTGCGCGCGAGCATGACGATGGCCGGCGTCGTGCCCTACGGCGAGGACAACCGCGGCGCCGGCGTACGCATCTCGGGCGGCCGGCGGCCGGAGGTGAACGAGGGCACCGGCGAACGCGCAGTCGCGTTTGCGTACACCGTCGACGAGCCGCTGCGCGAAGTGGTGCTGGTGATCGAACTGCGCGCCAGCAAGGGCGAGGTCAGCTTCCCGCTGTCGTCGCTGCGGTTGATGCCGGTGAAGTGACGACGGCGCCGATCAGCGCACCGGCGATCGCCACGGGGTTCCCGACTAGCCGTCGCCCGACCGGACTGCGGCATTGGTCTTGAACGGTCGGGCGAGGTTGCGCGCCGGCGACGCGAAGTTCCAGGTGACGATGTTGAGGTCGCTCGCGAAGCCGCTGAAGAAGCCGCCGACGAACCCGATTGCGGCGTCGCTGCCGAAGCGCATCGGCACGATCAGCGGCAATGCCGCGACAAGCAGCACGGGCGGCAGGTCGTCGTCGGCTTCGCTGTCGGGTGCGGCGAGGCGTTCGCGGATGCAGTCGATGGGATACGCAACCGCGCACACGACCGGCTTGACGACCGTGCAGCCTGAGTTGCAGCAGAGCGCGAGGCCGAGCAGGGTCCGAAACAACGGGGCGGAGGGGTTCGGGCTCATGAGGGAGATGAACGGGAGTGACGGAGCGAAAGCCCGATCAGCGCCGCAACCAGAGCCCCCGTCGCACAGCGGTGGCACGGCGGGGCGTCGTCGGTAGCGTGCGCAGCATGAACTGGGCCTCGTTCGCCGCCGTCTTCGCCAGCGTGTTCGTCGCCGAACTCGGCGACAAGACCCAGCTCGCGACCATGCTGTTCGCGGCCAAGGCCGAAGTCTCGAAGTGGCAGGTGTTCGCCGCCGCGTCGGCCGCGCTGGTGTTGTCGACGGCGCTCGGCGTCATCGCCGGGCAGGCGCTGCTCGCGTACGTCAGCGAGAAGGCGCTGCACTGGATCGCGGGGCTCGGCTTCGTAGCGATCGGACTGTGGACGCTGTGGAAGGCCTGACCGGCGCGGCATCGCCGCCCGCGACCCGGAGTCAGCTGACGCGTTCCCGCAGCCGCAACTGCCCGCACGCCGCCTCGGCGTCGGGGCCCGACGAATCGCGGATCGTCGCCAGGATGCCGCGGCTCTTCACCGCGCGGACCATCGCGACGATGCGTTCGCGCGGCGGCGCCGTGAACGACAGCCCGTCGACCGGGTTGTAGACGATGAAGTTGACGTAGCCGCGCACGCCGCCGAGTAGCGCGCACAGTTCGTCGACGTCCTGGTCGGAGTCGTTGACGCCCGCCAGCAGCGTCCATTCGAACTGCACCGGCGTGCCGCAGTCCCGGCCGTACGCGTCGGCGGCGGCGACGATGTCGCACAACGCGTCCTTGTGCGCGCGCGGCAGCAGTTCGCGGCGCTTCTGTTCGTTCGCGGTGTGCAGCGACAGCGCGAGGCACGGCTTCACCGCGAACGTGCGCATGCGTTCGAGCGGCTTCACGCCGCCGACCGTCGAGAACGTCTGCCGCCGCGGCGAGATCAGCACCTCGTCCTTGATGCGCGCGACCGCCGCCATCACCGCGTCGAGGTTGTGCGACGGCTCGCCCATGCCCATGAACACGACGCGGTCGATCGGCATCACGCGTCGCGCGTGCACGATCTGCTCGACGATCTCGTCGGCCGACAGGTTGCGTTCGACGCCGAACAGGCCCGAGGCGCAGAAGCGGCAACCGACCGCACAGCCGACCTGCGTGGAGACGCAGCAGGCGCCGATCGGCATCGCCACCGTCTCGACCTGCTTGCCGTCGCGCAGCGCCAGCAGCAACTTGACGGTGCCGTCGCGGGCCCGCGTCTCCTTCGCCACCCTGGTGACGAGTCCCGCGTCGAGCCATTGCCGCAGTGCCGATTGCTCGTCGGCGGTGAGCCGCAGGCCCTGCTTGTCGAAGTCGTACGTGGTCGGCGTGCGGCCGGCACATACGAGCCGCCGCGCCAGCAGCGCTTTCGTCGCGGGCAACGCCAGCTGCAGGCCGGACAGGCCCGAGCCGATCGAAGAAGTGCTGGCTTGCGTCGTCACGACAGCGTTGTCACGGAATGAGGGGCGGGGATCCTAGACGACCCCGGTGCACTTCTGGCGCTGCCCCGCCAGAATGCCGCGCCGCATGAAGCTGCTGCCGACCCTGCTGTGTTCGACCGGCGCCTGGCTCGCCGGCATCACGACGCTGCACGTGACGTTGAACATCGAGACCGCCAAGGCGGTCGACGGCGGCCCGTCGTTCCGGGTCGGCTTCCTGCCGGTCACTTGACACCTGACCTGCCCCGTCAACCACTTCATCCAGGAGAACCTGAATGGCGTGGGCGGGTTCGAACCGGTCCGGTTCAACGGTTGGCCTGAGCTGAAGGAAGCGTTCCTGTCCAAGTACACGAGCGCCACGTTCATCCTCGCGCCGATGGCGATGAAGCTGCGCGAGGAGGGCGTGCCGATCAAGATCGTGCACCTCGGCCATCGCGACGGCTCGGCGGTGATGGTGCACAAGGACTCGGGCATCTACCGCGTCGAAGACCTGCGCGGCAAGAAGGTCGCGGTGCCCAACCGCTTCAGCAACCAGCGCCTGCTGGTGTTCCGGTCGCTGAAGGACCGCGGCATGAACTTCGACGACATCCAGCTGGTCGAGATGCCGCCGCCCGACATGCCGGCCGCGCTCTACGCGCGCGCCGTCGACGCGATCTCGTCCGGCGAACCGTTCATGGGCCAGACCGAACTCGACGGCTACGGCCGCGTGTTGTGGCTGACCAAGGACGTCTGGCCCGGCTTCATCTCGTGCGTGCTGGCGGTCAGCGAAGAGGTGATCGCGAAGGAACGACCGCGCATCCAGGCGCTGGTCGAGGGCATCGCCAAGAGCGGCCTGTGGATCGACGAAGGCATGGACCACCGGATGCAGGCCGCCCAGTTCGTCGCCAAGCACTACTACAACCAGAACCCGCGCCTGCTCGAGTTCGTGCTCAGCAAGCCGCCGGACCGCGTCACCTACACCGACCTGGCGGTGAAGCGCAAGGACTTCGAGGAGATCGAACTGCTCGGCAAGGAGTCCGGCCTGCTGCAGGGCACTGCCCATTTCGAGGACTACTGCGACACGTCGTTCCGGGCGGAACACACGACGATCGAACGCGTGAAGTTCGAGCACGAGGCCTCGAAGGCGCAGGCGCGCGAGCGCGGAGTCATCAAGTGAACACGAACACCGCCAGCCGCTGGTCGACGGTGGGCCTGCCGCTCGGCGTCGCCGCGCTGCTGATCCTGCTGTGGGACCTGACGGTCCGCTTCTCCGGCAGCGATCTGTTCCCGAAGCCGGTCGACGTGCTCGCCGGCATCGTCGAGCTCGGCAGCAAGGGACTGCTGCTCAAGTACATCGTCGCGTCGCTGTTCCGCGTCACGGTCGGGTTCTTCCTCGCGGTGCTGGTCGGCGTGCCGCTGGGCCTCGTGTGCGGCTGGTTTCCGCCGCTGTTCCGCGCGCTCAACCCGATGATCCAGTGCCTGCGGCCGATCTCGCCGATCGCGTGGATCCCGGTCGCGATCCTGTGGTTCGGCGTCGACGACCGCGCCCCGATCTTCCTGATCTTCCTCGCCAGCGTGTTCCCGATCACGGTCTCGGCGATGGCGGCGGTGCAGAACATCCAGCCGGTCTACATCCGCGCCGCGCGCAACTTCGGCGTCGGTCGCGCCGAACTGTTCCGGCGCATCATCCTGCCGGCGACGCTGCCGCAGGTGATCACCGGCATCCGCATCGCGCTCGGCGTCGCGTGGCTGGTGGTCGTCGCTGCCGAGATGATCGCGGTCAGCTCCGGGCTCGGCTTCCTGATCATCGACGCACGCAACGCCGGCAAACGCTACGACCTCGTCGTCGCCGGCATGGTGCTGATCGGGTTGATCGGGCTGTGCCTCGACCAGCTCGTGCGCCGGCTGGAACGCTTCGACGAAGTGCGTTGGGGGTACGGACGATGAACCAGCCGACCGTTCCGTCGTCGAGTCGTCCGGTCGTGCGCGTGCGCGACCTCTGGATGACCTTCCCGGGCAAGACCGGCGGCGAGCCGGTGCACGTGCTCGAACGCGTCGACCTCGACGTGCAGAAGGGCGAGTTCGTCTGCATCGTCGGGCCATCGGGCTGCGGCAAGTCGACGCTGCTCAACATCGTCGCCGGTTTCCTGCCGCCAACGCGCGGCGAGGTGCTGGTCGACGACAAGCCGGTGACCGGCCCCGACCCGCGCCGCATCTTCGTGTTCCAGGAGAACGGCGTGTTCCCGTGGCTCACGGTCGAGCAGAACATCGGCTTCGGCCTGTCGCGGCGGTCGCGGGAGCAGCGCCACCAGCTGATCGCCCACTACATCGACATGGTCGGCCTGAAGGGCTTCGAGAAGGCCTACCCGCGCGAGCTGTCCGGCGGCATGCGGCAGCGCGTCGAGATCGCGCGCGCGCTCGCCCCCGGCCCCGACATCATCTGGATGGACGAGCCGTTCGGCGCGCTCGACTTCCTGACGCGGCTGAAGATGCGCGCCGACCTGATCCGCATCTGGCGCGAAGAGAAGAAGACGGTGCTGTTCGTCACCCACGACATCGACGAGGCGGTGCAGCTCGCCGACCGGGTCGTGGTGATGACGAAGCGGCCGGCGACGGTGCAGGAATCGGTGCCGGTCGACCTGGGCCGGCCGCGCGACCTCGATTCGCCGGGCTACCTGGCGACGCGCGACCGCATCTTCACGGCGATGGGCATGAGCGTGAAGATCGGCGACGACGCGCGTTCGGGCGCCGCGGCGAGCGCGCCCGCGGCGGCGCCGGCGAATCCTGGCGATCGGCGCGAAGCGGAGGTGGTGATCGTCGGCGGCGGCCCGGCCGGGGCGATCCTCGGCGCCTACCTGGCGCGGGCGGGCGTGCGGACCACGATCGTCGACAAGTCGGTGCACCCGCGCCGCCACGTCGGCGAGTCGCTGATCTGCTCGACCACGCGCGTGTTCCAGGAGATCGGCGCGCTGGCGGCGATCGAGAACGGTGGCTTCGTCAGGAAGCACGGCGCGGTGTGGACGCGCTGGCCGCAGCGGGTCTCGCGCGCGCTGCAGTTCCGGCCGATGCCGCACCTCGGCATCGGCATCGACTACACCTGGCACGTCGACCGCAGCCGGCTCGACCAGCTGCTGCTCGACCACGCCGCGACGGTCGGCGTCTCGGTCCGCCAGGGCCAGCGCGCGGCGCGCGTCGAGTTCAACGGCGAGCAGGCGACCGGCGTGCGCCTCGCCGACGACACGCTGGTGCCGGCCCGCATCGTCGTCGACGCTTCCGGCCGCAACACGCTGCTCGGCTCCCAGCTCGGCATCAAGCACAACGACCCGCAGTTCGACCAGTTCACGGTGCACACCTGGTTCGAGGGCTTCGACCGCGGCCCCGCCGCGACCGCCGACCACATCCACGTGCACGTGCTGCCGCGCGCCCGCTCGTGGCTGTGGCAGATCCCGGTCGGGCCGGGGCTGACTTCGGTCGGCATCGTGACCCGGCGCGCCGACTTCGCGCATGCCGACGAACCGACCGACGCCTGGTTCAGCCGCCAACTCGCCGACCAGCCCGAACTGGCCGCCCGCATCGCCAAGGCGAAGCCGGTGCAGCCGTTCGTGCGCGAGAGCAACTACAGCTACTCCCTCGATCGCGTCGCCGGCGACGGCTGGCTCGCGATCGGCGACGCCGGCTGCTTCATCGACCCGCTGTTCTCGTCCGGCGTCAGCGTCGCCGCCGAATCGGCGCGCGCGGCGGCCAACGCGATCGGCGTCGCACTGCGCAGCGGCGACGTCTCGGCGCGCGCCTTCGCCGCCTGGGAGCAGGACGTCAAGGAAGGCGTGCAGCGCTGGCGCGACTTCGTGCTGTCGTTCTACCGGCTGCCAGCACAGTTCCTCGATCTGCTCGACGGCGGCACCGGCACCGAGCTGCTGCGCCCGCTGCTGCAGGGCGAAGTGAACGCGCCCGCCGCGGCGACGGCGCTCGCGCATCTGCGCGCCGGCATCGATCAGGCCGCCGCCAACCCGTCGCACCGCTGGCACCGCGAGCTGGTCGCGATCTGAGCCTGGCCGGCGCGGAGTCGTCACCGATCACGTCGATCGCCCCATCGGCCCGGTCGCGGCAGAACGCTCCAGCTTCGGCATCCTGAGTTTTCGCCTTGGTGGAAGGCGAATCTCGGCCGGAATTCGCCTTCCACGAAGGCGAACCCGTGATGGACGATCGCCATCGGTTCCCAGGACGCATGCTACGTCACCGCTGCCCGCCGATCTGCTCGCGAGCTGGAGGTTCCTGACGATCATGGCCATGCCCCTCATGTTCGTGTCGCACGGCGCGCCGACGCTCGCCCTCGACGCCGTCGCCGGCCGTGACTTCGCAGCGCTGGCGCAGGCCCTGCCGCGGCCGCGCGCGGTCCTGGTCGTGTCGGCGCACTGGCTCGACGCACCGCCTACGCTCGGCACGCGCACCACGCAACCACTGCTCTACGACTTCGCCGGCTTCCCCGAGGAACTGAGCCGCGTGCGCTACCCGGCGCCCGGCGCGCCAACGCTCGCCGACGAACTGCAGCGCAGCATCCCGGAACTCGCGCGCGACGACGATCGCCCATGGGACCACGGCGTGTGGGTGCCGCTGCTCCACATGTTCCCCGCCGCCGACGTGCCGGTGCTGCAACTGTCGATGCCGTGGCGGTGGCCGCCGCAGCGCATGTTCGATCTCGGCCGCCGGCTCGGCGCCGCACTGCCCGACGACGTGTTGCTGCTGGGGAGCGGCGGCGCCGTGCACAACCTCGGGCGGCTCGACTGGGACGGCGCCGGTCCGCCCCCGGCGTGGGCGACGAGCTTCGAAGGCTGGCTGCGCGAACGTCTGATCGCGCGCGCGTTCGACGACCTGGTCGCGTTCCGTGAACGCGCACCCGATCTCTCTCTCGCGCACCCGAGCGACGATCACTTCGTGCCGCTGCTGGTCGCCGCCGGCGCCGCCGCCGATCTGCCGGGCGCTGTCACGTTCCCGATCGAAGGCTTCGAGTTCGGCTCGCTGAGCCGGCTGGCGGTGCGCTTCGGTTGAACGAAGACCAGGTGCAGCCCTGCATCGACCCCCTTCCAGGGTCCACGCAGTCGCCGGATGATCCGCACATGCCCTCGCTCCCAAGGCATGACGATCCCGGCCGGTTGGCCATGCGATGGTCTGGTCGCTGTCTTGGGCTGGTGTTGGCTGCGTTGATGGTGCGAGGCCTGACCGCGCAATGCACCACGCAGTGGTTGCCCTGGCCGGGCGCGGCGTTGAACGGCACCGTTGCTGGCCTGACGACGTTGCCGAACGGCGACCTCGTCGTTGGTGGCTACTTCACGACCGCTGGCACCGCCGGCGTGAACCACATCGCGCAGTGGGACGGCGCGGCGTGGTCGCCGTTCAGCTCAGGCATGAGCCACCCGTCCGGCGCCCACGTCTACGGCCTCACGACGCTGCCCAACGGCGACCTGGTCGCGGTCGGTGGGTTCGCCACTGCTGGCGGCACCCCGGCGAATCACATCGCGCGCTGGAACGGCTCCTCATGGGCACCGATCGGCTCGGGCACGAACGATTGGATCAATGTCGTTGCGACCCAGCCCAACGGCGACCTCGTGGTGTGCGGCGGATTCACCACTGCGGGCGGCGTCCCTGCGAATCGCATCGCGCGCTGGAACGGTACGGCGTGGTCGTCCCTCGGCACTGGCATGACCGGCTACGTAGTTGCGCTGACGACGCTGCCAAACGGTGACCTCGTGGCGGGCGGTTACTTCGCGACGGCAGGCGGCGTCCCCGCGAACTGCGTTGCGCGCTGGAACGGCACTGCCTGGTCGCCGCTGGGCACGGGCGTCAGCGGATCCATCCTCGCCGATGTGCAGGCCCTGACGACGCTGCCGAACGGGGACGTCGTGGCAGGCGGCTCCTTCACGATCGCTGGCGGCGTGCCTGCAAGTCGCATCGCGCGCTGGGACGGCACTGCCTGGTCGCCGCTCGGCTCGGGTGTGAACAGCCACGTGCAGTCCCTGACGACGCTGCCGAACGGCGATGTCGTGGCGGGTGGCTCCTTCACGATCGCTGGCGGCGTGCCTGCAAACCGCATCGCGCGTTGGAATGGCACGGCATGGTCGCCGTTCGGGGTGGGAATGAACGGTCTCCCGAGCGTGAGCGTCCTCGCCATGACGACGCTGGCGAACGGCGATGTCGTGACGGGCGGCTACTTCACGACGGCCGGTGGCAACGCCTCACCCTACCTCGCGAGCCTGACGACCACCTGCCCGGCCACCGCGGTCGCATCGGGCACCGGTTGCGCCGGCACCGGTGGATCCATGGTCCTCGCGGCGACGGCGCTGCCGTGGCTCGGTGGCACGTATCGCTCCCGCTGCACCGGCATGGCGCCGAGTTCGCTCGGCGTCGGCGTGTTCGGGTTCGCGGCGCAAAGCACGCCGCTCTCGACGCTGCACCCGGCCGGCGGTCCGGGTTGCGACCTGCTCGTGGCCGCGGATGTGCTGACGCTGGCGGTGCCGAACGCGGGTGCCGTCAATCTCCAGTTCGTTGTGCCTGCGACCCCGGCGCTCGTCGGTGCCGCCTTCCGCAACCAGGTCGTGCAGGTCGAACTGGGCCCGGGCGCAGCCATCACGTGGCTCGGCAGCTCGAACGCGCTCGTGCTCACCACGGGCGTCTTCTGATCGACGGACAACGACGAGCCCGCGGAGCCGGGCCGGCGAGCGCTTCGGTTGAACGGTACGAACAGCCGATAGCACGGTCGCATGCGACCGCTCCCCCAGTTCGTCCCGTCCGTGTTCCTGTTCGTCGTCGTCGGCTGCGCGAGCAACGAGGCCAGCGAACCCCTGCCGCCGTTCGCCGTGAGCCCGATGCCGATGGTCGAGGCCGCCACGCCGATGCCGGTCCCGGCGCCCGTTCCGGCTATGCCGGCGCCAGCGCCCATTGCGCTCACCGCGGTCTGCCCCGGCGAGATCGAACACACCTGGACCGACTCCCTCGGCCGTCGCTGGCAGGTCGCGTTCCGTTGCCGCTACGCCTCGGACAGCGCGCACGAGCAACTCGCCGCCGCCACCGCGCAGGCCAACTGGCTGCGCGCTTGTGAGCTCACGCGCGAGACCTGCACGAACGGCGAACTCGACACCTTCGAGGGCATCGCGTCGTGCGAACGCCGGCTGCAGCGCCAGCTCGACGAGATCCTGTTCCCGTGCGATGCCGGCGCGCTGAACAGCCAGGTCACCGCGATCGAGTGGACGGCGTGGATCGTCGAGTGGCAGGACTGACCGCCGGCCGCGTCACCAGCCCTTCGCCGCCCGCAGCGTCGTGATGTGCGCGACATGGTGCGCGCCGTGCCACGCGTACAGCGCCACCAGGTCGTCGAGCGTCATCGCGCCGCGTTCGCTGTGCACGCAGGTCTTCGCGAACGCCGCCTCGGGCAGCGACCGCAGGCAGGTGGCCCAGCGCTCGTGCAGCGCCTGCACCAAGAGCAGCGAATTGCCGATCGGCCCGTTGGCGTCGACCAGCTTCGCCCACTCGCCTTCGTCGTAGGCCTTCACCGGCGGCGGCGTCTTCTCGGTGATCGTCAGCTTGTGCCGCACGTACGCGTTGATGTGGCTGTCGGCGATATGGTGCACGACCTGCGCCACCGTCCAGCCGCCGTCGCGGTACGGGGTCGCGAGCTGTTCCTGCCCGAGCCCGCGCACCGCGTCGTGCAGCTTGGTGGGAACGGCGCCGATCGCACCGATCGCCGTACTCCGCGCCGCGGGGCTCAGCTTGCCGGTGAGTTCGATGGTGCCGATGGGATAACGCGGGTCGGTCATGGCGCCTTCTCCTGGTGCGGTTCGACGACGACGAGTTCGGCGCCCTGGTCGACGTTGGCGCCCTTGGTTGCCGCGACGCTGCGCACGGTGCCAGCGACTCCGGCCACGAGCTTGTGTTCCATCTTCATCGCCGACACCACGACCAGCGTCTGGTCGGCGGCGACGCGATCGCCGGGCTTGCACGCGACGTCGAGCACGACGCCGGTCATCGGCGCCCGCACGGTGCCGTCAGCACCGCCGTGGCCGGCGGCCAGCCGCGCGGCCGGCGCTTCGAGCGTG
>JBASWX010000266.1:0-23011 GCA_049276695.1 Planctomycetota bacterium
GACCGAGCCGATGCCGACGAAGCAGCCGGAACGGCGGGCGAGGAAGCGGCGCGCCGCCGCGTTGCCCCAGGCGATGCAGCCGAGCAGGTTGACCTCGACCATCTGCCGATCCTTGGCGAGATCGAACTCGTCGATCGCGACGTCGGGCATCACGCCGGCGACGTAGTGCACCTCGTCGACCGGGCCGAGTTCCTGTTCGATGCGCGCGAACAGGGCCTCGACCAGTTCGCCATCGGCCGCATCGTGCGGGTACGCGAACGCCAGCTCCTTGCCGAGCACGTCGTTGGTGGTGTGCACCTGGGCGCGCAGCTCGGCCTCGCGCCGCGCCAGCATCGCGACCTTGCGGCCGCCCTGGGCCAGCCGGCGCGCGATCGCCAGCCCGATGCCGGACGAGCAGCCGACGACGATGCAGGTTCCGGTGCGGGCCATGCCGAGAGGAAAGGGTCGCGGCGGGACGATTGCAAGGCGGACGGTGGCGGCGCGCTTGAGTGTTCCCCGGAACGGCCGCATCATCGCGGCATGCGCAGCGTGCTGGTGGTCGTGGCGGTGGTGTTCGGCGCGGCGATGCCGAGGGCGCAGGGCCGGACCGAAGCCGGTCCCGGCCGGTCGCCGGGCCTGTTCGTCGACGGCGTGATGGCGAGCGTGAACGACAGCGCGATCATGGTCAGTTCGGTGCGCGTGCTGGGGGCGTCGCGGGTGCGCGAACTGCGGCAGCGGGGCGTCGAGCTGAGCAGTTCGGACTACGACCTGATCTACCGGGAGTACCTCGACCGCGAGATCAACCGCCATCGCATGGCGCAGGCGGCCAAGTCGCTTGGAACGCTGCCGCCGGAGCAGATCGACGACATCGTCAAGGACGAGCTGGCGCGCGACCAGGCCGAGCAGGTGCGCGCGGTCGGCACCTACAACGGCTACAGCCGCGAACTGAAGCGCCAGGGCCTCGATTGGCCGACGCGCGCCAACGAGCAGCGCATCGACAAGCTCAAGGAGCTCGCCGACGCGATCGCGGTGGCGCAGCGGCTGTCGGACAAGCACAACCTGTTCCTGACTCCGGGCATGCTGCGCCAGACCTGGGCCGATCCGGCGCACCGCGCCCGTTTCCAGCACGAGGCCCTGGCACGCGTCGTGCAGGTGCAGTTCCGCGGCGCCGACAGCGCCACGGCGGCGGCAGCGGCGGCCGAGCTCTGGCGGCGCGAGGACCTCTCCGCCCGGGCCCTGGCCGATCGTTACCCGGGAGCGACGGCGGTCCCCCCGGTGCCGGCAACCGGCCTGTCGGAGGCCATGGCGCCGGTGCGGGCGTTCGCACTGGCCGGACCGGCCGGAGCGGTGTCGGCGCCGTTCCCCATCGGCGACACCATCTACGTCGCCAAGGTCCTCGAATACTTGCCCGCCCGCGCGGGCCGGTTCGAGGACCCGGACGTGCAGGACGAACTGCGCGAAATCTGCTACCGGGCCGTGCTGGAGGAGTTCCGCAAGCAGGCCCTGGAGCGGGCGAAGCAGCGCACCGAAGTCTGGGAGCCGAGACCGCCTCGGCGCTAGGCAGCGACCCCGCGGGGCGACGGCTGGCCACCCGGTTGGGGGGAATGGGGCGTCGCCGGACTGGCCCCGGCAGCCCTGCCAGGCCATGAGGCCGGGTGGTTGCGAACGGGCGCCGCGCCGGCTCTACTCTGCGCCCCCCTCTCTGAACCGAACCGCAGGTGCCGCCGTTGTCTGCGCCGGCACCGACGGATCTCGGCGAGTCCGGCCGATCCCGACCGCTCCCCTCGCCCGATCCGCAGCCTGGTGCCCGCCTCGAGGACCGTCATGGCCCAAATCGACCCAACCAAGATCAAGGTAGAGTCCCACGTCGTCCCCATCTGGGAGACCGAAGTCACCTTCCAGGACATGATGGCCGAGCGCCTGCGCGCCGCGCCGTGGTTCATCCTGTCGGCTGGCATCCACGTCGTCGTCGGCCTGGCCCTGTGGGTCATGTTCCCGCCGCAGGCCGCCCAGAAGGTCGTCAACAAGGTCGAGATGACCAACCAGGAAACGCAGGAGGTCGTCGAGCCACCGCCCCCACCACCACCGGAGACCAAGCCGGAAGAGGTCACCGATGAAGTCGTGGTGACCGAGAACACGGTGACCGAAGAACAGACCTTCGATCAAAACGTCACCAACGAGGTCAACCAGAAGGAGTCGGCGTTCGACTCCAACCAGTGGAACTCGGCGGTCGGCCTCGGCGGTGGTGCCGGCGGCCGCTATGGCGGGCGCGGTGGTGGTGGCAGAAAGGGCGGCGGCGGTGGCAAGTCGTACGCGGAAGCGATCGACGCCGGCCTGCAGTGGTTGAAGAACCACCAGGACGAGGACGGCAAGTGGGACTGCGACCAGTTCATGAAGCACGACGACCCGGCCAGCGACATCTGCACCGGTCCCGGCAATGCCGTGCACGACGTCGGCTGCACCGGGCTCGCCTTGCTGGCGTTCCTCGGCGACGGCAGCACGATGCGCGGCGGCCCCTACAAGGACCCGATCAAGAAGGGCGTCAAGTGGCTGAAGGAGAACCAACAGGAGAACGGCCTGTTCGGCACCAACGCGTCGCACGACTTCATCTACAACCACGCGATCGCCGCCTACGCGATGTGCGAGGCGTTCGGGCTGTCCGACTACCAGCTGCTGAAGGACACCGCGCAGAAGGGCGTCAACTACCTGGAGTCGCACCGCAACCCGTACTCGGTGTGGCGCTACCAGCCGCGCGACAACGACAACGACACGTCGGTCACCGGCTGGTGCATCATGGCCTACGAGTCGGGCAAGTTCTTCGGCCTCACCATCAACAACGAAGCGCTGAAGCTGTGCGGCGTCTGGCTCGACCAGGTCAGCGATCCGACCGGCCTGCACGGCTACAGCAAGCAGGGTGAGCCGAGCTCGCGCAAGCCGGGCGAGCACCAGACCCGCTTCCCGCCGGAGAAGGGCGCGGCGATGACCGCCGTCGGCCTGTTCTGCCGCTTCTTCATGGACCAGGACCCGAAGGAGAAGCCGGTGATGAAGGCCGCCGCCGACCTGCTCCGCGCCAAGCTGCCGGTGTGGGACGAGAAGGCCGGCACCATCGACGCCTACTACTGGTACTACGCGACCTACGCGCTGTTCCAGATGGGTGGCCCGCACTGGGACGACTGGAAGAAGAAGCTCGAGACCGCGGTGGTGAAGAACCAGCAGCGCGACAAGACCAAGAAGAACCTGTACGGCTCGTGGGATCCCACGAACGACGTCTGGGGCGAGGACGGCGGCCGCGTCTACAGCACCGCGACGCTGGTGCTGACGCTCGAGGCGTACTACCGCTACAGCCGGCTCGTGCACTGAGCCAACTCGCCCTTCGGGCGAGGTGGCTCAGGCGATACCGATGGCGCCGCAACGCGGGGAAGCAACGACGCGAGATCGGAGCAACTGACCCGCTGCGGCGCCCAGAAGGTGCCGCCCGACATGGCCCGCGACTCCGGTGATGGAGGCGCGGGCCGTTGTGCTTCCTGGGGAGTGGCGCTGATGCCTTCGCTTTCTGTCTCTGCCTCTGTCTCTGTCTCTGCCTCCGTCGCTGCTTCCTCTTGCGCGGGCGATGAATCGCGGGGCGCAGTGATCCGGGGGCGCGACACTGCCGTTGCATCGGGCGTCGGCGCGCTCCCCTCTGCAGGCGCGCCCCTGATCGCGGCCGAGGCCCGGCCGCCAATGGCAGGTCCCCGTGCAATCGGAAGCACTACCGGTCCGTACCGATCGCCACTCCGGCGACGGTGAGTCCTCGTTCCACGACATGATGGCCGAACGGCTGCGGCAGGCGCCGTGGTTCGTCGTGTCGGCAGCAGCCCACGCCGTGGTGTTGCTGCTGCTGTGGCTGCTGGTGCCGCCCGAACAGGTGCATCGTGCCGTCAACCGCGCGTCGGTGGTCGACACCGACACCGTCGAATTGGTGCAACCGACGCCGCCACCGGTGCCCGACACGGAGCGCGAGGAGGTCGTCGACCCGCAGGTCGTGACGCCGAGCGACCTGCCGGATGCCCTCGCCGACGTTCCGTCCGCCGACGACGTGTCGCCGGTCCCTTCGGCGTTCCAGGACTTCGGCACCAACCCGGCGGTCGGCCTCGGCCCCAGCGCTGCCGGCCCGGGCAGCCCCTACGGCCTGCGCGGGAAGGAACGGGGCGGCAAGCCAGGTCCCGGCCCCGCCGCAATGGTCGCCGCGCTGACCTGGTTGCGGCGCCACCAGGACGAGGACGGCCGCTGGGACTGCGACCAGTTCATGAAGCACGACGACCCGGCGCTGCCCCGGTGCACCGGAGCGGGCAACGCGGTGCACGACGTCGGGGTCACCGGGCTCGCGCTGCTGGCGTTCCTCGGCGACGGCAGCACCCTGCGCGGCGGTAACGACCGCGACGTGGTGCGCAGGGCGGTGCAGTGGCTGCGCGGCCAGCAGGGCGAGAACGGCCTGATCGGTTCGGCGAGCTGCCACGACTTCCTGTACGACCACGCGATCGCCGCCTACGCGCTGGGCGAGGCGTTCGGGCTGTCCGACTACCAGCTGCTGCGCGCGCCGGCGCAGCGCGCGATCGACTACCTGGAGGCGCACCGCAATCCGTACGGCGTGTGGCGCTACCAGCCGCGCGACGGCGACAACGACACCTCGGTCACCGGCTGGTGCATCATGGCGATGGCGACCGGCAAGCACTTCGGCCTGCAGGTCAACGATGCGGCGTTGCGGCTGTCGGCGGTGTGGCTCGACCAGGTCAGCGATGCGACCGGTCTGCACGGCTACAGCAAGCAGGGCGAACCGAGCTCGCGCAAGCCCGGTGATCACGCCGCGCGTTTCCCGCCCGACCAGGGTGCGGCGATGACCGCGGTCGGCCTGTTCTGCCGCTTCTTCCTCGGACAGGACCCGCAGGAGCAGCCGGTGATGAAGGCGGCCGCGAACCTGCTGCTGCAGAAGCCACCGCGCTGGGACGTGAAGGCCGGCAGCATCGACCACTACTACTGGTACTACGCGAGCTACGCGCTGTACCAGATGGGCGGTCCGGCATGGCAGGCCTGGCAGCGCAAGCTCGAACCCGTGCTGGTCAAGAACCAGCACCGCGACGAGCAGAACACCAACCTGCACGGCTCGTGGGACCCCGTCTGCGCCTGGGGCGAGGACGGCGGCCGCATCTACTCGACCGCGATCCTGGCGCTGACCCTGCAGGCGAACTGGCGCTACACGCGCCTCATGCACTGACCGCGGCGGCCCGCCGTCACTTCATCGCCGCAACCGCGCGCGTCGCCTGGCTCTTGTGCCGGGCGGCCTTGTTGGCGTGGATGACGTGGCCCTCGGCCGCCTTGTCGATGATCCTGCAGATCGTCGGCAGCATCGCGGCGGCCTTGGCCTTGTCGCCGGCGGCGATCAGGGCGTCGAGGGTCTTCATCGCGCTCTTCATGCGCGATTGCTTCGCCTTGTTGGCGACGCGGTTCTTCTCGCCCTGCCGGGCGCGCTTCAGTGCTTGTTTGCTGTGAGCCATCGCTGCGTTTCGTTCGTGGTTGGGAAGTCGTTCGTGGGAAGTCGTTCGTGGGAAGCGGACCGGTGCTTTGCCGGGTCAGGCCTTCAACTCCGTCACCTTCTGGGTGACGTCGCGGAAGCCGATGTCCTGTTCGAGGATGCGGGTGAAGTGGCGCAGCGCCTCGTCGCGCTTGCCGAGCGTCTGGCAGATGGCGCCCATCTCGTAGAGCGCTTCCTTGGCCAGGAGCCCGCTGCCAGCCGCCTGCATCGCCTTGTCGAACTGGCCGAGCGCCAGCTCCGGCAGGTTCTTGTGCTGGAACGCGCGGCCGAGCGCGAACAGCGCCTCGGTCTTCTTGCGCGGGTCCTTGACCGCCTGCTGCAGTTCGGCGATCGCGGCATCGATCTCGCCGGCGGCCAGCAGCCCGTTGCCGAGGTCGAAGCGGGCGCCGAGGTCCGCCGGGTTGCGCTCGACGCGGCGCTTCGCCTCGGCGACGCGCAGTTGGTGCAGGCTCTGCCGGGCACGGTTGGCGGCGGCGGCATCGCCGCTCTTCTCGGCCTTCTGCACCATCTGCTCCTGCCGCCGGATGCGCAGGTCGCCGGCCAGTTCCTGCACCTCGGCGTCGTTCGGCTGTAGCCGCAGCACCTGCTCGACCAGGTCGAGCGCGCCGGCGAGGTCCTTGGCCATCTCCCGCAGCCGGGCGCCGCGCCGCAGCAGCTTCACGTCGTTCGGCGCGTCGGCGAGGCGCGCTTCGATCTGGGTCAGCTCATCCTCGATCTCGGTCGCCGACAGCTGCAGGCGGTCCTGCCGTTCGAGCTGCCGCTGCTGTTCCTTGTCCTTGATCAGTTCGCGCGAACTCTGCGCCTTGTCGATGCCGGTGCTGCGCAGCGCGCCTTCGGCCGCCAGGTCCTTGCGCGCCTTCAGCGATTCCTGGTCGCGCGGGTCGATCTTCAGCGCCGCCTCGAACATCGCCAGCGCCTCCTGGAACTTGCCCTGTTCCTGGAACAGCGTGCCGGCCGCGCGGCACGCGTCGAGGCAGCGCGGCTGGTGTTCGGCGTACGCGGCGTAGACTGCGAGCGCCGAACGCGACAGCCCGGCCCGACGCAGGGCGGTGCCGAGCTTCAGGTTGGCGCCTTCGGCCAGCGGATCGAGCGCGAGGTAACGTTCGTAGGCGCGGGCGGCCGCGGCGTGCTGACCGCACAACCGGCACAGGTTGCCGGTCAGCAGGTGGATGCCGCCGAACAGCACCGCCATGAGCTTCGATGGCGGCTTCTGTGCCGCCTTCTGGAACAGCACCTTGCGCAGCCCGGCGCGCGCGTCGCCGAAGTCCGGCTGGATCTGCAGCACCTGGCCGTAGATCTTGACCGCCAGCGCATGGTTGCGGCGCTTGGCGGCGTCGGCAGCTTGTTCGAGGTACTTGCTGAGGTCCATTGCGGGGCGTACGTCCGCCACCCGGTGTGGCGCTTGACGGCGGCGAAAGGGGCGAAGAATCTACTCCGCCCCGACAGGGGCCGCAACGGCCGTTCCCGCCCTGGCACGGCGGTGCGGCCGGCCCGGCCCACCGTTCCCCGACATGCAAGTCCTCGTCTATCCCGACCCCCTGCTGCGCCATCCCGGCAAGCCGATCACCAGGTTCGACGGCGCGCTCCGCGACCTTGCCGGCGCGATGCTGGCGGCGATGTACGAGGAAGGCGGCGTCGGCCTCGCCGCGTCGCAGGTCGGCATCGAACAGCGGCTGCTGGTGCTCAATCCCACCGGCGACCAGAAGCAGGCCGCCGGCGAACTGGTGCTGTGCAACCCGCGCCTGACGAAGAAGAAGGGGCGCGAATACGGCGAGGAAGGCTGCCTGTCGTTCCCCGAGATCCGCGCCGAGGTCGAACGCTGGGTCGACATCACGGTGACGTTCCAGGACCTCGATGGCAAGGAGCAGACGCTCGCCGTGGACGGTTGGCTCGCGCGCATCATCCAGCACGAGATCGACCACCTCGACGGCGTGTTCTTCGTCGACCGGCTGTCGGCGGCCGAGAAGCTGCGGGTGAAGTCCGACCTGCAGGAACTCGAGCGCAAGTACGTGGCCAAGGCCTGACCGCGGCCGGGCCGGTCCCTACCATCGCGCCATGCGGCTGATCGAAGGCCTCGACGCGCTGCTCGGCCTGGACCTCGGCGCCATCCACGGCGAGGGCCAGGGCAGCCACTCGGTGGTCGCGATCGGCGTGTTCGACGGCGTGCACCTCGGCCACCAGCGCCTGCTGCACCAGCTGCTCGAGATGTCGTCGGCGCTGCAGGGCATGCCGACCGTGGTCACGTTCGCGAACCACCCCGACCAGATCCTGCGCGGCCAGAGCCCGCCGCCGCTGGTCAGCGTGCCGCTGCGGCTGCGCCTCTTGCGTCGGGCCGGCGTCGCGCGGCTGGTGCTGCTGCAGTTCGAACCGCGGCTGCAGAACATGACGCCGCGCGAGTTCGCGCAGCGCGTGCTGGTCGGGGCGCTGCGCACGCGCGGCCTGCTGCTCGGCTACGACTCCGCGCTCGGCAAGGACCGCGCCGGCACGCCGGCGGTGTTCCGCGAACTCGGCGCCGAGTTCGGCTTCGAAGTGCGCACCGGCGACCCGTTCGAAGTCGACGGTCAGCCGATCAGCTCGACCGCGATCCGCAACGCGATCGCGCACGGCGACCTGGTGCTCGCGCACCGCTACCTCGGCCGCTTCCCGGGCGTGATCGGCACGGTGGTGCGCGGCGACGGCCGCGGGCGTGGGCTCGGCTTCCCGACCGCGAACGTCGAATTGCAGCCCGGCGCGCTGCCGCCGTTCGGTGTCTACGCGGTCGACGCGATCGTCGACGGCGTCGTGCACCCGGCGGTCGCCAACCTCGGCGTGCGGCCGACGTTCGGCGGCGCTGCCGGCGGTGCCGGCGCTGCGACCGCGACGCTGGAAGTGCACCTGCTGGACTGGACCGGCGACCTGTACGGGCGCGAGCTCGAAGTCGCGTTCCGGCAGTTCCTGCGACCCGAGCAGAAGTTCGCCGGCGCCGACGCACTGCGCGCCCAGATCGCGCGCGACCTCGCCGCGGCGCGGCAGGCGCTGCGCGCATGAGCGGCCGCCGTCAGCCCGGCCGCCGGAAGCGCAGGTGGCAGACGCCGATGTGCCGTTCGCGGAAGCCGGCCTCGCAGTAGGCAAAGTAGTACTGCCAGGCCCGCAGCAACGCCGGGCCGCCGCGCTGCAGGAACGGCTCGGGCGAACGCAGCAGCTTCTCTCGCCAGTGCCGCAGCGTCGTCGCGTAGTGCGGGCCGAAGTCCTCGACGAACTCGAGCTGCAGCCCGGTGTGCCGGCTCGCCGCCGTGGCGATCGCCTGCACCGACGGGATGAAGCTGCCGGGGAACACGTGCCGCCGGATGTAGTCGACCTGGCGCAGGGCCTCCGCGTAGTGCTGGTGGCCGATCGTGATCGCCTGCAGGCCGAGCAGGCCGCCGGGCCGGAGCCGCCGTTCGCAGACCCGCAGGAACGTCGGCAGGAAGCGCGCGCCGACCGCCTCGACCATCTCGCACGACAGCAGCTTGTCGAACGTGCCGTCGAGATCGCGGTAGTCGCGCTGCAGCACCTGCACGCGGTCGTGCAGGCCGGCCGCCGCCACCGCGCGCGCCGCGTACCCGGCCTGGTTGCGCGAGATCGTCGTCGTCGTGACCCGGGCGTCGAACTCGCCGGCAGCGGTGCAGGCGAGGCTGCCCCAGCCACTGCCGATCTCGAGCAGCCGTTCGCCACGCTGCAGGTCGACCAGCCGGCCCAGCCGCCGCAGCTTCGCCTGCTGCGCGTCGGCGAGGGACTGCCCGTCGTGCTCGAACCACGCCGCCGAGTAGGTCATCGACGGATCGAGGAAGCGCGCGAACAGCTCGTCGCCGAGGTCGTAGTGGTCGTGGATGTTGGCGGCGCTGCCGTGCCGGCTGTTGCGGCGCAGCATCTGGCCGCAGCGCAGCAGCAGGCGCCGCGGCAGCGACCACACCGTCGCGTGCAGGCCGACCATCACGTCGCGGTCGCGCACGAACAGCGACAGCAGACGCACCAGGTCGGAACACGACCACTGGCCGGCGACGAACGCCTCGCCGGCGCCGACGTCGCCGCCGCGCGCCAGCGCGCTCCACGTCGCCGGGTCGTGCACCGTGAGCTCGACGGTGCCGAGCGGACCCGCCGGATCCCCGAGCCGGGTCTCGCCGAGCGCATCGCGCAGCACGATGGCCCCCGACCGCAGCCCTCGCAGCCGGGCCAACGCCCCCTGCCGGCAGAGGCGCTGCGCGAACGTCGGATGGGCCGCGGCGGTGGTTCCTTCCTCGGCGCTGGCGATCAGGATCGAACCGGACATCGCTTCTTCGGGTGGACGTGGAACGGCGCCCGTTTGCACCACAGGACGAGGGCGTGCAGGTAGATCATGGCGACGACCTTGGCCGTCATCCACGGATGTCTGAGCAGCGCGCGCCACAGGTTGCCGGTCGTCCATGCGCGCCGCTCGGCGGTCAGCGTCGCATCGAACACGACCTCGTCGCCGCGCAGGTTCGCCATGTGCACGGTGAGCTGCTCCCCGGGCGGCGCGAACGTCCAGCGGTAGCCGAGGTCCATCGGCTGGAACGGGCTGACGTGGAACGCCTTCGCGAACGCCGCGTGCAGCGGCGCGGTGGCTGGCTGGCCCGGTGACGCGCCGACGACGTAGTGGTGCCGTTCGCCCCACGGCGTGTTGGTGATCTCGGCCAGCACCGCGGCGAGCCGTTGCTGCCGGTCGAAGCAGTAGTAGAACGTCACCGGGTTGAAGACGAAGCCGAAGCAGCGCAGGTTGGTCAGCATGCGCACCGGTCCGTCGGGCCGCTGCCCGGTCGCCGCCGCGACCGCGTCGCGCACCGCGTCGGCGAGCGGCTGGTCCTGCGGTCCGAAGTAGTCCGCGCGCCGGAAGCGCACCGGTGCTGGCCTGCTCGCCGACCACCACCACCGCCCCGCGAACGCGCGTTCGACTTCGTCGAGATCGAGCCAGGTCATGTAGACCCGGATCGCGAACGAGTGCTTCCTGCTGTCGAAGCGACGATGGCTGACCGCGCCGACGTAGATGGCGCTGTGCAGCGTGCCCGGCGCAGCACCGGTCGTCACGCCGGCGCTCCCGCGGCGACCCCTGCGTCCGCGACGCCGAAGTCGGCGGCGACGCGCAGCGCCGACTGCAGCGCGTCCTCGTGGAAGCCGAAGCCGCACCAGGCCCCGCAAAACCACACGCGGTTCGCCCCCGAGATCTCCGGCACGCGCGCCTGGGCCGCCACCGCCGCCGCGTCGAACACCGGGTGGTGGTAGACGAAGCGGCGCAGCACCTTCGCCGGGTCGATCGCGTCGTCGCGATTCAGCGTGACGTTCCAGGTCGCCGGCCCGGGCAGGCCCTGCAGGATGTTCATGCAGTAGGTGACGGTCGCGCGTGCGTGCGCCACCGCCGGCAGGTGGTAGTTCCACGCCGCCCAGGCCCGGCGGCGGCGCGGCAGCAGCCGCTCGTCGGTGTGCAGCACGACGTCGTTCTCCTGGTAGCGGATCGCGCCGAGAACCGCGCGCTCCGCCGGACTCGCGTCGGCGAGCAGGCGCAGCGCCTGGTCACTGTGCGTCGCCACCACCGCGGCATCGAAGCGCTCGGCGGGCCGACCCGCCACCTTGACCAGCACGCCGCCCGACTCGCGCGTCACGGCAACAACCGGCGAGCGCAGCCGGATGCGCTCGGCGAACGGCGCCGACAGCGGCGCGAGGTAGGCGCGCGAGCCGCCCTGCACCGTGAACCACTGCGGCCGCCCGGTGACTGCCAGCATGCCGTGGTTGGCGAAGAACCGCAGGAAGAAGCGCGCCGGCATGTCGAGCAGGCATGCGGGCTCGGCCGACCAGATCGCCGCCATCATCGGCACCAGGTAGTGCCGCGCGAAGCGCTCGCCAAACCGCCCGTGCGCCAGCACGTCGCGCAGCGTCAGGTCGCCGCCGGCGAACGCGGGCGCGAGCCGGTGGAACCGCACGATGTCGCGCAGCATGCCGAGGAACGACGGCCGCAGCAGGTTCGAGCGCTGCGCGAAGACCTGGTTCAGCCCGCCGCCGTTCCACTCGAAGCCGGTGCGTTCGCAGCGCACGCTGAAGCTCATCGTCGACGGCCGCAGCGGCACGCGCAGCCGCGCGAGCAATGCCAGCAGGCCGGGGTAGGTGCGGTCGTTGCAGACGATGAACCCGGTGTCGATCGCGACCTTGCCCGCAAGGCCGTCGACGTCGACCGTGTGGGTGTGGCCGCCGATGCGGTCGTCGGCTTCGAACACGACGACGTCGTGGGCCCGGCACAACCGTTCCGCTGCGACCAGTCCCGCGATGCCGGTGCCGACGATCGCGAGGCGCTGCCGACCGGGACCGAGGACCCGGACGGCCCGCGTCATCCGCGGATGCGACGCACCGGGCAGCGCGCCCGCGCCGGCATCGGGTTCAGCTCGCTGACCAGGCCCAGCAGGGCCATCACGCGCAGCGTGTAGTAGGAGATGTCGACCTCCCACCAGCGGAAGCCCTGGCGCACGGTGCCCGGGCACCAGTGGTGGTTGTTGTGCCAGCCTTCGCCGAGCGTGAGCAGCGCCAGCACGAACGAGTTCTTGCTCTTGTCCTTGGTCGGCCACACCCGCTTGCCGAGCAGGTGCGCGAGGCTGTTGACCGACGCGGTGACGTGGAACAGCAGCGTGGTCGAGATGCAGAAGCCCCACACTCCCATCTGCAACGCGTTGGTGCCGAGTTGCGGCGCGACCGCCTCGAGCAGCCAGCCGAGGCCCAGCATCGAACCGAGCAGCAGCAGCGGCACGACCAGATCGAAGCGATCGAGCAGGCGCAGTTCGGGGAAGCGCGCGAGGTCCGGCACCTGGCTCAGGTCGGTCTTGTAGTTCCGGCGCGCCGCGATCCAGCCGATGTGCGACCACCAGAAGCCGTGCGCGTGCGGCGAGTGCACGTCCTGCGGTGTGTCGCTGAAGCGGTGGTGCTTGCGATGGTGCGCCGCCCACCACAGTGGACCACGCTGCGTCGCCGAAGCCCCGAGCAGCGCGCCGAGGAACTGCACGACGCGACCCGCGCGGAAGGTCCGGTGCGAGAAGTAGCGGTGGTAGAAAGCGGTGATGCCGAACATGCGCACCAGGTACAGTGCGGCGCACACGATGACGGCGACCGGGCTCCAACCGACGAGGAACACCAGACCGCAGCAGGCCTGCAGCAGCAGGAACGGCCAGATCCGGCGCCAGGAGATGCGTTCGCCGGGCAGGCGCGCCGGCGGTGGCGCCAGCGGCCGTGGCACCTCCGGCTCGGCTTCGATCGTGGCAGTGGAGGACGAGTCGTGTGGGTCGTAGGCCGGCTGCATTCGGAGGGGTCGCGAGCGGAAGGAGGATGCAACCGGCTTTTGCCGGGGCGCGCAATCATCGACCCGTGAATCGGCGAACCCAAGGCAGGTTCTCGTGATCACCCCGATCCTCATGGCCGTCCTGGCCTGCAGCGTGGCGTTCGGCCTGTTGTGGTGGCGGCAGACCCGGACCTGCAACGCCACGTCGGTCGACGCCGCATGGGCGATCGCGATCGGCGGGCTCGGCGTCGCCAGCGCCGTCACCGGTGACGGGCATGCGGTGCAGCGTGGCCTCGCCGGCCTGCTCGCCGGCGCCTGGAGCGCGCGCTTGTCGTGGCACCTGGTCGTGCACCGGGTGCTGACCCACGCGCAGGAAGACGGCCGCTACCGGGCGATGCGCGAACACCAGGGCGAACGCGCGCAGCGTTTCCTGTTCTGGTTCTACCAGGCCCAGGCGGTCGCGGCGCTGGTGTTCGCGCTGCCGTTCTGGTTCCTGGCCCGGCACGGCGCCGGCTCGCTGGCGGGGTTGCAGTGGACCGGGCTCGGCGTCGTCGCGCTCGCGCAGGTCGCCGAAGCGATCGCCGACCGCCAGCTCGAACGGCATCGCGGCGACGCCACGCAGCGCGGCCGCACCTGCCGCGCCGGACTGTGGCGTTACAGCCGGCACCCGAACTACTTCTTCGAATGGGTCACCTGGTGCGGCATCGCGCTGGTCGCGTGGCCGGCCGCGGGTTGGCTCGCGGCGATGCAACCGGCGGTGATGTTCGTGCTGGTGCGCTTCGTCAGCGGCGTGCCGTTCACCGAGTTGCAGGCATTGAAGAGCCGCGGCGACGACTACCGCAGCTACCAGGCGACGACCAACGCGTTCGTGCCGTGGTGGCCGCGGGCCGGGGACGGCGCGTGACGACGCGGATCGAACGTTGGCTCGAACGTGGGCTGCTGCCCGACTGGCTGACCCGGCTCGGCATCCGGCGCCTGCTGCGCCGGCGCCTGCAGCAGGAGCATGCGCACGACCCCGAGGTCGCGGCCGCGCGGCTGCAGGCGTGGATCGCGCAGTGCGACGCGAGTCCGATCGCGATCGAGACCGGCGCCGCCAACGCGCAGCACTACGAAGTGCCGGCGGCGTTCTACGCCAAGGTGCTGGGCCGCCACCGCAAGTACAGCTCGGGCCTGTGGAACCCCGGCACCGCGACGCTCGACGACGCCGAGGCGGCGATGCTGCGCCTCACCTGCGAGCGCGCCGAGATCGCCGACGGCCAGCGCGTGCTCGACCTCGGCTGCGGCTGGGGTTCGTTGTCGCTGTGGCTCGCGCGCCACTTCCCGACCTGCCGAGTCGTCGGCGTCAGCAACTCGGCGAGCCAGCGCTTCGACATCCTGGCACGCGCCGCCGCCGAGGGATTGACGAACGTCGAGATCCTGACCGCCGACGCCAACACGTTCGCGCCGCCCGGCGCCTTCGACCGCATCGTCTCGGTCGAGATGATGGAGCACACGCGCAACTGGCGCGCCCTGCTCGCCCGCGCCGCGAGCTGGCTTCAGCCCGGCGGCAAGATGTTCGTGCACGTGTTCACGCATGCGACCGTCGGCTACCCGTTCGCGGTCGACGGCGACGACGACTGGCTGGCGCGCCACTTCTTCACCGGCGGCCAGATGCCCGCCGACGCGCAGCTGCTCTGGTTCCAGGACCACTTCGCCGTCGAAGCACACTGGCGCGTCTCCGGCACGCACTACGGCAGGACCGCCGAGGCCTGGCTGCGCAACTTCGACCGCGCGCGCGCCGAACTGCTGCCGGTGCTGCGCGCGGCGTACGGCGAACGCGCCGGTGCGATGGCGAACCTGTGGCGCGTGTTCTTCCTGGCCTGCGCCGAGCTGTGGAACTTCCGCGGCGGCCGCGAATGGCTGGTGTCACACTACCGGCTGGCGCGCCGCTGACCCCGATCTTGCCGCTTGCGCGTCCCCGCCGGGCTCGCTAGCGTTCCGCGCCCCGTTGCCCTGCCGAGGGCACGGCCTGGTCGGGCAGATAGCTCAGTTGGTAGAGCACGGCACTGAAAATGCCGGGGTCGCCAGTTCAACCCTGGCTCTGCCCACCAGTTCCTCCGCCCCGCGTCGCGCGCGCCGGGGCGAATGCATGGTCGGGCCAGGACGCGGAACGGTGTAGACATCGAGGCGCACAATGGCCCGCTGGAACCTGACCATCCCTGACCAAGCCGATCGCCTGGTCCGCATGTTCCTTTCCCGATCGGGCAAGAGGAGGAGCGACCTGGCGACGTTCGTCGTGAACGCGTGCCGCCGCGAAGTCCTGCGCCGCACGCTTGCCGAAGTACAGAGTCACAACGTTGACCTGAGCCCGAGGGAGGCCATGCGGCTGGCCGAGGAAGCGCTGGCAGCGACGCGTGCGGCCCGTCCCTGACACGAAACGTCCTGGCATCCGGATTGCTCTCCTCGCCTGTGTGCCGCGGGCAGGTGCACCGAACCCAGGGGCGCCGTCGGGTGGTAATCTCCCGCGCCATGGCGCAGGACCTCGAAGCGCTGCTCGTACGCGCCAGCCAGCACGACAGTGGGGCGGTCGCGACGCTGCTCGAGCAGCACCTGCCCGCGCTGCGCGCGTTCGTGCGGCTGAAGGCCGGTCCGTCGCTGCTGGCCAAGGAATCGTGCAGCGACTTGGCGCAGTCGGTGTGCCGCGACGTGCTCGAGAACGCCAGCCGCTTCCAGTTCGGCGGCGAGGCCGAGTTCCGGAAATGGCTGTTCACCACCGCGATGCGCAAGATCGCCGATCGCGCCGAACACTGGCGCGCCGGCAAGCGCAACCAGCACAAGGAACGCGGTGGGCTCGACGAACAGGATCTCGCCGGCATCGCCGGCATCTGGACGCCGAGCGGACAGGCCGCGGCGCGCGAGGAACTGCAGCGGGTCGAGGCGGCGTTCGGCAAGCTCGCGCCCGAGAAGCAGGAAGTGATCCTGATGGCGCGGCTGATGGGGCTGTCCCACGCGCAGATCGCGCAGGAACTCGGCAAGACCGAGGTCGCGGTGCGCTCGATCCTGAGCCGCGCGCTCGCCGAGCTGTCGGCGTTCCTCTGAGCAGCCCACCATCGTGTCGCTGAGCCGCGAGCGCCGCTGCGGCGCTCGCCGGCTCCTGCGGCACTCTTGCTATTTGGCCGGCCCCGCTGACTTTTTCGCCGCCGCTTCGGCCTTGGCGATCATCTCTTCGAGCACCTTCTCCATCTCCGCCTCGTCGCGGACGTCCTTGTGACGGATCACGCCCTCGTGATCGATGTAGTACAGCGTCGGCCAGCCCTGCACGCGCCAGCTCTCGCTGATGCGCGGCACGCTGCCCTCGTCGCGGAAGCTGCGCCAGGTGACTTTGTGCTCCTTGGCCTGCTCACGCCACTTGGCGAGGCCCTCGGGCGTGTCGGTGCCATCGCTGTTGACGCCGATCAGCGCGAACGGCTTGTCCTTCCACTTCTCCACGAGCGACCGCTCGTGCGGGATCATGGCCCGGCAAGGGCCTCACCAGAATCCCCAGAAGTCGAGCAGCACCGCCTTGCCGCGGTAGTCGGACAGCTTGAACGCTGCACCTTCGACGTCGACGCCTTCGATCTCCGGTGCCGTGCAGCCGACCTGCAGGTGCTCGATCTCGAACAGCGCGTCCTTGGCCTGCGCCAGCAGGTCCGCGTCCTTGGTCAGGTCCGCGACCGCGCGCAGGTCCTGCTCGGCCAACTTGCGCTCGTCGTCGGTCTGCGCCATCTGCAGGCGCACAGTGCCGCGTTCGATCAGCGCCTTGGCCTTGGTGTCGGCTTCCGGGTGATTGCCCGCGACATCGTCGAGCAACCCGAGGACCTGCTTCTTGGCGCCGAAGCGCAGCGCGTTCTGCACGAACGGCAGCACGCTGGCGATCGCCGGCGACTTCGCATGGTCGGACGCGAGCGTCTCGACCGCCTTGCGCACCGCGTTGCGTTCCTGGCTCGCGTTCTTGACGATGAAGCCGAGGAAGCGCACCGCGTCGTCCTTGCCGGCGTACTCGCCGGCCAGTTCCTGGGCCCGACCGACGAACTCCTTGGTCGGCGGGGTCATCGCGAACGCCGGGATCTTCTCGCCGGCCTCCTGCGCCTTCTTGACCGCGGCCTGCGCCTCGGTCTGCCAATCGCTGATCGCCTTGTTGAAGGTCTTGACCAGCTCGTCGTAGGCCGCTTGTGGATCCTGCTGTGTCGCCGGCTTGCTGTCGGCGCCCTGGGCGACGACGAACGCTGGCATGGTCAGCAGGAGCGCAGCGGCGAGAATGGGTCTCCGCATGTTGCTCCAGTGGTGAGGGGAACGAATCACGGGCGCATGCTACGACGCCCGGGCCGATCCGCGTGAACCCGGAGCGATCTTCCCGTCCTCCGTTCCCGTGCTTCCCGCCTGCACCCGCGACCCGGAACGGCGGTTGCGCCGATGCTCAGGCGCGAGCGCCGCTCGGGGCGCTCGTCGCCTGCTGCATCGAAACCCGCCCGAACTACTTGCCGGGCTCGGTCGTGCCGCCGTTCCCGGGCGGCGTCGGCGGCGGCGTCGCCGCCTTCGGTTTCACCAAGTCGTCCCTCTTGGGCTTCAGCTTGGTGAACAGGGCCTGGTCGATGACGTAGTACCACAGCCCGAAGCGCTTGGTCAGCTTGTCGGCCTCCTTGCGCCCTTCCTCGACCTTGCGGTCGTGCTCGGCGAACGCGTCGGCGGTCTTCTTCAGCTCGTCCTCGGCGGGCAGCCGGTCGCTGCGCACGTCGGCGGCGATGCCCTCGCCACCCTCGGCCTTGCCGTCGGCGAAGCTGACGATCGCGTAGGTGTCGCCCTGGACCTGCAGCTGGTAGTCGTTGTCCCAGGGATCCTTCTTCAGCTCCTTGAGCAGCGGCTCGCCTTCGGCCGGCTTCTCGGTCAGCTTCGCCAGCAACTCGGGCAGCTTGTTCTCGTGCTTGGTGCGGTACGCCTCGACCGCCTTCTGGATCGCCTCGATCTCGGTGCGCGCAGCGGTGCGCTTGTCGAGTTGGTCCTGGGGCAGCCGCGTTCCTGCCGGCTTCGTCAGCAGGTCCTCGACGAACTCGGCGGTGACCATCAGGTAGCGATTGTTGCCCGGCTTCTGCGCCTCGCCTTCCTTCGGCTTCTCGTTCGGATTCGGGGTGCCAGCGGTCACCGCGTCGCCCTCGCCCATCACGACTTCGCCGAAGCGCAGCGTGTAGCGCACGCCCTTCTTGGTCTCGAACAGCAGGTCGCCTTCGTTGCTGACCAGCTTGCCCTGCCTGGTCAGGAAGAAGCCCTTCTGGGCCAGCGTCTGCTGCAGGATCTGGCGGTCGAAGCCGGTCGCCTGGTCGAGCATCGCGGTCAGGCCTTCGGGCTTGGGCCGCACGCCGACGATCTTGATCTGGCCAAGGGTGTCGCCGATCTCGCGTAGCTTGTCTTCGTTCGGCTCCTCCTTGGTCGCGTCGATGCCGGCGAACGCCCACTTGCCGGCATCGTCCTTGGTGACGACGTGCTGCTCGCCCTTGTTGATCGTGCCGTTCTGCTCGTCAACCGAGTAGTTGTCGAAGGTCACCTTGCTGATGTCCCACGACGTCGCCTTCAGCAGGTCGGTCTCGATCCAGTCGGCGAACTTCGTCGACAGCTCGCCTTCGAGCTTGGTGCGGTAGACGCGCTTCTTGTCCGGCAGGCGCACGTAGTGCACGCCCATCTTGCCTTCGAGCTCCTTGCCGATGATCAGGTCGGCCAGCACGTTGCCGGCGCTGTCCTTCATCTTGATGCGCTTGCCGCGGCCAGCGGTCTCGGTGCCGGCATCGAGCGGGTCGACGACGCCGTAGTCGGCATGGCGACCCTTCACGTCGCCGACCACGGTCTGCTTCTTCAGCCCGATCAGCATCGCCGCCGCCTTGCCCATGCGGTCCTTGGCGTCCGCCGCATAGTTGCCGTGCGACGGGATCGTCCAGCGGCCCTTGTCGTCGCGCTTGACGACGAACGGGTACGCGGCCGCCGACGCCTCGCGGAACTCGACCACCTCGAGTTCGGCGACGGCATTGCCGTCCTTGAAGTCCGGCCAGAACTCCTGGCCCTGGTCATCGAACGCCGCGAGCTGCACTTCGCGCGGCCCCATCGACGACGCGATCAGCGTCAGCGCGACAGCCGCGCCGACGGCAACTCCGGTCTTGGCGATCTGGTTCACTTGACACCTCCATGGCCCGCGTGGCCTGTGGCCGGCGGTCCGACGTGACGACTGGCGGGCACGATGCGCGCCGCCCGTGAATTGCGGCGAGCGAACGTGACGACCCCGAGCAGCAGGCCGGGCAGCACGCCGAGCAGCAGCGTCGCCAGCCGGTAGGTGTCGTGGATGCCGCGCCGCGCGGCATCGCGGTCGTGCGTCGCCTCCTCGAGGCGGCGCTTCTTGGTCTCGTCGATCTTCGCCTTCTCGGCCTCGAGCTTGCGGTTCTCGACCTGCTGCACCTCGACGATGCGGACCTCCTTGGCCTGCTCGTCGAGCGAAGCGTCCTCGCGGATCTTCTTCACCGCCTCGTCGAGCCGGCCCTGCGCCGCCTGCAGCGCCTCGGCCGCCGCCGCCTCGGCGGCGTCCTTCTCGGCGGTCCACTTGTCCTCGAAGTCGCGCTGGGCGGTCTCGACGCGCTCGAGCTTGCGCAGGATCGGGCGGCGCTTGCGCAGCTCGATCAGGCTCTCGTCGCCGACCAGCGTGTCGATGCAGTTCAGCACGAAGGTGACGTTGTCGAACCGCAGGTTCGGGTCCGCCATCTGCCGGCGGATCTGGAAGAACTGGTTGCCGATCAGGTCGAGGTCGGCGACGTAGATCACGTCGACGCCCTTGTCCTTGCCCTCGGCCGGCTTGCCGGTGATGCGCGCGGCGATGCTGAGGTCGGCGTTGCGGCGCTCGTGGCGCGCGTTCGGATTGATCTGCGGCCCCATGCCGAAGAAGTCCATCTGGAACAGCTCCTGCTTGCGCACGATGCCATTCGGCTCCTTCGACACCGCCGGCTCGCGCGAGCGCAGCAGCGGCGTGAAGGTGAAGCCCTCCTTGTTGGCCGAGCCGACGTGGCCGCCCATCAGCAGCACGATGTTCTGCAGACCCTTGGTGATCGGGCTGTCGGCGGTGAAGCCGGAATCGCGCACGAACACGAACTCCTGGCGCAGCCGGCCGCCCGGGAACTTGCGGTAGCTGAGGTCCCAGGTGATCTCACCGGTCTTCGCCTGCAGGCCGATCGCCGACAGCATGCCGGCGAAGTTGCCCTTCTCGGGGCCGCCACCGCCCATCATGCGCGCCTGCATGCCGCCCTTCTGGTCGTCGGCGGCGGTGCCGGGCGCATCGAGTGGCGCTGGATCCTCGAGCAGCAATGTCGGGTGGCCGGCGACCATCCAGTCGCGCAGCCGGTCCATCTGCTCCTGCGGCAGCGAACTCGGCTGCGGCACCACGAGGCACGCGATGCCTTCGGGGTAGTCCTTCTCCGGGTCGACGTTCTCGATCGTGTACTGCTGCTGCAGTTCGTCGGCGATCTGCCAGCGCTGCTTCTGCCGGAAGGTCTGGAAGTCCATGCCGCCCATGAACTCGACGTCGGTCTTCAGGATGCCGACCTTGCGGCGGCCGGCGTTGGCGACGGTGCGGATGCTGCGCATCAGCTCGTACTCGAGCGGCACCGCGGGCTCGACGAACGGCGTCACCACCTCTTCGGTGCCGGACATCACGACGAAGCCGAGGAAGATCTGCTTCTCGGCGATGCCGCCGCCGGGGATCTCCATCGCGACCGTCTGCGGCCGGATGCCGTGGTTGGCCTCGGCCTCGCGCGCCTCCGGCGAGTACGGCTCCGGCAGCTTGATCGCGGTCTCGACCGCGTTGCCGCCCAGCCGATCGAACTGGCTCACGAGATTGAGCAGCAGCGCCTTCTGCGCCACGTACTGTTCGGGCACGTCCTCGCTGACGTACGCGGTCACGTAGACCGGACGCTCCGGGTCGAGCCCCGCGAGCAGCTTCTTCGACTCGGCGCCGAGCGAGTGGATGCCTTCGAACGTCGCGTCCAGCCGCGGCAGCGCGTTCACGCCGATGATCGTCGCCGCGAACGTGCACACCGCGTAGCTCGCCGTCTGCAGGCCGGCGTGCGCGCCCTCGGTGCCGTCGCGCCAGTGGCGACGCGCCAGCAGTGCCATGCCGAGGAAGAAGAACGTCACCGTCATGCCGGCGAACAGCAGGATGCCGGAGACCGGCAGCTCGCCGCCGGCGAAGATCCGGAACTGGCCGATCGGGCCGTTGACGTTCCAGCTCGACAGGCCGAGATAGGCCGGCAGCACCAGGAACACCGCGCACAGCACGATCGACACCAGGAACGCGATCGTCGCCGAGTTGGTCAGCTGCGAGCCGATCGTGCCGATCGCGACCAGCGTCACGCCGAGCAGCCAGAAGCCGACGTAGTTGGCGAACAGCTGGCCCCAGTCCGGGTTGCCGAGGAACGTCAAGGCGATCGGCAGCACCGCGGTGAACGCCAGCGACACGGTGTAGATCGCGACGTAGGCGACGAACTTGCCGAACTGCAGCTCGAAGTCGGTCGCCGGCAGCGTGAACAGCAGTTCCTGGGTGCCGTGCGCGCGTTCGCTGGTCCACATGCCCATCGTCGCGGCGGCGATGAACACGGCGGCGAGCAGCGGGAACACCGCGTTCAGCGTGTCGAGGTTGGCCAGGTTGTTGGTGAAGAACGCGGCCGGCCACATCGTGAAGGCGCAGGCCGCGCCGACGAACTTGGTGATGAAGACGTAGTTCGCGGGATTGCCGAACCAGCTGCGCAGGTCGCGCCGGGCCACCGCGAGGACGATGTTCTTGTTCATGGCTCGATGCCTCACGCGTGCGTGGTCAAGGAGTGGAAGGCCTGGTCCATCTGGCCGCCGCCGCGCGCCTTGAACTCGGCCGGCGTGCCGTCGAACGCGATGTGCCCGTCGTTGACGAGCAGCACGCGCCCGGCCATCGCCTCGACTTCCTGGAACAGGTGCGTCGACAGCAGCACGGTGCGCGTCTCGCCGAGCTTCTTGACCAGCTCGCGCATGTGCCGGATCTGGTTCGGGTCCAGGCCGGTGGTCGGCTCGTCCATGATCAGCACCTCCGGATCGTGCAGCAGCACCTGCGCCATGCCGACGCGCTGCTTCTGGCCCTTGCTGCAGGTGCCGATCGGCTTGTCGAGCAGTTCGCCGAGGTCGCACTCGCGCGTCACGTAGTCGAGCCGCTCGGCCAGCTTCGCCGGGCCCAGACCGCGCGCCTCGCCGAAGAACGTCAGCAGCTCGCGCGGCGTCATCTCCGGATACAGCGGGCCGTTCTCGGGCAGGTAGCCGAGCTTCTCGGCCGCCCGCACGCGGTCCTGCACCACGTCGATGCCGCACAACCGCGCGGTGCCGTGCGACGGCGCCAGGTACCCGGTCAGCACCTTCATCGTCGTCGACTTGCCGGCCCCGTTCGGGCCGAGGAACGCGACGACTTCGCCGCGCCGGATGGTGAACGTCAGATGGTCGATGGCGGCGAAGGACCCGTAGTACTTGCACAGGTCGATCGCCTCGATCATGGGCTCGCGTTCGGTCATGGGAGCTTGCGTTTCGAAGTGACGGGTAGCGTGGCAGCCCATTCTCCCCCGCGGCCACAGGGCCGCGCTGGCAGCGAATGGGGGCGAAACCCTTAGCCGGCGGGCGATGCCGGCGCAACCGTCGGGGCTACGGCGGCTTCGATCCACGGGCCGAGGGCTGGCCGGGCGAAGCGGCGCTGGACGAGCACCCGGTCCGGAAAACTCCGAACTCGGCCCGCCTAGGCGAGCAGTTGCCCGCGCAGCACGGTGACCGCCGTGCCACGCAGCAGCGCCCGGTCGCCGGCCACTTCGACCTCGACGACGCCGCCCCGCGCCGAGGCCTGGAAGCCGCGCAGGGTCGTCTTGCCGAGCCGGGGTGCCCAGTACGGGCCGAGCGCGCAGTGCGCCGAGCCGGTGACCGGGTCCTCCGGCACCCCCACCGCCGGCCCGAAGAAGCGCGACACGAAGTCGTACGGCCGCGCCGCGGCCGCCGTGACGATGACGCCGCGCACCGGCAGCTTCACCAGCGCCGCGAGGTCCGGCGCCAGGGTCCGCACCGCCCGTTCGTTCGCCAGTTCGACCAGGTAGTCGTACTCGTTCCGGCCGACGGCGCGCACC
>JBASWX010000267.1:0-1500 GCA_049276695.1 Planctomycetota bacterium
GCGTCGGCCGGCATGTCGCCCTGGCCGACGTGGGCGCCGGCGGCGCGGGAACGGCAGGCGAGCATCACGTCGTCGTTGACCAGCAGCGGCACTCCGGCCTTGCGGCAGACGTCGCGGCAGCGGCGGAAACCCTCGCTGTCGGGTTCCTTGCTGCGCCACTGCACCAGGTCGACGCCGCCGGCGAGTGCAGCGGCGAGCGTGCCGAACGGGTCGCGGCGGCACGAACCCGGCGTGAACAGGAGGTAGAGGCGGCCGGCGAAGGGCATCGCGGCGGGCACGGTAGCAGACCGGGCGCCGCCCGCGCGCTGTGGAGTTCGCCGGATCGGCGCGTAGGCTGGCGCCCGTGTTCGCGATGTCGCTGCTGGCGGTCTGCATCCCGTTCGTCGCGGGGCAGGTTCCGGCGTGGTTGTACATGCGCAGCGGGCGGGTGGCGCTGGGGTTGCTCGCGAGCGGTGCGTTGTGGGTGTTGTGCGACTGGTGGCTCGTCGCCCGCTACGTGTACGCGCACGACGAGGACCTGCTGCGCTGGCCTGCCGGCCTGCTGCAGCTCGTCGCGGCAGGCACGGCGTTCGGGTTCGCCTGGCAGCGGTGGCGGCGGCGATGGTCGACTGCGGCAGGGGCCCGCACCGAACGGTTCGCCGCCGGCATGGCGCAGTACCTGCGCAGCGACTACCCGGCGGCCAGGGCGACGTTCCGGCGGCTGGTGCGGGTCGATCCGTGGGATGCACCGGCGTGGGTTGCGCTCGGCGACGTGCTGGTCCGCCAGGGTGCCGGCAGGGCTGCTCGGGGTTGCTACCGGCGCGCCCGGGCCGTCGACACCGAAGGCGCACTCACCGACCTGATCGATCAACTGCGGTCGCCGGCCGTCGCGGCGCGTGCGCCCGTTGCCAGCCGCCGCTGAGGCGACGACACCGGCGACGATCCGCGCGCGCGCGGCCGCCGGCGTTCCGGGCCCCGCTACCGGGCGAGCACCTGGAACAGCAGCGACGGTGCCTGCCCCGCCAACAGTTCGAACTCGGCAGGTTCGCAGCGCCCGCCGTGCATCGGCTCGATCGTCCAGTTGCCGAGCGGCAGCCCGTCGAGCAGCGACTGGCCGTTGCCGTCGAGCAGCAGTTCGCAGCAGGCGCCTTCGTTGCCGGCGGGCAGCACCTGGCGCAGCCGGACCATGCGACCGCTGCAGGGCCGGCTGCCGGAGGAACACGTGATCTGCAGCAAGCCGGTGGCCAGCGGCCAGTCGCACCGGACCGGCCGTTCCATCGGTCCGGCGCGCACCACGCGCCGGCCGAGGAACTGCAGCCGGCCGCCCATCGGCACGTCGACCCGCAGCTCGTACTCGGTGCCGGCGCGCAGGTCGCGGAAGCGGAAGTCGCCGAAGGCATCGGTGGGGCAGCGGGCCAGCCACGGCATGCCGTCGTCGGGCCCGGGTCGGGCCTCGACGGCGCGCGAACCCCGGGTGCGCGCCGGCGACCGCCGCGCGTTCCGTGCCGCGATCGGCGGTGC
>JBASWX010000268.1:0-1749 GCA_049276695.1 Planctomycetota bacterium
GCCATCGGGCCAGGCGCCGCCGCCGCCGCCGCCCGCGCCCGGCCGGTTCGCGGTGGTGTTCCCGTGCGAGGGTGAGCCCGACAGCGACGAGCCGACCGGGCCGGAGCCGCGTTTCGCCGACGTGGTCACCGAGTTCACGCTCGACGACGTGCCGTTCACGGTGATGGTGTCGCTGCCATACACGCCGGTGCCGCCGGTCGCCTTGCAGTGGGACCGCGAGGTGCTGATGGTGCCGCGCGGCCGCACCGTGCAGCGCGTGCTCAGCGTCGCGGTGCGCGGCTTCGACGACCACGAAGCGAACCATCCGGTGATGCTGTCGATGGGGCCCGGCATCCGGGCGACGTCCATTCCCGGCCGGTTGATGCTGACCAAGGACCACGACGAGGCGCGGGTGCTGGTGCCGGCGACGATCGAGGCCGACGAGCTGATGCCGGACGCGACGTTGACGTTCCGCTTCCGCAAGGCCGCGGCACGCCTGCCGGTGCGCGCCGTCGACGTCACGGTGCCGGATGGCATGCGCGTGCTGCTGGTCCGCGGCCCCGACGACACCACCGAGCGCGCGCTGGCCGATCTCGGCGTGCCGTTCGCTGCGCTCGACCGCGATGGCCTGCTGCTGGCCGAGTTCGACGACTATTCGGCGATCCTGCTCGACATCCGCGCCTACCACCATCGTCCCGAACTGGCGGAGCTGCGCGACCGGTTGTTGTCGTACTGCCGCGGCGGCGGCCGCGTGGTCGCGATGTACCACAAGTCGGGCGAATGGAACGAGCGCGCCGGGCATCCGCTGCTGGCGCCGTTCCCGATGGTGGTCGGCGAGGAACGCGCGACCGAGGAGCAGGCACCGGTGACGATGCTGCGGCCCGAGCACGCGCTGCTGCGGCAGCCGCACCCGCTGACCGATGCCGACTTCGCCGGCTGGGTGCAGGAACGCGGCCTCAACTTCCCGAAGAGCTGGGACGCGGCGTGGTCGCCGCTGCTCGGCACCAAGGACACAGCGGATGCGAAGGTGCACGAGGGATCGCTGCTGGTCACGCAGTACGGGCAGGGCGAGTTCGTCTACTGCTCGCTCGCGCTCTACCGGCAGTTGCGGGTCGGCCATGCGGGTGCTGCGCGCCTCCTGGTGAACCTGCTGGCGCGCTGAGCCGCGGGTGCGTCCGATGGCGGCATGGCGAAGGTCCGCGCCGCTGTCTTTCCCGCGCCCGATGCTCCGGTGGAGTTGCGCGAGTTCGCGCTGCCCGAGTTGCGATCGGGTGAGGCGCTGCTGCGTGTTGCCTGCAGCGAGGTGTGCGGCACCGACGTGCACCTGCACCACGGCAAGCTCGCGGGCGTGCCGTACCCGCTGATCCCGGGGCACGTGACCGCTGGCACGTTGGCGGCGGTGCGCGGCGAACTGCGCGACGTCGAGGGTGCGCAGCTGCACGAAGGGGACGCGGTGACGTTCCTCGACGTGCACCGGACCTGCCACCGCTGCTGGTACTGCCTCGTTGCGAAGGCGAGCACGCGCTGCCCCGAGCGCAAGGTCTACGGCATCACCTACGGTGCTCACGACGGGCTGTGCGGCGGCTGGGCCGACACCGTGCACCTGCTGGCCGGCACGCGCGTGCTGCGGCTCGGTGCGACTTCGCCGCGCGCGTTCCTGTGCGGTGGCTGTGCGTTGCCGACGGCGCTGCACGGACTCGAGCGGGCGCAAGTGCAGATCGGCGACGCAGTGCTGGTGCTCGGCATCGGGCCGGTAGGGCTGTCGTGCAT
>JBASWX010000269.1:0-11783 GCA_049276695.1 Planctomycetota bacterium
CGATCAAGGTGCTGCGGCAGCCGGCGGCGGGCGCCGACGAAGCCGCGGTCTCGGCCTTCCTGCGCGAGGCGCGCGCCGCCGCCGCACTCGCCGATCCCCGGCTGGTCGCTGTGTTCGACCTCGGTCAGGACGCCGGCCGGCACTTCCTGTCGATGGAACTGGTGCGCGGCGGCAGCCTCGCAGCGCGGATCCGGCGCGACGGACCGCTGCCGTGGCGGCAGGCGCTGCCGATCCTGCGCGACGTCGCCGGCGCGCTGCAGCTCGCGCACAACGCCGGGCTGGTGCACCGCGACGTGAAGCCCGCGAACATCCTGTTGACCGGCGACCACCGCGCCAAGCTCGCCGACCTCGGACTGGTGCGCGACCTCGGCGGGGCGGGCGACCGCGCCGGTACCGCAGCGTTCATGGCACCCGAGCAGTTGGACGGCACCTCGGTCGATGGTCGCGCCGACCTGTACGCGCTCGGCTGCACCGCCTACGCCGCACTGGTCGGCCGTGCGCCGTTCGTCGGCACGGTGCGCGAGATCCTGAAGCAGAAGCGGGCGCAGCAGCCAGCGCCCTTCGAAGCGGCCCGCGGCGTGCCGCCCGGCCTCGATCGGCTGGTCCGCCAGCAGCTGCTCGCGCTCGATCCGGCGAAGCGACCGCCGGATGCGGGCGAGGTGATCGACGAACTGGACCGGATCGAGCGCACGGGCGGCGGACTGGCGACGGCGCGTCGGTCGCAGAAGCGGCGCCCGACGCGCGGCGGCGGCGGTCTGTGGGTCGCGCTGGTCGTGGGCCTGCTGCTGCTCGGCGTCGCGTGGGTGGTGTGGAAGCAACGCGCCGGCTGAACGGCCGCCGCGACATTGACCTCGCCGGCGGACGGAGGCGCACCTACCATCCTGCGGCCGGCACGCACGCCATCACCTTTCCCGCCACTCCGCACGAACGATGTCCGACGCCGCCCCCCGCCACGATTCCCCCGTCGCCAAGGAAGTCGCGAAGTTCTGCCTCGCGCAGGTCACGCTGCCGCAGAGCAGACGCGACTCGTTCCCGAGCTCGCCGCTGTGGGCAGCCGCGACGAAGACCGGCACCGCGCTGTGGCTCGACACCGGCGACGTCGACGCGGCGAAGGAGCTGTGGGTGCGCGAGTTCGTCGCGCTGACGACGAACAACACGCTGCTCAACAAGGAGGTGCAGAAGGGCATCTACGACCAGATGGTCCCGGCCGCCGCGGCGCTGCTGAAGAAGATCGCGCCGGAGATGACGAAGGACCGCTCGGTCCAGGAGATCGCGTTCATCCTGAACGCAGTGCACGGCCTGAAGCTCGTGCGCACCTTCGACGCCGACGTGTCGGTCGAGTTGCACACCGCGACCGCGCACGACATCGACGCCGCATACCAGTACGGCAAACGCTTCGCAGCGATCTGCCCCGACCGCTTCATCGTCAAGGTGCCGCTGTCGCCGGCCGGCCTGATCGCGGCGCGGCGGCTGCGTGACGACGGCATCCGGCTGAACTTCACGCTCGGCTTCTCGGCGCGACAGAACTGGCTGATCGGCAGCTTCGCGCGGCCGAACTGGGTCAACGTGTTCCTGGGCCGCATCAACGCCTTCGTCGCCGACAACAAGCTCGGCGACGGCGTCAACGCCGGCGAGAAGGCGACGCTGGCGAGCCAGCGCGGCCTGCGCAAGCTGAACAAGGAACAGGGCCTCACCGTCAAGCAGATCGCGGCATCGATGCGCAGCGGGCAGCAGTGCGAGGACTTGCTCGGGCTCGACACGTTCACGATGCCGACCGCGGCGGCGAAGGAGTTCCTGAAGAAGAACCCGCCGCTGCCGACGGTCACCGACAAGACGAAGAACGATCCGCCGGTGACGTTCGCACCGACCGTCGACAGCAAGGAGCGCCTCGACTGCTTCTGGGCGATCTCGCCGCAGTTCGAGAAAGCGGCGGCGGCGGTCGCGAAGCTCGATCCGAAGAAGGCGACCGCCGACGACGTCGTGAAGGCGCTGCAGCAGAACGGCGCTGGCGACCTGTTCCCGGCGTTCACCGCCGACGAGGCCGCGAAGTTGACCAAGGAGGGCAAGATCCCGGTGCACGCGTCGTGGAGCGCACGGGTCAAGGCCGGCACCGCCAGCTGGGACGGCATCCTGTCGGCAGCGGCGCTGGCGAGCTTCACGCAGGATCAGCAGGCGCTCGACGACCGCATCCGCCGCTTCGTCTGACCGCAGCGCGTCGATTCCGCGAAGTGACGCGGCCGGCGGAGCAGTCGCCAGAAACGCCGCGCGGCCGATCACTCGGCCGCGCGCTCTGCGTCAGACTGCGTCGGAGTTCAGGCTGCCCTCACGAGCCGCCGCCGTCCGGCGGCGGACCGCTGCCCGCGCCATTGTTCGGCTTGCCGTGCTTCTTGTTCTTGCTGATACGAGGCCGACCGGCCTTGTTGGAGGAGCTTCAACCCTCTCATTCACTCGGTAGCGGCAGTCCCTGCAGGTCCTCGATCTCCATGCGCGCGAGGCGGATCGCCGCTTCGACGTCGCCCTGCATGGTCGCGGCTTCTTTCGCGTCGGTGGCCTGCTCGGCGAGCAGCCGGTAGTTCTGGCGCGCGGCCTCGACTTCCGGCTCCCACACCTCGCGCTCGAGCCCTTCGAGCCGCATCAGCCAGGTGGTGTAGAACTGCGAGCGGGCCAGCGCGTGCCGCGCGTCGCGCAGCAACTGCGGATCGCTGTCCTTGTCCTCGACCATCTGGTCGACCAGCGACGCGAGCTCCTCGCGCGCGTCCGGCAGGCCGCTGGCCTGCATGCGCGCCTTGTTGAGCTCGATCAGCAGGCGCTGGGTGACGCGCTTGTCGACGGCGTCCGGGTTCTTCGGCAGCGCCTTCAGCGCTTCCTCGTACTGGCGCACCGCTTCCTTCCACTGGCCGGCGTCCGCCGCAGCGTGCGCAGCGACCAGCACCGCGTCCGTGGCGTCGAGCGCCGTCCGGTCCTGGCCGGGACCTTCGTGATAGGCCCAGGCGCCGATCGGCAGCAGGAGCCAGCTGACCAAGAGGATGTTCCGCATCGGGTTCTCCGTCGGGGAATCGCCGCTCCCCGGACCACCGGTCCAGGGGCGTCAGGTGCCGGAGTCTATCGGGCCCCGGACACCGCGGGGTCGAGGCACCTGGAAAAGTTGCATCGGCGACACAGGCCCGCTCCCGAGGTCGATCGCGCCGTCACGACCTCGCCGGCGCCGCCGGGTTGCACGCCGCGAACTGGCGGGCGTACTCGGCCGAGGCGAATTCGTAGTCCACATGGTCGGCGCCAACGGTGGTGTCGAACGGAGGCGGGTGCAACGCCCACCACAGCATCAGGGGTGCCAGGCACACCACGCAGACGGCCAGGACCACGACCTTGGCCACCGTCCGGCCCGCGCCGATCGACTTGGCCCACGGATACGCCAGCGAGACCACCGCCACGATCACGCCGGCGAGGATCCACGAACGCCAGCGACGACCCGCGAGCAGCGCCGGTCGACAGCCGGCACAGACCGGCACTTCGACCCGCACCCGCTTGTTCAGGAACCAGGACCACGGCCAGATCAACTCGTACCAGCGGAAACGCCGGTTCGCGACGCTGACACGGTCTCCCGGTCGCGGGGCGCCACAGGCACAGCATGCGTCCGGGAAGACCGGGGTGACGTTCTTCGGCAGCCGCACGTCGGTCGACATCGGCATCGGACCTCTCCTCGCCTACGCGGCTTGCGTTGCGACCGCCGGCAGCACCCCGGCTCGCCAGCGCGAACCGAACCAGTGCAGCAGCAGCGGTAGCAAGGCCAGCAGGGCACTGCCGACCGCGACCGCGAACAGCGCGTACTCGCGCAGCGACAGCTGTTCGATCAGCGGCTTGCGGGCGTCGGCAGCCGCCGCCGCCAGGATGTCGCTCGGCACGTGCCGCTTGTTGCCGTTGTGGAACTCGCCGCCGAGCCGGATCGCGACCTGCCGCAGCGTGCTCTCGTCCTGCCGCGACTGGTGGCCGGCGATGAACTTGCCGGCCAGGTGGTCGCCGACGCCGATCACCAGCGTGCCGCCGATCGACGGCGGCAGCTGCGGCATGCCGGTCGCGGGCACCGTGTCACCGTCGCTGACGATCACCAGGAGCGCGCTGTTGACGCGCCACGGCTTGGCGAGGCGCGCCGCCTCGGCGATGCCGTCGAACAGCTTGGTGCTGCCGGCCTTGAACGCGTACCGCATGTCGATCTCGGACAGGATGTGGCGCACCACTTCGAGGTCGCGCGTGTCCTCGACCACGGGCTTGGCACCGTTGTAGGTCGCGATCACCGTGATCTTGAACTTGCCGATCGGCACGCGCTCGAACAGCGAGTCGACCAGTTCCTTGGCACGCGCAGCGCGGCTCTGGTCGCCGTTGGTGCCGGCGTCCTTGAGCAGCATGCTGGGCGACACGTCGTGCACCAGCAGCAGGTGGCGCCATTCCTCGGGCGGGATCTCGTCGCTCTTGTGGATCTTCGGCGGCACGAACAGCAGCGTCATCAGGCCCCAGGCCAGCAGCGCGAACGCCGGCACGCGCAAGAGCGGCGCCACCCGGGCCAGCGCCGGCACCGGCCGCCCCGGGCCGAACGCGAGGTGCGCGATGCGACGCACGCGCAGCGCGTGCAGACCTTCGCCGACCGCCGCCAGCAGCGCGATCGCGACCGTGACCAGCAGCGTCACCATGGCGTGTGCCTCACGCCGAGCTGCACCAACGCGTAGAGCGCCAACACCGACAGGCCGGCGATCGCGAACGGCAGGAACCAGTCCACCAGCTCGGCGCTGCCCTGCTCGATCTTCGCCTTGGTCATCTGGTCGATCCGCAGGAACACGTCGGCCAGCGCCTTGGTGTCCTCGGGATTGAACACCTCGCCACCGGTCAGCCGCGCCAGGTTGACGATCTCGCCGCGCGCGTCGCTCTCCTGGATGTTGACCGCGAACAGCGTGATGCCGTCGCGCTTCAGCCGCTTGGCGATCTCGAGCTCGGCGCCACCCGACAGGTCGCTGCTCCAGCCGTCGGTCACCAGGATCAGCATGCGATCGCCTTCGGCGCGCGAGGTCAGCACCTCGCGGCAGCCGAGCACCGCCTTGCCGATCTCGGTGCCGCCGAAGCCGGGGATGTTGTTGGTCGGGCTCATGAACGGCAGCGCGCAGCGGAACGCCGACGGGTCGCTCGTCAGCGGCACCCAGTGCAGGTAGTTGTTGCCGAAGAAGGTCAGCCCGAACGAGTCGCCCTTGCGGTAGTCGAGGAACTGGTTGATCGCCTCCATCGACGCGTCGTAGCGGTTGCCCTTGCCGAACTTCGCCTCCATCGAGCCGGAGATGTCGACGCAGAACTGGATGTTGGTCAGCGCGCGCTTCTGCTTCGGCGCCGCCAGTTCCTGCGGCAACGCCAGCAGCAGCACCGCGACCGCGAGCAGCAGCGCCGGCAGCGACTCGCCGACCCGCAGCAGCCCGCGCAGGAACCAGCCGCTGCCGCGCAAGCCGCCGTCGAACGGCAGCACGGTGCGCCGGCCCTGCCGGTTCCACACCCAGAACAGGTGCAGCAGCGGCAGCGCCAGCAACAGCAACAGCCACGGTCGCGCGAACATCAGCTCGTCCTCCCGGCGGTGGCCGGCTCGAAGCTCTCGGCGGTGACCGCGCGGTACGGTTCGAGCACCGCGTGCAGGTCGACCGGGTTCGGTGGCTCCGGCATGTGCAGCCACGCCTCGAGCTGGCGCAGCAGCAGGCCGGCCTCGGCGTGCGCCTTGATCGCGACGATCGCGTCGGCGGCCTTGCGGTCCTGCAGCGACAGGCGCGACCGCCAGAACGCGACCAGCAGCCGTTCGAGTTCGGCCTTGGCGGCGTTGTCGGCGTCGCCCGAGGCGACGCGTTCGACCAACGGCCGCAGCCGGTCGGCCAGCGTCGGCTTGGGTGCTTCGACGACCCGCTGCCGGCGGAAGCGGCGACCGACGAACAGGATCGCCAGCAGGCCGGCGGCCCACAGCACGCCGGCCACCCACTGCATGGTCCGGTAGCCGCCGACGCGGTCTGGAGCGATGGGGTCGAGCTCACTCGGTTCGCGGGCGTCCTTGGCCAGCACGCTGGTGGCCTCGACCTCGAGCGGCGGCAACCCGTCGGTCGACGTGCCGTCCTTGCGCACCAGGTACTTCGTCAGGTCGTGCTTGCCCGGCTCGAGGCCGGTCCATTCGAAGTCGTAGCGGCGGTGTTCGCCGTGCGGCCACACCGCCAGCACGCGCACGACGATCGGCGTCTTCAGCGACGACGGGGCCGGCGTGAGCTCGCTGCCCGGCAGCACGACCTGGTCGACGCGGGCACGCATGCCGACCACGGCGCGCCGTTCGTCCTTGCTCTGTGCCGGCAGCGCAGCACTGGCCGTGACGACACCGGCGAGAACGAACGCGAGGGCGTTGGCGCGCATCAGCGGGCCCCCCGCCCCGAGCGGCCGCGCGCCCGGAAGAACTGGCGCAGCCGGTGCACGAACGGCTGGTCGGTGCGGATCAGCAGGTGGTCGACGCCGCCGCGGCGCAGGTCCTGCTCGATCCGCGCCTGGTCGAGCAGCGCGCGACGGCCGTGCGTGACGAAACCGCGGCCCGACTCGGCCTCCTGCGCACGCACGAAGCCGGCGCCGCGCAGCGACAGTTCGGCCGGGTCCTGGAACTGCACCACCGCGACCTCGTGCTGCTGGGCCAGCAGCGCCAGCGCGTGCACTGCGCCCTCTTCGTGCAGGTCGCTGCACACGATCACGATCGAGCGGCTCGGCAACGTCGGCCGCAATTCGCGCAGCCGGCGCGTGATCACCGTCGACTCGTCGAACGCGTGCCGCCGCAGCCGCAGCAGCCACTGCAGCACCTGGTCCTTGCGCAGGCTCGGTTCGACGCGCACGTCGCGGGTGCCGCAGCCGAGCACGCCGACCGGGCTGGTGCGGTCCAGACACGCGAGCGCCAGCCCGCCGGCGACGTGCAGCGCCAGCTCGTACTTCGAGCAGCGCAGCGACGACACCACCATCGACGCCGAGGTGTCGATCAGGAACCACGCCGCGATCCGCCGCGGCGCTTCGTACTCCTTGACGAACACCTTGCGCGAACGCGCGGTGACGCGCCAGTCGATCGCCTTCACCGAGTCGCCGTGCTGGTACAGACGGGACTGCACGTAGTCGATGCCCGAACCGAGGAAGCGCGAACCGTCGAGGCCGTAGGTCAGGTCGTCGGCGAGCTTGCGCACGCCGATCACGAACTTGCGCGCCGCCAGCGGCTCGACCGGGCCGAGCAGGCCCGGCAGCGCGCGTTCGCGAGCGGCGATCGGATCGCTCGCGTCGGTCCGGGACACCTGCGTCATCGCGCCACTTCCGTCAGGATCTCCTGCAAGACGCGCTGGCTGGTCCAGCCGTCGGCGACCGCCTCGTAGGTGAGGCGCGTGCGGTGCAGGATCACGTCCTCGGCCAGCGCGAACAGGTCCTCGGGCAGCACGTAGTCACGGCCGTGGATCAGCGCCCGCGCGCGCGACGCCTTGACCAGCGCGATGCCGGCGCGCGGACTGCAGCCGAGCTCGAGCTTGGGGTGCTTGCGCGTGCGGTTGACGATTTCGACGCAGTGTTCGAGGAACGCCTCGCTGACGTAGACCTGCTGCACGTCCTCCATCGCCCGCACCAGTTGCTCGGAGCTGCCGGTCGCCTGCTCGCCGAGCACGTCGAACTCGGTGCGCGCAACCGCGCCCTTGCCGTCGCGGCGCACGCCGAGCGCAGCGTTGCGGCGCAGCACTTCCTTCTCCTGCTCCGGCGTCAGGTACTCGAGCCGGTGCAGCAGCATGAAGCGGTCGAGCTGCGCCTCCGGCAGTTCGAACGTGCCCGACTGCTCGACCGGGTTCTGCGTCGCGATCACCAGGAACGGGGCCGGCAGCGGGAACGTCGTGTTGCCGATCGTCACGCGCCGTTCCTGCATCGCTTCGAGCAAGGCACTCTGCACCTTCGGTGCCGCACGGTTGATCTCGTCGGCGAGCAGCAGGTTGGTGAAGATCGGGCCCTTGTGGGTCCGGAACTCGTGCGTCTTCTGGTCCAGGATCTCGCTGCCGACGATGTCGGAGGGCAGCAGGTCGATCGTGAACTGGATGCGCGCGAAGGCCAGGTCGACGGTCTTGCTGACCGCGGCGACCAGCAGCGTCTTGGCGAGCCCCGGCACGCCCTGCAGCAGCAGGTGGCCCGACGTCAGCAGCGCGATCAGCACGCGTTCGACGACCACGTCCTGGCCGACGACGACCTTGCCTACACGGCCGCGGATCTGTTCGAGGAACTGCCGGGTCTCGGCGAAACGGGGAGTCGTGTGGGCGTGCGTGGCGGTCATTGGTCGCGGACGGCGGGAGGGGTCGCAGGAGGAGCAGTAAAGGACGGAACCGCGGCGTCAGGCGCGGACGAGCCAGCGGCGCGCGAGTTCGGCGAGGTCGAGCGTCGGGTCCGAGGCGCGGCCGAAGTGGCACGCTTCGATGCGTTCGACGTCGCCGGCGAGCGCCTTGCGGTCGTCATCGGAGAGCCGCCCGCGCGCGCCGACCTGCTGCAGCAGGGCCAGCACCGTGAACGGCGTCAGGTGCTCGGGCAGGTGCAGCGTGCCCGCGGCGTCGCCGCCGGCGCCGCGGCTGTTGCGCGCAGTGAAGAACCACAGCAGGTAGGCCCCGAGCGCCAGTCCCATCGCGACCCATACCCACAGCGGGTTGCGGATGCCGAGCGCGCCGGTCAGCGCCAGTTCGGCGGGCACGGTCTCGAGGTCGGCGTCGGAGTACCGCTGGTAGACGGTCTTGGCGCCGTCGACCAGCGGCCGGCCGAACACGAAACGCTTGGGGAACGTGTCGCCGCTCGCGGGTTGCAGCGCCAGCAGCCACACGCGCTCGCTCTCGATGCCGTCGCGTTCCTCGCTGAACTTGTTGACCGACGCGCCCTGGTCGTCGCGTTTGCCGACCACGAAGCCGGGCAGGTCGAGCTGCAGGATCGACTCGAGGTCGGGCACCAGGCCGTCGCACTTCGCCTTGATCTCGAGCGTGACCTTGCCCTCGTCGGCGCGGCGCGGGTCGAGCAGCTGCGTCACCTCGAGGTTCGCGAACGGCCGCGGCTCGGCCTTCGCCGAGGCGTCGATCGCGACCGGCGACGTCGCGATCGGCAGGATCGTGAAGCCCGAGGTGTCGAGGAAGTCGAAGTCGAGCTTGATCTCGGGGATGCGGTCGACCTGCGGGCCGCGCGCCTTCAGCAGCAGCCAGGCGTACGGCGACGCGCGCCAGCCGGCGGCGTCGGTCGGCTTCGACGCCATGCCTTCGCTGTTGAACGTCACCGACAGCACTTCGAAGTGCTCGCGCAGCGAAGCGCTCGCCGCTTCCTGGAACTTGTCGCGGTAGTTCTCGAGCGGCCGCCCGTAGTTCCACGCGTACGACATGTTGTTCTGGTTGGTCGCGTACTTCTGGAAGCCGCCGCTCTCGCGCTCGATCTGGTCGCTGTGCACGATGTCGATGCGCACGCCGAACGGCTGCGTGCCGACCGCGGTCGAGCCATCGACGGTGGCGACGAGCTTCAGCTCCGACACCAGGTCGCCGTAGTAGTCCCAGACCTTCTTGGCCTCGCTCGCCTGCGCATGGTCGCCGACGATCGCGAAGCCGGCGTCGAGGTAGCGGTACTTGATCTGCGGCTTCACCGCCGACATGCGCGTGAACAGCTGGTTCGCGAACATGCCGAGGTGGCGTTCGCCACCCGTCTTGCCGAGCGCGTCGATCGCCTGCCGGATCAACGGCAGCTGGCTCTTCGCCAGCACCGTCTCCTCGTCGACCGCGCCGAGATCGGACGCGCCGAGCGCGGCATAGAACCAGACGTCGAACGGCCGGATCGTCTCCTCGTCCAGCCGCAGGCCGCCGGCGACCGTCGCGTAGTGCGCCGCCGCCGCCGCGAACAGCTCGAACGCCGCCTTGCGGGTGTCGGCGAAGCCGCTGTCGCGCTTGTTCTCCTTGGCGAAGTTGTTCTGGTCGTGCAGGATCGACGCAACGACGGTCAGCAGCGCCCAGTGCTGGCCGCGCTTCTCCAGCGCCCGCTGCGCCACCTGCAGCGCGGTCGCGTAGCCGCGCGCGACCTCTTCGAGCATCTCCTTCTGCGTGCGCTTGGTCTTCTGCTGCTCCTGGACCGCCGGCCGCCGCCACACGGTCGCCAGGTTGGTGCGCATCTTGCCCAGCAGTTCGCCGAGCAGCACCGGATCGAGGTTGGCGACGTCGCCGAACACCTTCTCGATCGTCTCCAGCCGGTAGACCTCGGCGGCGCTGTGCGCGGCGACGAACGCGTCGCTGAGCAGCTTCTCGTCGACGCCGCCGATCGGCAGCTTGCGCAGCCGCTCGACCCACTCGCCGAGTTCCTTCAGGTTGCGTTCCTGCTTGCTGCGGGTCAGCGGGATGCCGTTGCTGCGCTGCTCGAACCCGTACATGAACATGTACGAGTTGGTCCGGCTGTTGGTGTTCGGGTTGTGGCTGCGCATCCAGACGCGCAGGAACTCGCTCGACAGCTCCTTCGCCTTGCGCGCGTTGGTCGCCGCCAGCTGCTCGATGAACGGGAACGCCTTCTCCGGCTCGTTGATCTTCAGCCACAGCTGCGCCGACACGGTCGCGAAGTGCGGCTCGAGCGCGTCGTCCAGCAGCGCCGCCCACGCCGCCCCCGGCTGCGCTTCGACCAGGTCGACCGGCTCCACCGCCTGCACCTGGCCACCGCCGCCCATGCGCCGGTTGGTCCAGAACCAGTTGCCGAACTCGTCGCGCTCCATCACCGGGCCGAACGTGTCCGACTTCGAGTTGGTGTAGCTGTAGGCCGCCTCGCTGATCCAGCCCGCCGCCAGCAGGCCCAGCGTCGGCCGCCACTGCTCGGCGAGCTGCGGCGCCACCTTCAGCAGCGCGTCGACCGCAGTCTTCTGCAGCCGCAACCCGCTCGCCCGGTACGCGGTGTCCGCGCCCTTCTCCTGGAAGCCCTTGGCGACCTGGCCGCCGATCGTCGCGACGATCTCCATGCCGCGCTCCGGCCGCGAGGTGAAGCTCTCGGCGAGCCATGCGGGCCCCAGGTCCTCGTCGACCTTCGGCGCCAGCTCGACCGCGCGCCGCAGCGCCTCCTTCTTCTCGTCCTCGCCGATGTCGCCCTTGGCCAGCGCCGCCTGCGTGACCTTCCACGCGGTCGCCAGGTGCGAGTTGCGCTTCTCCTTGGCGAACATCGCCAGCGCGTGCCGCGCCAGCAGGTTGAGCCCCTCGCGGTCGTTGGCCTTCTCGGCTTCGTCGGCGCCCGGCAGGAACGGGCCCATCTCCAGCTCCTGGCCGATCGTCGCCAGCAGGATCGCGACTTCGCGGCGGTCGAGCCGCTGTTCTGCTGCCGGCTTGCCGACCTCGACCCCGAGCAGGCGCACCAGCTCCTCCAGCACGCTGCCGGCCTCGATCGCGCGCTGCACCAGCGGCGAGATCATCGGCACCTGCTTCTTGTCGAAGCCCCCGGGCGCCAGACCGGCCAGCGCCAGCGCATCCTCGAACGCGAAGCGGTTCTTCTCCTGCAGGTTCGCCGGCACGCGCTGGTCCTCCGGCTTCTGCGGATGCGCGAGCAGCACCTTCAGGAAGTGCTCGTAGCAGCCCTTCTGTTCCTTCTCGGGCAGCGTCTTCAGGAACTCGCCGACCTTCTCCCACCGGCCCAGCGTCACGTCGCGCTGCACCATCTCGCACTCGCGCTGAAGCTTCTTCTCGGCGAGCTGAGCCTCGGCCGGCGACGGTGCCCCCGGTGCCGCGGCTCCCGGC
>JBASWX010000270.1:0-3765 GCA_049276695.1 Planctomycetota bacterium
TGCGCGCGGCGCCCCAGCATTCGTGTGCGGACGCGTCTCCGTACCATCTCCCCGTTGACTGGGACCAGCAGAGCTGGTCACCTGCTGTCTCACCAAACCGCGTGTCCACGCAACTGGGGCAGGTTCATACGTCATCGCGAAGTGGTAGCGAGGACTGGGGGACACCGAAGGACTTCGCTGCGTCCAGGTCACTCCATTCCATTCCCACGTTTCGCCTAGGCCAGTCCCAGGCTGCAGGGTGCCACCGAACAGGACACAGACCCCGCGGCTCGCGTCGAATGCCATGGCCCCGTGCGCGCGCGGTGCTGGCGATGCTGCCGGCAACTTCTGCTCCCACGAGTAGCCGTCCCACTCCCACGTGTCGCCGAGCGCGCCGGCCGGCCATTGCCCGTTGCTGTTGCCGCCGAACAGCACGACCCGCTGCCGTGCCGAGTCGTACGCCATCGCCTGCGCGTAGCGCGCACTCGGCGCGACGGGTCCCTGCGGCGCCGCGACCGCCAGATCCGAGAACGCTCCGCTCATCCCGATCCCGAGCACGAACACCGACGACATGACGCGACGCATGGCTTGCTCCTGACGAGTACGAGACGGGGCACGCCCCGGCTCCGGTAGGCACCCGAATGCCGGGCGGAACAACCTGTGACGCGATCCAGCCCCTTGCAGCCGTTCGCACTGCCAACTGTGCCACGGCACACCGCCGGCTGGAAGGCCACAGACTCGCCAGGGCCCCACCTTCGATCCGGTCACGGTCCTCGAGGTCGCGCATTCCACCATCGCGAACCGCGATCCCTTCGCGAACAGGAGACCCGATGCCCCCCCGCATCTACCTTCCGTCGTTTCACGTCGTTCCCGCTGTTGGCGTCATGGCGTTGGCCTTCGCCACGATCGAGCCCGCCACGGCGCAGACCCCGAACCACGCCGTCGCCTTGAACGGTATCGACGCCTACGGCAGCGCCGCCGGCGTCGGCGGCCTCTACGTCAACTCCACGTGGGAAGCGTGGATCCGGTTGCCCAGCTACCAGCCAGGGAGCGTCGGGCACAGCCACATCCTGTTTCGGTGGGGCATGTACTCGCACAGCGCGCCGTTGGTCGACCCGTCCAACGGCGACGTCACCTCGATGGCTCCGTGCGGGCCTCCCGGCGTGCCGACTGCTCCGGGCGCGCTCAGCCCCGGCACCTGGCACCACGTCGCTGCCGTCTACACGAGCCAGATCACAGTGTTCGTCGACGGCAACCCGGTGACCAGCGGTCCGGCGGGCTCATGCCCCTACGCCGGCTGGCAAACGCTCCTCGGGGCATCGGGCTACCTGAGCATCGGGGGCTTCTTCCACGGCGAGATCGACGAAGCCCGCATCAGCGACACCCCGCGCTACTCGGGACCGTTCACGCCGCAGCGCCGCTTCACGAGCGATGCGAGCACGGTCGGCCTCTGGCACTTCGACGAGGGCTCCGGCAACGTCGCCTACGACAGCTCCCCGCACTCGCGTCACTTCACGCTGAACGGCGGCTACACCTGGGTGGCCGGGAACACGAGCCAGCCCGCCCAGTTCCTGCCGTTCGGCAGCGGCTGCACGGGCACCGCCGGCGTGCCGACGCTGAACGCGCTCGGCAGCTCGCTGCCGCAGCTCGGCACGACGTTCACGATGCGCCTCGCGAACTTGCCGAACTCGCCGGTCGCCGTGCCGCTCGGCTTCCTCGGCTTCTCGAACACCTCTGCGTACGGTTTGCCGCTGCCGTTCTCGATGGGGATCTACGGCATGCCTGCGGCGTGCCAGCAGTTCGTCGATCCCACCGATGGCTGGTTCTTCACGCTCGTCAACCAGGGCGGCTTCGCCGACTGGCCGGTGGTGCTGCCGAACAACCCGTCCCTGGACGGCGCGTCGGTGTTCGTGCAGGCGATCGTGTTCGACTGGCCGCTGGCGACCCCGCTCCCGGCAGTGGCGACCAACGGCGGCGAGATGGTTCTGCGATACTGAGCATGCACATGGCATCCCCACGACGCCTTGCTCCCGCAGCGCTGCTCGTGGTTGCGGCACTCGGCCACGGTGAGTGCTTGCGGGCGCAGTCCGCACCACGCTGGATCGAGACCTGGGACCGCTGCGTCGCCAGCGCCAAGGTCGATGCCAAACCGATTCTCCTGCTGGTCACTGCGCCCGAGTGGGACCCCGGATCGCGCCCGTTCGAGCAGAAGGTGCTCGGCGATACGGAAGTGCTGCGCGCGATCGCCGCGGGCTACCGGCCCTACCGCATCGAGATCGCGATGCGCGACGACAAGAAGGCTAGGGCGCTGACCGACCAGGAACGCGACCTCGTGCGCAGCCTGCGCTTCTACGGCCACCAGGGACTGCCGCGGGTGATCCTGATCGACCCGGGCATGCACGTGTATGGAAGGACCGGCCCGGTCGGTACTGCCGAGGACTTCCTCGCCGCACTTGCCGACTGGGAAGAGGCGCGCAAGACGACGTTGGCGCCGACCGTGGACGAGGCGGCGGCGGCGCGCTACGCGAACGACGCAGCGGCATCGCGCAACCTGAAGAACCCGGCACGCGCCGCCGACGAGGCGGCGCTCGCGGTCAAGGCCGACCCGCGGTCGCCGCGCGCCCACTTCACCCTGGCGCTCGTGCTGCAGGATCTTGGCAAGCTCGCCGAAGCGAAGCGGAGCTACTTCGCGGCGCTGTCGCTCGATTGCACCGGCAACCCGAAGGACGCGACCAGCACCATCTGGGCCGCAGGCGGTTGGTACAACCTCGGCGGGATGGCGCTGGCCCAGAAGCAGGAGGCGAAGGCGATCTTCTACATGCGGGAGAACCAGCGCACCGACCACCGCACCGACGCGCCGATGCTGCGCGTCGCCGAACTGCACGCGGCGGCGAGCCGGCCCGAACTGGGCGTCGAGGACTACGGCGAGCTGCTGAGCCGCGACGGCCTGTCGCCCGACTGGCTGAAGAACTACCTGGCGCTGCAGGATCTGGCCTGGAAGGCGAAGTGATGGCGGCGCGCGCAGGTTCCCGGACGAGGCGCGGCGCCAGCCTGCTCAGCCTGCTGCTCGCCGCCGCGGCCCCGCAGCTCGCGGCGCAGGGACTGCCGAACGACCTCGACGCCGCGAAGGCCAAGGCGCTCGCCGCCGGCCGCCCGCTGCTGGTGTTCTGCAGCGGCAGCGACTGGGATGCAGCGAGCGGCGCCTTCGTCGCCGACCAACTCGGCAAGCCGCGCATCGTGGAGGCGCTGGGCACGACCCACGACCTCGTTCATCTCGACCTGCGCCTGCGCCCACAGGACACGCCCGCGGTGCAGGAACGTGGCCGCGTCGCCGGTGCGCTGCGCCAGCTCGGCGTGTGGCGCTTCGACCAATTGCCCTGCGTCGTGCTGTTCGACGCCAAGGGCAGCCTGCGCGGACGGACGTTGGTGCCCAGCGGGCGCGCCGAACGGACCCAGACGCTGGTGCGCGAACTGACGACCGCTGCCGCCCGCGCCGACGTTCCGGGGGCCGAACCGGGGCGGGCCGGCGAGCACGTGGTGACCGGCTGGTCCCTGATGACCCAGAAGAAGCTCGCGGAAGCGCGGGCCGAGGGCCTCGCCGCGATTGCGGACGACGCCAGTAACCCCGCCGCGTGGGATCTGCTCTCGGTGACCGCGGCAACGCTAGTGTAGTGCGTCAGACAGATGGGGCATTATTCGTGAGCACTGCCCTTGCGCGCGTGACCTTGGCGAGGATGTCGCCCGCCTTGGCCGTCCAGATGAAGGGCTTGGGGTCCAGGTTGTGCT
>JBASWX010000271.1:0-1793 GCA_049276695.1 Planctomycetota bacterium
CGCCTTGCCCTCGCGGGCCTCGAACGGATGCGCCAGCGGCTGCGGCTGCACGCCGGCCAGCAGCGGGCTCTGGCCGCGCTCCAGGTCGCCGCCGACGGCCGCGACCTGGTCGCGCAGGCGCTGCATCTGCCACAGACCGGTGAGCAGCGGCAGCGCGCCGACCTTGCTGCGCAGCTGTTCGCACTGCAACGCCGCGACGCGCTGCAGCGCCGCGTCGCCGGTCGCGGTGGCGTGGTGGCACAGCACCAGCATCGACACCAGGTGCTCGATGCCCTTGCCGAGGCGCTGCAGCGGGATCTGCGCGCGGGTCAGTTCGAGCTGGAAGAACAGGTTGATGCCGAGCCACGCCCACCGCAACCAGCGCAGCCGGGTGTCGGCGAAGCGGGCGTAGCCACGCAGCCCCGCGGGCAACAGCTGGTAACGCGGCAGGAACGCGGTGGGCACGAGCAGCAGCGGCGCGCGCAGGATCTCGAGCACCAGGTTGGCGAGGATCCACAGCAGCAGGCGCCAGAACGTCGCCTGGCCGAGCAAGCGCGTGGTCGCCTGCCAGAGGCGCACTGGTTCGCGGAACACCGTGAGCGGCGTGAGGCGCAGCAGCCGTCGCTCGGCGGGCAGCGGCGCGCCGCCTGGCGCCTGGTTGATCGACTGGATCACGCCGAGCAGGCCCGCCATGTAGCGCGTCGTCCACGCGTCGGTGACGTCCTTGACCATGCCCATCAGGATCAGGTCGTCTTCGCCTTCGACGACGCCGAACACGTGCATGTTGGCCCGGGCCTGGTGCACGCGCGAAGCCTGGTCGAACGAACGGCCGCCGAGCACGCGTTCGCACGCGATCTGGGACGCCAGCGCGGTGGTCGCCGCCGCCGACTTGGTCAGGTCGCGCAGCCCGGCGAGGTCGACGCCGTCGGCGTCCTGCTGCAGCGACAGGTGGCTCAGTGCCCGCGACTGCAGCGCACCGCCGAGCATCGCGCCGAGGTGCTGGCGCGGCAGTTCGTGCTTGATGACCGCGCCGCCGACGCCCTGGCGGCTGCGCGCGTACGCCGTCGCGTCGGCGGCGAACATGCGTTGGTAGCCGGCCGCCATCGCCGCCAGCATGCAGCGGCCCATGCGCAGGCAGTAGAACAGCACCTCGACGCCGTCGGCCTGGATCTGTTCGTCGGCCCGCAGCGGGTAGTTGGCGAAGTGCAGCCGCGAGTTGAAATTGGCGGTGAAGGCACCGGTGTTCGACGAGCGGCACCAGAACTCGTGGTCGCCGCCGTCCGGCGCGGAGACGTCCGCGGCCGGCAGCCGCGTGACGAACAGGCCGACCTGCGCGCCGTCCTTGCCCAGGCGCGCGACGATCGCGACCAGGGCGCCGTGGGTGGCGTTGGTGATCCACAGCTTGTTGCGGTCGCCGGCCGCGTGCAGCCGGAAGCCGCCGGTCGCGGGGTCGGGCTCGACGTACGCGCGCACCTTCTTGGCGTTGACGCCGATGCCGACCTCGGTGAGGCCGAACGCCATCAGCTCGCCCTGCACGACCAGCGGCAGGAACGTGCGCTTCTGCGCGTCGGTGCCGTACGCGAGCAGCGAGCCGGCGCCGATGGTCAACTCACCGGAGATCTCGACCGCCAGCGGGCCCAGCCCGTTCGCCGCCATCTCCTCCTCGACGATCGCCAGCTCGACGTAGCGGCCGCCGAGCCCGCCGAACTCGGCCGGCACCGTGAACCCGTACGCCTTCTCCCTGGCCACAGCCGCGCGCAGTGCCGCCGACAGCTTGCCGTCCGCGGTGAACGCTTCGCCGCGCGCCAGCGCCC
>JBASWX010000272.1:0-2415 GCA_049276695.1 Planctomycetota bacterium
GTGCGGTGCTGCGCGCGCCGGGGCGCACGTTCGACTTCGTGTTGGCGCAACCCGGTCGGCTGGTCGCGACGATCGCCGGCGGGGCACACCTGCGCCTGCTGGTCGCGCTGCTGCTCGGTTGCACCGCGTTCGCCAGCATCCCCTACGGCGTCGTCCAGGGTGGCGCCGCGGCGTGGAAGGTCGCCGTGCTGTTCGGCGGTTCGGTGCTGCTGTGCTGGCCGTCGCTGCAGGTGTTCGCGACGTTCCTAGGCATGCGCCTGCACCCCACCCAGAGCCTGGCGCTGTCGCTCTTGATCTCGGGCGTCGCCGCACTGTTCACGCTCGGCTTCGCGCCGATCCTCTGGTTCCTCGGTGCGACGATGCAAGACGGCGACCAGCTGACCGCCGCCGACGCATCGCGCGCCATGCTGGTGCTGGCGATGGCGGCCGGCCTGCTGCAACTGGTGCGCTGCGCCGCGCGCGACACCGACAGCCGCGCACGCTGGCTCTTGCTGCTGCCGTGGCTGGTGCTGGTCGTCTGGGTGACGCGCCGCATGGCGCGCGTGCTCGGCGTCGCGGAGTGAGCCGACCGTGCGTCTCCGGCTGCGCCCGCTCGGTGAACCGTGGCGGAGCCTGCTGACGACGATCGTCGCCGGCGGTTGCTACGGCTTCGCGATCGGTGCTTCCAAGAACCTGACCTACGCGCTGCGCAGCACGGTCAAGCTGCCGCTGCTGCTGCTCGGCACCGTCGCGTTGTGCGTGTCGCTGCAGTTCGTACTCGCCCGCTTCCTCGGGGTGCCGCTGCGCCTACACGCCGTGCTCGGCTCGGCCGGCACGCTGACGCGCACATTCGCGGTGCTGCTGGCGAGCCTCGCCCCGGTGAGCCTGTTCCTGGCCCACACGATGGTGCCGCCACGCGGCGACGACCTCGGCGGCTACCCGGGCTTCGTGCTGACCAACATGCTGTTCATCGCGCTCGCCGGCAGCGTCGCGGTCGCCCGGCAGGCGCGCGCGCTGCTGCGCGAGCACGCCATCCCGACGCACCGTTCGCTGCTGCTGGTCGGCAGCTGGCTCTCGGTGTCGCTGCTGGTCGGCGGCCAGCTCGCGTTCTGGCTGCGGCCGTTCTTCGGCATCGCGTCGTTGCCGAGCGGGGGGCCGTTCGTGCTCGGTGACGAGCCGACCAGCACCGGTGCGCGCAACTTCTACGAGGCCGTCTGGCAGTTCGTCGCGGGCGCGTACTGATCAAAGGCCCAGCCCGATCGGCAGCTCCCACTGCACGCCGGCGGCGATCTCACCGTCGTCGCGCACGCCGAAGAACAGCGCCAGCGGCACGTCGGCGGCGAACAGTGCCCCGGGGTAGACGTTGGCGCGCACCGCGTAGCCGTCGGCGCCGTTGCCGATCAGCGACGCCAGCAGCCCGCCGTCGTCGTCCCAGAACACGCCGCCGCTGCCGCGCAGCTCGACCGGATCCACCGTGACCGTCGACACCCCGAAGCCCCACGACAGCCGCTGCGTGCCGGTGAGCCGGTGCGACAACCCGAACAGGTTGGTGATGCCGATGTAGGCGAACAGGCCGGTGTCGTCGCCCGCGAACAGGCGCGGCCGCAGCGCGTAGTTCATCCCGAAGTTGACCAGCTTGCCGTCGTCGGCGTCGTAGACCAGCAGGTACGGCCAGTCGACGATGCCGAGTTCGTCGCGCGCCCGGCGCGAACGCGTGACGTCGTGGAAGAACCACATGCCGATCGGCCGGTACACCAGCACGTCGGCGATCTCGTCGCTGTCGTCGGTTGCCGGCTTCTCGGCGGCTTCCCCGAGCCCTCGGTCACCGTCGCGACGACGCCGGCGGTCAGCCACGGCAGCGGTACGTCGTGGGCGGCGAACCACTCGCCGGTCTTGCGGTACAACATGCCGCCGCCGAGCCCGTGCAGGAACACGTTCGGCAGGATCGCGAGGCTGTCGTCGAGGTTGTCGAGGTCGATCGGGAACAGCTCGGTGTTGACGAAGTCGCTGCGCCCGCCGTCCGAGTTCTCGATCGTCGCCTTGGGTTCGCGCAAGTGGTCCCACACCAGCTTCAGCTTGTCGCCGAAGTCCGAAGTGTCGGCGTCGCCGAGCTGGGCATTGTCGAGCACGTAGTGCAGCGACATGCGCAACGGCTCGAACTGGGCTTCGGTCCCGGTGCCAGCTGGCCGGTAGGACACCGGCCCGTCGGGCGAGTCGGGAGCGGTGCAGCCGGCGAGGGCGAGCAGCAGCCATGGCCACCGCGGGGCAGGCGACAACCCGGTTCGCACGTTCGCCGCGAGCACGCAAGGAACGCTAGTGTAGTGCGTCAGACAGATGGGGCATTATTCGTGAGCACTGCCCTTGCGCGCGTGACCTTGGCGAGGATGTCGCCCGCCTTGGCCGTCCAGATGAAGGGCTTGGGGTCCAGGTTGTGCT
>JBASWX010000273.1:0-5296 GCA_049276695.1 Planctomycetota bacterium
CCAGCGGCGCTTCGCCCGCGCCGGCCGCCGCCCGGGTCGCGGAACGGTCCACCTCCTGGCGGCTGCCGCGCAGCAACCTGCTGGCGCTGGCCACCACCGACGACCCGCTGGCGCACGCGACGCTGCGCTTCCTCGACGACATGGTCGACACCGACCGGCACCGGGTCGCGCGCGAAGTCGGCCTGCCGTTCTTCGACTACCAGGCCGTCGACCCCGATCGCGGCCCGTTGCTCGGCAGCGAGGTCGACCTGCAGACCGACCACCAGCTGTGGGTGCAGGAACACGGCCAGGTGCTGCTGCAGCGGCCGCTGCGCCGCCTGGCGCGCCGACTGCCGCTGGTGCGCGACCTCGAGGTCGAGTTCGAGGACTTCCGGACCGACAACGAGTCGTGGACCGCGGAGAACCCGAAGCCGCCGGCCGGACTCGGGCGCATCGCGCTGCGCGTGCACGTCAACGACACCGGCGACCCGCTCGAACTCGGCTGGAAGTACGGCGGCCTGCGGCTGGCCTCGAGCCAGGAGGCGGGACGCGCCGGGTTCGCGATGCCGCTCGGCGAAGCGCTGCACCTCGAGTTGCGCACCCGCACCGACTACGCCGACCACGACGTCGGGCTGCGGCTCGACCTGGCGTGGCGGCACAGTGCGCGCACCAGCCTGCACGTGGCGATCGGCGACGACATGGACTTCCTGACCACTTCGTCGCTCTACTCGCTGTTCGAGTCCCCGATGGACGGGGCGCCCGGGCTGGTCGTCTATGCCGTGCACGTGTTCTGAACACCGCGCGCGCGCCCGTCGCGCCCGCGCGTCGGTGTCGCTCGCCGCGTTCGTCGGCCTAGGGGCCTGCAGCGTCACCAACGCGCCCACCGCGCCCTGCCCGTGCCTGCCGCCGTCGATCCTGCCGGTGGGCGGCGCGGACCTGCCGCCGGTCGGCCTGCGCGAACTGCACACGGATGCCGGCGGCGACCAGGTCGGCGTGCTCGCCGGCAGCGGCGAGACCGTGCGCTTCCGGCTGCGCGGCATGCACGGCGATGGCGCGCAGCCGTTCGTGCTGCTGGTGCCGATCCTCGCCGGCGGCGAAGGACTGATGACGAAGGTCGGCGACTCCCTGCTCGCTCGCGGCTACGCCGTCGCCGCCTGCGAACGCGCCGGCCGCGCGCTGCAGGCCGGCCAACGCGGCCCCGAGCTCGAGACGCTGTTCGCGCGCACGGTGCTGCACCAGCGCCTGCTGCTGCGCTGGCTGCGCGAGGGTGCCGGCGTCCGGGGGCCCGGCTTCGTGCTCGGCATCTCGCTCGGCGGCATGGTCACCGCGGTGCTGGCGGCGCTCGAACCGGACCTCGCCGGGGTCGCGGTGTGCCTGTCCGGCGGCGACATCGCGGCGCTGATCCCGGTCAGCAGCGAGCGCCGGGTGCAGACCTGGCGGCAGTGGCGCCGGCACGCCGACGGCGTCGGCGACGACCACCTCGCCTGGGAACTGCGCGAAGCGCTCAGGCACGAACCGCTGCGCTTCGCGCCAGCGGTGCCGACCGGACGCGTGTTCCTGGTCAGCGCCGATTTCGACACCGTGGTGCCACGGGCGCACCAAGACCTGCTGTGGGAGGCCTTTGGACGGCCGACCCGCCTGCACGTGCCGCTCGGCCACTACTCCGCGGCGCTGCTGCTCGACAGCATCGTCGGCGCCGTGGTCAGCCATTTCGACGCCCGGGCAGCGGCGGTGGCACCGGCCTCTGGCTGACCGGCGGCGCCGCCGGAGGCCGCCCGCCGGTGCAGTCCCTTGCGGCGCACACCAGCGATCGGTTTGATGTTCGCCCCCGACCAACCGCCCGTTCCCCGTCCGCTGAAAGCCATGGATCTCCGCCTCGTCGCCGTCTCGCTGTTGCTGCTCGCCACCACCGCCATCGCCCAGGCGCAGGACCCCGACAAGCCGCAGCCGCAGCCGGTCGACGTGATCCGCGATCTGACCGCCGAGAAGGAACGCCTGCTGCGCGAGATCGCCTACGCGAAGGACCGCGCCAAGAACGGCAAGGCGCTGCTCGCCGGCCGCTTCGTGCCGGCGACCCAGGGCATCCGGGCGATCGACGCCGGCCGCAGCGTGACCTTCACGCCGATGGCGCCGGTGCAGCCGCCGCAGCCGCGCGCCGCGCGCGTCGGCACCGCGGAGGAGATGACCAACCACCCGGACGACACGATGCTGGTCGTCAACGGCCGCGCGATCCCGACCTCCGCCTACGACAGCCTGATGAAGTACCTCGCCGAGCACCCGGGCGCCACCGACGAGAAGATGCGCAGCCAGCGTGCGCTGTACGAGCTGATCCGCATCGAGGCGATCGCGGCGTCGTTCGAGGACAACGAGGCCGCCGAGAAGGCGGGCGACGTCATGGGCCAGCTCGAGGCCGGCAAGACCGTCGGCGACCTCGCCAAGACGGTCGGCGTGGTGCCGGGCTGCGACGCCGAGGGCAAGTTCGAGGCGACGCGCAGCTCGGTGTTCGGCCCGCGCTTCGAACAGGTCGCCTTCGCGACCGAAGCCGGCAAGCGGTCGCGGCCGTTCCGCAACGGCAACGGGCTGGTGATCCTGCAGGTCGAGAAGTTCGACAAGGGTGCGACCGCGGACCTCGACAAGGTGGTCGGCACCGCACTGCAGATCCCGTACAGCAACGACCCCGACGTGCTGCAGAAGGCGCAGATGGCGGTCACCACCGTGCAGATCGATGTCGTGGCGCGCGACCAGAAGACGCTCGAGATGCTGCCCGAGTTGTTCCGGACGCCTGCCCCTTCGCTGCAGTCGGTGTCGCCGGTGCCGCAGGTGGACAAGGCGGCGCTGACCGCGCAGATGGAGGCGCTGCGGGCCGAGATCACGAAGCTGCAGGGCCAGACCGACGATGCCAGCAAGCAGCGGCTGCAGGCGCTCGAAGGCGAGTACACGCGGCTCAAGAACATGCTGCGCGCGACCGAGACCGACGCCGAGGCACCGAAGGTCCCGGCCCCGGTCAAGAAGGCGCCGGAGCCGGCCAAGCAGAACTGACCCGGCGCGGCCGACCCGGCCGCGCCCGCCACGCAACAGGGAGGGAGCATGGCTGCGATCCGGAGGAGCGGCGGAGTCGTCGCGTTCCATTGGGACGGCAAGATCGCCGAACCACGCACTGCTGCATTCGCCGAGGCGCTGGCGCAGCGCCGCTTCCGCAGCATCGAGAAGGCGGCCAGCGAAGAGGTGTCGGCCGGCTGGGTCACGCCGGCGGACCCGACCGGCGACAGCTTCGCGCCCGAGGACCTCGACGGCGGCACCGGCACCTGGCTGCGCTTCCGGATCGACAAGAAGGTGCTGCCGAAGAAGTGGCTGCAGATCCACCGCGACGCCGCCGAGAAGGCGCGCGGCAAGAAGATGTCGGCGCGCGAACGGCGCGAGTTGAAGGACGACCTGACCGAGAAGCTGCTGCCGCGCGTGCTGCCGGCGGTGCAGCTGATCGACGCGCTGCTGTTCTTCGCGCAGCGCACCGTGCTGCTGTTCGGCACCGGCAAGGGCGCGCGCGAGACGTTCGGCAAGCTGTTCTTCGAGTCGTTCGGCACGCCGCTCGAACGCGCGACGCCGTTGGTGGCCGGGCTGCGCGCCGGTCTCGGCGAGTCGGGCGCCAGCCGGCTGGAACGGCTCGACCCGATGCGCTGGCCGCGCGCCGAACGCACCGGTCCCGCGCCGCGCACCGCGACCCGCAGACCGGCCGCAGCGCCAGACGCTGCCACCGAACAGGCCGACGCCTCCGCGGAGAACGACGCATGAAGACCACCACCGCCGCCGACAGCCATGCCTTCCTCGGCGAAGAGTTCCTGACCTGGCTGTGGTTCCGCTGGGAGACCGACGGCGGCGAGTTCACGCTGCCGGGCGGGCGCGTGGTCGGCATCGCCCTCGACGACTTCCTCGCCTTCGCCGCGCACAACGAGGACGACACCGAGCAGACGCTGCGCCGCGGCCTGCCGACGCGCAGCGCCGAAGCGCGCACCGCCCTGCGCCAGGGCCACCGGCTGCGCAAGGCGTCGCTGCTGCTCGCCGAGGGTTCGCGGCAGTGGACCGCGACGCTCGACGCGACGACGTTGACGCTGACCGGCGTCAAGCTGCCGGACGACGACGAAGAGTGCAGCGACGATGCCGAACGCACCGCCGACCGCGCCGCGAACTGGCTCGCACTGCACGAGATCGTGCACGCGCTGTACGCGCGCTTCCTGCACGAGCGGGTGCGCGGCGACTACGAGCAGGTGGCTGCGTCAGCGCAGGCGCGCTGGATGGCGGGCTGAACGTAGTCAGGGGGCGCGCACGCGCTCGACCGACGCACCGAGCCGGACGAACACGTCGTGCAGCCAGGCCCCGGTCGCCACGGCGTGGCCCGGATCCGGCGCCGCGGCCCCCCACACGATCGCCAGCGCCCGCGTCGTCGCCGGCGAGGTCTTGGTGCGCTGGCTGTCCTTCACCGCGTTCGCGCACGGGCCGTCGTCGTCGAACAGCGACACCAGCCCACCGACGTCGATGGTCTGGCCGCTGCGGTTGAACACGTAGGCGCTGCCCGGCGGCGGCACGTCGATGCGCAGCGCACCGCGGCAGAGCGTGCGGTCGACGACGCTGATCGGCAGCCCGGAGTGCAGCGACACGACGTTGCCGGCGTCGACCGCGGCGTTGATCGGACCGAGCCGGCCGTCGCCGACCGCGGCGACCAGGTACTCCGACGACGGCTTGCCGCGGCCGGTCGGGCGATAGCCGTGGGCCCGCAGCAGGTCGCGCACGGCCGTGCGCACGCCTTCGCTGGTGGCAACCGGCGCCGGGGCACCGACGCGCAGCAACGCGAGCAGCCACTCCGGACTCGCCAGTTCGCCGAGCGGAACCGGCAGCACGGCCGCCAGCGCGTGCACGGCGAGACCGGGGTACGGAACGACCTGCAGTTCCATGGTCAGCGTGCCCGCGGCAACCGCGCCATCGCCATGCGGTGCAGGTTCGCGAGCAGTTCGTCCGCGTCCTGGAAGGCGCGCGGCCCGCGGCCGCCGATCGGCACCACATCGCGCGGCGCGTCGAGCGGGCGGTGCGGATCGCCGAAGTCGGCGTGGGGTGGTCGGTAGGTGCCGCGGTGCGGCAACGACCACAGCACGCCGCCGTGCGCGCCTTCGATCCGCCACTCGACTTCCCAGCTCGCGTCCTGCACCGGCCGGTGGCCGCGCACTGCGAACTCGCGCACCGCGAACTTCAGCACCGCGTCGACGCCCAACGCGCCACCGGCGGCCGCAGCGCCCGCCTCCGGGCCGAGCTGGTGCTGCGCCAGCAG
>JBASWX010000274.1:0-3846 GCA_049276695.1 Planctomycetota bacterium
GTTCGCGCGACACGCCGAGGTGCAGGTGGCACGGCCGTTCGCACAGCGCCGCGGCCAGCGGGCAGGCGGCGAGGTCGGCGCGCAGCGCGGCGAGCTGGCGCACCACCACCGGCACCGCGAACCCGAGGTCCTCGGCGATCGCCCGTTCGAGCGTCTTCGCCGCCGCGATCTGGTCGATCGCGGCCGTGAACAGCAGGTTGCCGCTCTGGATGAACGTCGCGACGTCGGTCCACCCGCACTGCAGCGCGATGCGCCGCAGGTCCGCCATCGGCAGCTTGTTCCTGCCGCCGACGTTGATGCCGCGCAGCAGCGCGACCAGGCGGGTGGCGCGGGACGCCTTCGGGCTCACGCCAACGCGTCGCTGATGACCGCCTGGATGCGTTCGAGGGCAGCGCGCAACGTGGCCCGTTCGCGGTCCGACTGCTTCACCGCGTCGAGGATGCTGGCGATGCTGTCGAGGCCGCTCGCTCCCGCCTTGCGGCGCCCTGGTCCCCGGCGTTTCGCGCCGCCCATGCGCGCCTTCACGTTGTAGACGAGGGCTGGCGTGCAGCCGAGCTTCTTGGCGATCTCGCCCGCCGACATGTTCGTCTTGAGCAGTTCGCGGATCTTGCCGGACTTGGAGTTCGCGTCGGGTTGCCGACCGCGGCGTTTGGTTTTTGGCATCCATGGATTGTGACAGGCCGGGTTCCTGTCACCTACGACCAAACCTTCTTTCTGTGTGGGTGCGGGCCGCGAAGTGTGTGCAGCTCATCCCGCGTACGCCACAGTCCGGATCCCGCCTTCTGCGGACCCGTGGTGATCAGTTGTTCCGGCGGCTGGCGCGAGCGAGCATGATCGCCGGCCATGCGCGCCGTCGTCGCGATCGACCAGGGCACCACCGGCAGCACCGTGCTGGTCGTCGACGAGAACCTGCGGGTGCGCGGGCGCGGCGATGCCGACTTCTCGCAGCACTATCCGGCGCCGGGCCTGGTCGAGCACGAACCCGGCGAGATCTGGCTGTCGGTGACCGCGGCGCTGCAACAGGCACTCGCCGCCGCGCGCATCGCGCCGCACGAGATCGCCGCGATCGGGCTGACCAACCAACGCGAGACGACGCTGCTGTGGGAACGGGCCAGCGGCCGACCGTTCGGCCGTGCGATCGTCTGGCAGGACCGCCGCACGGCTGATGCCTGCGCCCGGCTCACCGCCGCCGGTCACGCCGACCGCGTGCGCTCGCTGACCGGGTTGCCGATCGATCCCTACTTCTCGGCGACCAAGATCGCGTGGCTGCTCGATCACGGCCGGTTGCGCGCCCGGGCCGAACGCGGCGAACTCGCGGCCGGCACCATCGACAGCTTCCTGCTGCACCGGCTCACCGGCGGCGCCACGCACCGCACCGACGCGACCAACGCATCGCGCACCTTGTTGTTCGACCTGCACACGCTGGCGTGGTCCGACGAGCTGTGCCGGCTGTTCGGCGTGCCACGCGCGCTGCTGCCCGAGGTCGTGCCGTGCGTCGGCACTGCCGGCACCACGTGCGGCGTGCCCGGCCTGCGCGACGGCATCCCAATCCAGGGTATCGCCGGCGATCAGCACGCGGCGCTGTTCGGCCAGGCCTGCTTCGAACCGGGTAGCGCGAAGTGCACGTTCGGCACCGGCGCCTTCCTGCTGATGAACACCGGTGCCGCGCCGGTCGCATCGCGCCACGGCCTAGTCACCACGCTGGCCTGGCAGCTGCCGGGCGAGACCTGCTTCGCGCTCGAAGGCTCGGCGTTCGTCGCCGGCGCCGCGGTGCAGTGGCTGCGCGACTGCCTGCAGCTGTTTGCGCACGCGGCCGAGATCGAAGCGCTCGCGCGCTCCGTTCCCGACTCAGCCGGCGTGATGGTGGTGCCGGCGTTCGCCGGCCTCGGCGCGCCGCACTGGCGGCCGGACGCGCGCGGCCTCATCACCGGGTTGTCGCGCGGCACCACGAAGGCGCACCTGGCGCGTGCGACCCTCGAAGGCATCGCACTGCAGAACGTCGACATCCTGCAGGCGATGGAACGCGACGCAGGCCAGCCCCTGCGCGAGTTGAAGGTCGACGGCGGTGCTGCCGCCAACGACCTGCTGATGCAGTTCCAGGCCGACGTGCTCGGCGTGCCGATCCGCCGCCCGGAGATCCTGGAGTCGACCGCGCTCGGCGCCGCGTTCCTGGCCGGCCTGGGTGCGGGCATCTGGACGTCGAAGCAGGCGATCGCGGCGATCTGGCGCGAGCAGCGCGCGTTCACGCCGGCGATGCCGCTCGCCGAGCGGACGCACTGGCGCGAACGCTGGGCCGCTGCGGTCGCCAAGGCGTGACGCGACTGCGCGTCGTCGCGGTCACTTCCCGGGCTGCGCCGCGACCTTCGCGCGCAGCACCTCGAGCGCCTTCACCAGGATCGGATCGTCCTTGTCCAGGTCCTCCGGCTTGCACGCCACCTGCACGTCGGGCGCGATGCCGATGCCCTCGAACGTCTGGCCGTCGAGCGTCAGGTCCTGCCACGACGGGATCAACGCGGTGACGCCGTTGCCGAGTTCGAACGGCCGCGGGTTGCCGCTGCTGCCGAACGTCGGCTGGCCGACGACCGTGCAGTCCTTCGCCTGCCTGAGCATCAGCACGAACGACTCGTTGCTGCTCATCACGTAGCGGCTGGTCAGCACCGCGATCGGGCGGTCGTAGTGCCGGCTCTCGCCGAGCCCCTCGACCGCGCGCGAGCCGATCGGGCCGAAGCCGTCCTTGCCCGGCCCGCGCACGCGGTGCTTCGCGTAGACCCTGGTGCCGGTCACGAACCAGCCGGCGACCTTCTGCGCCAGCGACTCGTCGCCGCCGGCGTTCGGCCGCACGTCGATCACCATCGCCTTGGTGTCCAGCATCTCGGTGATCGCGCCGCCGATCACTTCGGGGTCCACGTCCTGGCTCCAGCCGCCGATCATCAGGTAGCCGATGCCGTCGGTGGTGCGCCCGGCGAGCGCGTTCTTGCCGACCGGCTGCACGCGCAGATGCCGCACCAGCCGATCGCGGCGGAACAGCGGATCGACCGCGCGCGAGCCAGCGCCGAACGTCTGCTCGCCCAGGCGCAGGTACAGGTGCAGGTCCTCGGTCGGCTTCAGCATCTCGGCCGCGGCCATCGCAAAGCCGCGGTCGGTCTTCGCATTCAGCAACGCGGCGGCGTGTTCCTGCTCGAGCTTCTTCCAATCGGACACGCGCAGGTCGCGGTACGAGTACGACTCGTCGAGCGCCTTCAGCAGGGCCTTCATCGCCGCCTGGTTGCGCTTCTTCTGCTCCGCCGCCGGCCGCACCTTGCCCGGCAGCGTCGTGAACTTCCACCACACCGGCACCAGCGGCACCCCGTCCTTGCTGCGCGTGTTCTGCGCCGCCGGACAATTCAGTCCCAGCAGGTACTCGTGGTCCGCTTCCAGTTCGACGTCGACCTCGAGCGTGCGCTTGTCGCGCCAGCGCGGCTTGTCCTTGGTCTTCGGGAACGCCGGGCCGCTGCCGCACAGCGACCAGCCGTCCTGGTTCATGTCCATGTCGAACGTGGCGACCAGCGTCTTGACCTTTGCGGCCTCGACCTCGGAACCGTTCGCGGGCTCGAGCTTGACGACCTTCGGCGGAGTCTGCGCCGGCAGCAGGAACGACACGGCGGCGAGCGCCGCGAAGAAGCGGGTAGCCATGGCGGTGGCGATACCACGACGATGGGTGGGCTGGCAACCGCCGGCGGCCCACGGTCCCGTCAAAGTCGCCTTGCCCTTGCTGACCTGACGGCGCCCGAGGCGTCGTAGCCAATGCTGAAGATGTCGTCGAGGCGATCGATGTCAGTTGCAGCCGCCACAGCGAGGCCGTTTTGG
>JBASWX010000275.1:0-1945 GCA_049276695.1 Planctomycetota bacterium
CCTCCGAACAGCGCCGCGACGGCCGCCACCAGGCCCTCGTTGCTGCGCCAGTTGGTCGCCAGCGTGCCGCCGCGCACCGCGTCGCGGCTGGCGCGCAGGTAGCTGCGCAGGTCGGCGCCGCGGAAGCCATAGATGCTCTGCTTCGGATCGCCGATCAGGAACAGCGGCCGTTCGGCGAGGCAGGTCGCGAATACGTCGTACTGCAGCGCGTCGGTGTCCTGGAACTCGTCGATCAGTGCCAGCCGGTAGCGCGCCCGCAGCGCTGGCAGCAGCAACTGCCGCCGCACCGGGTCGTGCAGGGCCTCGTGCATGCGCACCATCAGGTCGTCGAACGTGAGCACGTGGTCGGCGCGCTTGTGCGCGCGCAGGCGCGCGTGCATGGCGGCCAGCAGCGCGACCCGCAGGTGCGCGTGCGCCTGCTCGCAGGCCCTCGCCACGGTGTCGCAGGCGAGGAAGAACGGGTGCGCGAGGTGGCGGGCCTGGTCCTTCAGCAGCTTCGGGGCGGCGTTCGCCGGCGCCAGCGCGCACAGCAAGCCGAGCGCCAGGCCAGGCTCGGTCCGCAACCGTTGCGCCAGCAGCTTGCAGGCAGTGGCGACGTCGCCGACGAAGGGCTGCTTGCGTTTGCCCCAGCCCAGCCGGAGCAGGCGCTGCGCGGCATCGTCGTCCCAGGCCGCGGCCGCCGCCGCGATCGCGGCCCGCAGCGTCCCGACGTGGTGGTCGGGATCGGCGGCGTCGGGTTCGAGGCGCACGTCGGGATGCCGCTGCCAGAGCCGGTAGTGCTCGACCAAGGTCGCCGGCACCAGGCCGACCTCGTGCAGCAGCGCGGTGCGGGCGGTGATGCCGGGTTCGTACAGGCTGCGCAACGAGTCGGCGGCGGCCCGGTACAGCGCGGGCAGCGGATCGGCGAGGAACTCGAGCTCGAACGGCGCCTGGCTCTCGAACGCCGCTTCCTCGAGCACGCGCTTGCAGAAGCCGTGCATGGTCGCGACCGCCGTGCCGTCGAAGTCGTCGAGCGCCCGGCGCAGCCGTTCGCGGGCGCCGGGGCGTCGTACGAGTGCTGTCAGGAACGCATCGCGGTCGCCGTCGTCGGGGTGCAATGCCGCGTGCAGTGCCTCGCGCAGGCGGATCTTGAGCTCCTCGGTCGCCGCGACGGTGAAGGTGACGACCAGCGCCTGGTCGAGCGTGTCGATGCGCCCTTCGACGATCGCCCGCAGCAGCAGGCCGACCAGCGTGTAGGTCTTGCCGGTGCCGGCACTCGCTTCGAGCAGCACGGTGCCGGGCTCGAGTGACGCGGTGGCGAGATCGAAGGTGCCGGAGTTCATTCGACCTCGCGGCTGTAGGAGTGCGCCGTCTGCCACAAGGCGCGCGCGAGCTGGCGGAACCCGTCGCTGCCCAGCGCGTCGCGCCCGCGCCAGCAGAGGTGGATGTCAGGATCGACGTCGTCGCCGGCGTCGTACTCTTCGGGCGGCGGCGGCTCCCACTTGGCCCGCGCGGCGCGCAGTGCGCCGTCGTCGTCGTCGCCCTTGTGGCAACGCAGTCCGAACGCGTACGACGACCACTCGAAGAACGGCAGCGGCGCCTGGATGCCGGACCGGTACCCCTGCACCAGCGCTGCCAGCTGCTCGCGCGCGAGATCGGGCGGCAGTTCGCCGAGCGCGTCGGTGCGGTTCTTCGCGACGACGCGGCTCTCGACCGGCCAGCCGCGGTCGCCGTCGGCACGCGCCGCGGCGGCGAGCACGTGGTACAGCCACGCGCGCAGATGGTCCTTGGGCTTCTGCCGCGCGAGCCGCGCGTACACGATCGCGTTCGCGCCGACGCCCGGCACCTCGCCGCGGACCATCACCTCGCCGCTGCGGACCGCGATCGGCCGGCGCTGCATCTCGCCCTGCCGGCGCACCTGCGCGAGGAAACGTTGCACTTCGTCGTCGACGTCGACGAAGGCGGC
>JBASWX010000276.1:0-10331 GCA_049276695.1 Planctomycetota bacterium
GCCTCGACGTGGTGGCGCGCCCGCACGCCAAGCTCGCCGGCCTGCGCATCGACCCGAAGAGCCGCGGGGGCCAGCTCGGCACCCGCGTGATCGGCATCACGCTGCGTTCGCTCGCCGATGGCGCCGAGCGCCCGCTGGCGATCCCGCCCGGCCACTGGTCGGGCCCGATCTGGTGCCCCGATGACTCGGCGTTCGCCCTGGTGCGCGCCGCCGACGGCGGCGGCGAACTGTGGCTCGCCGATCCGGCCACCGCAGCCCCGGTGCGGGTCGAAGGGGTCGCGCTCAACGCGGTGCTGCGCGGCATCGGCGTGCAGTGGCTGCCCGGCCACCGGTTGCTGGTGCCGCTGGTGGTGCCCGGCGACGCACCGCCGCGCCCTGCGGTACCCGCGGGCCCGCAAGTGCAGGTGGCGACCAGGGGCGAGAAGGCGCAGGTCCGCACCTACCAGGACCTGCTGCAGGACGCGTACGACGAGCAGCTGTTCGAGTTCTTCGCGACGAGCCAGCTCGCCCTCGTCGATTCCCCGTCCGGCAAGGTCAGCAAGCTCGGCGCGCCGGCCTTGTTCGATCGCGTCGAGGCTTCGCCCGACCACACCCTGCTGCTGACCGAGCGCATCGTGCGGCCGTTCTCGTACGTGTCGCCGCTGCAGGCGTTCCCGCGCGTCGTCGAGCTGCGCGACCTGACCGGCAACGTCGTCCGCGAACTGCACCGCTCGGGCCTGCGCGAAGCGGTGCCGATCGGCGGCGTGCCGACCGGGCCGCGCGGCATCGACTGGATCCCGGTGCTGCCGCACACGCTGTCGTGGAGCGAAGCGCTGGATGGCGGCGACCCGAACAAGCAGGTCGCGCGCCGCGACCGCATCCTGCGCCTGTCGGAGCCGACCGGCACGCCCGAGCCGTGGTTCGAGACCGAACACCGCATCGCCGGCGGCCAGTACGGCGAGAACGGCACGCTGGCGCTGGTCACCGAGATGGACCGCCGCAGCCGCCGCCAGCGCGTGTGGCAGTTCGACGCCGTCGACAAGGCGCGGCCCGGCGTGCAGCTGTACGAACGCTCGACGCAGGATGCCTACGGCGATCCGGGTCGGCCGATCAGCGAACGGCTCGCCGACGGGCGCAGCGTGCTGCGCATGCGCGGCGCCGCCCTCTTCCTCACGGGCGAAGGCGCCTCACCCGACGGCAACCGGCCGTTCGTCGATCGTTGGGAACCCGCGACCGGCAAGAAGGAACAGCTGTTCCACGCCGAGCCCGGCCGGCACGAGTCGTTCGTCGGCTTCCTCGACGCGACCGAGCAGCGCCTGCTGATCCGGACCGAAGCCCCGACCGAAGCGCCATCGCTGGTGGTGCTCGACCGCACCAGCGGCCAGCGCACCACGCTGCTGAAGTTCCCCGACGCGGCGGCCGAGCTGACGCGCGGCATCAGCAAGCGCATCGTGCGCTACCAACGCGAGGACGGGGTCCCGCTCAGCGGCACGCTCTACCTGCCGCCGACCTACAAGCAGGGCGACAAGCTGCCGTGCCTGCTCTGGGCCTACCCGCTCGAGTACTCGCAGGCCAGCGACGCCGGTCAGGTCCGCGCTGCGCCGCACCGCTACGTGCGCATCGCCGGCAGTTCGCACCTGGCGCTGCTGCTCGCCGGCTACGCGGTGTTCGACGATGCGGCGATGCCGATCGTCGGGCCGCAGCAGACCGCCAACGACACCTTCGTCGCCCAACTGCAGATGAACGCGCGCGCCGCGGTCGCCGCGCTCGACAAGGAGGGCTGTATCGACACGAAGCGCCTCGGGGTTTCCGGGCACAGCTACGGCGCCTTCATGACCGCGAACCTGCTCGCGCACACCGACGTGTTCGCAGCCGGCATCGCGCGCTCCGGCGCCTACAACCGCACGCTGACGCCGTTCGGCTTCCAGAACGAGGAGCGCACCTACTGGCAGGCGCCCGCCATCTACCAGGCGATGTCGCCGTTCTCCCACGCCGACAAGATCAACGAGCCGATCCTGCTGATCCACGGCGCCGACGACGACAACTCGGGCACCTTCCCGATCCAGAGCCAGCGCCTGTTCGTCGCGCTGAAGGGCCACGGCGCCAACGCGCGCTTGTGCATGCTGCCGCACGAGGCGCACGGCTACCGCGCCCGCGAGAACGTGCTGCACTGCCTCGCCGAGATGTGCTCCTGGCTCGACCAGCACACCGGCAAGCCCGCGGCGGCGACGCCGGGCGCGCCGCTCAAACAGCAGTGAGTTCGAAGCCGCGGCGGTAGGTCTTGCTCAGCAGGGCTTGCGCCGCCGCACTGTTCTTCACCTTCATCGCGGCGGCGTCCCACTCGATGCGCTCGCCGGTGCGCAGCGCCAGGTTGCCCAGCAGCATCGCCTCGGTGAACGGGGCCGCGTACTCGAAGTTCGCCAGCGGCTGCTGCTTGCCGACGATGCCGGCGAGCCATTCCTGGTGCACGCCCGGCGAGCGCGCCAGCGTCTGCGGCGGCAGTTCCACCTGCGCGATTACACCGTCGCGGTAGATGTCGAACTTCTCGCCGTAGTCGGTCGGCGAGTAGAGCTTGCCCTGGTCGCCCACGAGCAGGAAGCCGCCGTTCTTCCACTTGATGCCGGGCAGCAGTTCCGCCGGCGGCATGTCGCCGCCGTCGTACCAGGTCATCGTGACCTTGCCGCGCGCGCCGCGCGCCGGGAACTCGAACCGGATCGTGCTGCGCTTGGGCGCGGTCTCGCTGTTGCCTCCATCCGACACCGCCGCGACCACGGTCGGCGCATCCAGCTCGAGCGCGAAGAACGGCAGGTTCACGATGTGGCACGCCATGTCGCCGAGTGCGCCGGTGCCGAAGTCCCAGAAGCCGCGCCAGTGGAACGGCGCATAACCTTCGAAGTCGCCCTTCTTGCCGGCGAACGGCCGCCACGCTGCCGGGCCGAGCCACAGGTCCCACCGGAAGTTCGCGGGGATCGCGTCGACGTGCCCCGGCCGCTCGATGCCCTGCGGCCACACCGGCCGGTTGGTCCACACGTGCACTTCGCTGACCTTGCCGATGATCCCGGCGCGCACGCACTCCGCCGCGGTCCGGAAGCCGTCGTAGCACGTGCCCTGGTTGCCCATCGACGTGATCACGCCGCTCTTTCGCGCCGCGTCGCGCAGCAGCCGCGCTTCCTGCACCGTGTGCGTCAGCGGCTTCTGCACGAACACGTGCACGCCGAGCGCCATCGCCGCCAGCGCCGGGCCGGCGTGGCTGTGGTCGGGCGTGCTGACCACCAGCGCGTCGACCTTCTCGCGGTCGAGCAGGTCGCGCCAGTCCTCGTAGTATGCCGCCTTCGGCTGTTCCTCCCGCGCCTTCTTGCTCTGCGCGGGATCGACGTCGCACAGGGCGACGATGTCCGCCAGCTTCGCGCACTCCTGCATGTCGGACAGTCCCTTGCCGCCGCAGCCGACGACGGCGACGCGCAGTCTGCTGTTCGGCGAACGGGGCCGCACCGGATTGGGCGCTGTGGCATGCAGGGCGGCGGCAGAGCCGGCGATGGCGCTGCCGATCAGGAAGTCGCGGCGGGATGGCGTGGGGGAGCGCATGGCCCCGGCACGGTATCCGGCGCGCGCGGTTGCGGCGACGCCGGTCATGCGCCAGGGATACGGTGCGGTCCTGTGGCCGCCCTCGCCGTTTCGCCGAGTCAGGCGCGGCGCTTGGCCTTCGCGATCAGTTCCCGGACCGCGGGGAGGAGTTCGATCGGAACCTCGACCGCGGTGTGCGACGCGGACTCGAAGGCGGCTTCGTCCTCCGCAACCGCTTCCACGTCACTCTGGCCTTCGTAGTGCCCGAGAACACGCCGGACGCGGGCTTCGTCCCAACCAGGCGGGAAGCTGCTCTGCTTCATCATGACCTCCGGCGCCGATGACTGATCGAGTGGAACGAGGCGCCATCGCGCTTGGGAGCGTCAATCCCGCTTCTCCGAGTACAGGTAGAAGGAGACGCAGTAGCCATGCTCCGTGGCCTGCTCGAAGTACCGGCGCGAGTCATCGTCGTGATCGTAGTCGCAAACGTCCGGACAGCGCACGTCTTCGACCTGCTGGGGGAGCCACCCCGCGAGCTTGACGTAGTGCCTCGCCAGGACTTCCGCGCCCTCCTGCTCGGCGAAGTCGATCCAGACGTTGACGAATGCGCCGATTGCTCCGATTGCGGCGGGGTCTCGCTTGGCCCGAGGGTCGGGCAGGGCCTGTAGTCGGAAGAAGTACACGAATCGGCCCCGCGAGCTACTTCGGTTCCTTGCCGTGCTGGATCAGTGGCCACTTGTTGCCGTAGACGAAGTCGGGCGACTGCTCGAAGTCATGGCATTGGATGCACAGCAGCGACGGCGCGATGCCGCCGATCAGCCCGAGCTTCTTGACGCCGTTGGTCGCCATGTGGTCGCTGCCGGCGCCGTGGCAACGTTCGCAGCCGACGCCGGCGAGTTGCGGTGTCTCCTCGTACGACAGGAAGCCAGTCTGCTCGCGCCACCCGACGACGTGGCAGCCGACACAGTCGGGGTAGGCGGTGACCGGCCAGCCGTAGCGCTTGGGGTCCTTCTCGGCGTCTTCGAGGGTCTTCCAGGCGCCGAAGTGCTTGCTCTTTTCCCACACCTCGTACGCACCCTTGTGGCAGGTCTTGCACGCTTCACTGCCGACGTAGGCGGCACCATTCGCGGTGGGCAGCTTGCGCGCCATCGCGGCGAGGACACCCGCCTCCTTTACCTCGTGCCGATGCGCGACGATCACGTCGCGCACCTGCGGGTCACCGCCGCCGCCCGGCACCGTCTTGCTGCCCGGCAACGGCACCACCTCGCAGATGGCGCGCGCGTGACCCTGTTCGCGGAACAGCGACACGGCGAGCAGCGCGCGGCCGCGGATGCCGGTGAACACGAGCGGCACCCCGCCGACCAGCGTCGCCGCGGAAGTCGGCTCGATGTAGGAAGGGTCGACGCCGACCACCAGATCCGGGGCGGGGTCCAGTTGCGGAATCAGCGCTCGGACTGCGGCGTCGCCGCCGTGCACGAACGCGATGCGCCGCGTCGTCAGCGGGGCACCGGCCAGCGCCGCCGTCCATGCCAGCGCCGGCGCGAGCAGCGACATCTTCGGCTCGAGGGCGGCGGCGGCCGCCGGCAGTTCGAGGAGGAACGAGGCGACGCGCACCGTGACGTCGCGCACCTTCTTCTCGACGAAGGCCTTGCCGGGCCAATCCGGGACGGCGCAGGAAAGGTTGGTCGCGACGACCGGCGTGCCGGCGAGGAACGCCATCCACTCGGCGCGCGGCAGCGAGAGGTCGTTGGGCCCGACGCCGAGCGCGTCGTAGCGGTGCTCCATCCCGAACAGCACCGTGTTGGCGGTGAACAGCTTCAGCAGATCGAGTTCGTCGCCGTGCTCGACCACGTCGCCGCCTTCGAGCAGCAGGTCGTAGTTGCGCAAGGCGCCGACGTGCTGCATGCGCCGCGCCAGCCCGCCGGACTGCCCGGAAGCGCAGCCGCACGGCTCGAGCCGCCCGAGCATCGCGCCGCTGAGCAGGAGCCGCACCGCGTCGGCCGGCGGACGGACCTGTGCCGGGGGCTTGCCGCCGGGGCCGGGATCCTGCGCAGCCTTGCCGTCGCCGCACTGCGCGAGGGTGGCGACCAGCGTGGCGATACCGAACAGGAACCAAAGCTTCGTCGCCGGTCTCATGCCGCCATCTCACGCGTCCTTGTGCGCGAACACAACCAGTTCGATCGGCAGGAACGGACCTTGGTCCCCGTTCTTGGTCAGCACGATCGAGCCGCGCACACCCTGCACGAGGCCGCCCTGGTAGCGCACGAACAGCCGGTGTTGGCGGGGTTGGTCGGGCACCGGTTGCAACCAGACGGCGAAGTGCCGGCCGAGGTCGGTGCCGGCGTCGTCGACGACCTTGTGCACCGTGAACTCCGCGGCACGGCGGCTGTCGTGGTCGGTGACGATCACGAACTGGCCGACCGCCTCGGCCTCGGTCTGCGGCCGCTGCAGGCTGGAACGGAAGCTGATCTTCGGCACCGGGGTCGCTTCGAGGTCGGCGATCACCTTCCAGTTGGCGAGCAGCAGGAGTTGGTAGCCGGGCAGCGTGTTGGCGACGGCGACGACCGCGCGATGGTTGCCCAGGGTCCCTGGCGTGCAGGTCGCGTGCAGCAGCCAGTGGCCGTCCTTGGCTTCCAGGCGGACGGCGACGTCGGGATCGGTGCTGTGGACTGCGGTGGGTGCGGCGCCGGGATGGGCTTCGTCGGGGCGGATCGTGGTCGCCAACGTGCCGGGTCGCGACTGCGGCACACGCCCGAAGTCGAGCGCCGCGAACGGGCGCAGCACGAACGGGCAGTCGATGCCGAAGTGCAGCAGGATCGGCCACTGGATGCGGTTGGTGCCGGTGATGTCGCCGGCGTCCTGCAGCACCACGAACCCGCGGCTGGTGGTCTTCGGCACGTCGAGCGGTTCCTTGGCGCCGGTCTCGAGGGTGATGCGCAGCACCAGCGACTCGCCGGGCCCGGGACAGTTCGCGGTGCTGCCGCTGGCGTCGGTGAAGCGGTCCTGGCCGGCGGCGTTGCGGATCCGCAGTTCGGCGCGGCCGCAGGCGCAGTCGAGGTGCACGCGCAGCGGCACGTAGGGGCGGCCGAGCCGGGCGAGGTCGAGCGTGCACTCGTGCTGGCGGCTCTCGCCGTGCGGCACGATGCCGAAGTCGTGCTCGATGGTCAGCGGCCCTTGCTCGCGCGGGCTCGGGGTCGTCGCCTTGGGTGCCGGCGCGGGGTCGCTGCAGGCGGCTGCGAGCGCGCACAGGAACAGGGACCAACGCATGCGCTCGCCATAGTACGCGAGGAGCGGGCGGCAACGGGTCGGGGAAGTGGCGACCGTACAGGCTCGCGGCCAACCCCGGAGGTTCGGGATCGGCCGCGAGGGATGCCACAATGTCCACGGACCAGGAGCAACTCGCGGGCCAGGTGGAGCACCTGGCGCGCGCGGCCTTGCCACCGCCAGGTCCGACCGTGCCGCCGAATGGCGGGCACCGTGGCGCGGCGGCAACGCCATGGCGGGCGCGCCATGGTCGGGCCGCCGACCGCGGCGAAGCGTCAGCCGGGCAGGCCGTGCCGCTTCAGCTTGCGGTGCAGGGTCGTGTAGTCGATGCGCAGAGCGCGCGCCGCCGCCGCCTTGTTGCCGCCGCACTGGTCGAGCGTCGCGCGCAGGATCTCGGCCTCGAGCGCGTCGTTCGCCTTCTGCAACCGTTCGCCCAGCGGCAACGCGCCGTCGTCGGCCGGCAGCACGGGAGCTGCCCCCGCGGAGCAGTCGTGCACCGGTGCGTTGGCCAGCGCCAGATCGGTGGCGTCGAGTTCGCGCGCGGTCGCGGTCAGCACCGCGCGCCGCACCACGTTGCGCAGTTCGCGCAGGTTGCCGGGCCAGCGCTGGCCGCGCAGCGCCTGCGCGGCACTGGCGGTGAAGCCTTCGACCGAGCGGCCGAGTTCGTGGTTCGCTTCGGCGAGGAACATCCGGGCGAAGTGCTCGACGTCGTCGGGCCGTTCGCGCAGCGGCGGCAGTACGAGTTCGAACTCGGCGATGCGGTGGTAGAGGTCGACGCGGAAGCGGCCGGCGGCGAGCTCGGCCTTCAGCTCGGCGTTGGTCGCGCACAGCAGGCGCGCCCGGAACGGCACCGGCGTGCTGCCGCCGACCGGCACCACGGCGCGCTCCTGCAGCGCGCGCAGCAGCTTGGCCTGCAGCGGCAGCGGCAGGTTGCCGATCTCGTCGAGGAACAGCGTGCCGCCGTCGGCCATCGGGAACAGGCCCTCGCGGTTGCGGTCGGCGCCGGTGAACGCGCCCTTGCAGTGGCCGAACAGTTGGCTCTCGAGCAGGTGCTCGGGCAGGGCGCCGCAGTCGATCGCGACGAACGGTCCGTCGCGGCCGGGCGAGCCGGCGTGGATCGCGCGCGCGACGACCTCCTTGCCGGTGCCGGATTCGCCGGCAATCAGCACGGCGACGCGGTCCTGGGCGGCGACCAGTTCGACCTGGCGGCGCAGTTCGCGGGCGGCGCGACTGGGGCCGAAGTCGGCGGCACGGGTGCCGCTGGTGCGCAGCGCCTGCAGTTCGCGCCGCAGTGCGTGCTGCTCGGCGGCGCGGGAGACGCTCAGCAGGAGGCGAGGTGCGTCGAAGGGCTTGGACTGGTAGTCGAAGGCGCCCTCCTTGATCGCGTCGACTGCGGTGGCCAGATCCTCGACGGCGCTGAGCAGCACGACCGGCAGGTCCGGCGTGCGCGCGCGCAGCTGACGGAGCAGGTCGAGGCCGGAGACCTTCGGCATGCGCATGTCGGTCAGCACCACGTCGGGCAGTTCCTGGTCGATCGCGGCCAGCGCTTCGTCGCCGTCGCCGGCTTCGCGCACCGCGAAGTCCTCGTCCTCGAACAGCCCGCGCAGCACCCAGCGCAGGTCGGGTTCGTCGTCGACGATCAGCAGCCGGTGTTGGCCCATTGCCGCTGTTCATCGGCAGCGGCAGTGCCCGCTGCTGAGGCCGGCGTGGCCGGGGGTGCGGTCGCGAGCAGGAACAGCGCGCGGGTACCGCCGCCGGTCCGCGGGTACAGCCGCAGGCTGCCGCCGAGTTCATGGGCGATGCGGCGGCAGCTGGCGAGGCCGAGCCCGGTGCCGGTGGCCTTGGTGGTGAAGAACGGGGTGAACAGCGCGCGCCGGACCGAAGGCGGCAGCCCGACGCCGCGATCCTCGACTGCGAACAGCACCAGCTCGCGGCCAGCGCGCCGCACGGCGCTGGCGAACAGGCGGACCTCGCCGCCGTGCCCCGTCGCCTGGACCGCGTTGAGCAGCAGGTTGAGCAGCGCCTGCGAACACAGCGTGCGGTCGGTGCGCAGCACCACGCGGCCGTGCCGTTCCGGCGCCACGGTCAGCTTGACCGAACGGCGGCGCGCCTCGACGTGTACCAGGTCGGCGACCTCGGCCAGCAGTTCGGTCGCCGCGACGTCGGCGGGATCGGTCTGCCGCGGGCGGGCCAGCCCGATCAACGCCTCGATCGTGCGGTCGGCCTTGTCGATGTTGCGGCGGATCACCGCGGTGTGTTCGGCGACCTCGTGGCTGGTGCGCGGCCGCCGGCACAACGATTCGGCGGTGCCCTTGACGATCGTCAGCGGGTTGCGCAGGTCGTGGGCGATGCTGGCCGCCAGTTCGCCGAGCATCGCGCGGCGGTCGGCGTCGACCAGCCGGTCCTCGAGCCGCGACTGCGCGGCCTCGGCGTCGTGCAGCGCGTGGTCCTGGGCCGCGGCGTGTTCGGCGAGCAGCCGGTGGCTGGTCAGCACCTGCGGGATCCACAGCATCAGGCCATAGGCGATCAACGTGGTGCCGAGCAGGAACAGGGCGCCGCGTTCGCAGACGTAGCGCAGGTAGGCGTAGACGCCGTGTCCGGCCTCGACGCCGGCGATCTGGATCGCGGCACTGGTGGTGAAGGCGACGAACAGGATCAGGAAGCCGCCGCGCACCAGCCGCATCGGCTGGCCGTCGAGCCCGCGCGCGTTGCGGGTGCGGCGCCAGAAGAACCACGCCAGCAGCGCGAAGTACGCGGGCCGCACGATCGCCGCGAACGCCGCCGGCGGTTCGGGCCAGGCCAACAGGATCGTCAGCACCGTCAGCAGCGCACAGCTCGCGTGCGTGCCGGGCAGCGTGCCGACCGGCTCGGGCTTCGCGTTCGGTCGCCGGCTCATGGCCCCACTATCGGCGCCGCCGCGCGCGCGCGGTTAGGCGTTCGCTGCCGGCGGCCTACGGGTCGGCCGTGACGTCGGCCACCGCGGCACTGCCGCCGCGGTGCAGGTCGCGGACCAGCTGGTCGATCACCGGCTGCAGCAAGGCGCCCGGGCACTCGGTCGCCTTGAAGTCGCTGTGGCTGTAGACGGCGTCCGGCGCGATGCCGTGCCGCGCGGCCAGCATGGCGGTCAATTGCCGCAGCGCGCGGACCTGGGCCGCGGGCGGCGCCTGACCGTTGCGGCCGCGCACGAAGTTGCCGAGCACGCAGATGCCGATGTTGCCGACGTTGTGGTTGCCGCTGGCGTGCGCACCCTGCCAGCGCAGGTCGCGGCCCTGCCAGATGCGCCCCGACGGGTCGATCAGGAAGTGGTAGCCGATGTCGCCGAACTCGCGACCCTGCATGTGCTCGCGCTGGATCTTCTGGATCTGGGCGGCGCAGGTCGCCGGCCGGGTGTCGCGGAAGTACAGCGCCGAGTGGTGGATCGTCAGCCGGTGGATGCGGCCCATCGGCGTCACGTTGCCGGGATCGGCGGCGCGCGCCTGCCACGCGCTGCGCGGTTGCAGGACGAGGCCGACGTCGGGCACGCC
>JBASWX010000277.1:0-3022 GCA_049276695.1 Planctomycetota bacterium
ACCAGGCGGCACCGGCGGCCAACCCGGCGGCGGCCAGGGAGCCGGTGGTAGCGGTGGCAGCGGCGGCGGGGGATCCTGACCGTCCGACCGCGGCACGGGGCGGTGCCGAATGCGGGTGGTTGCTACCCGCGGAAACGGGTATAGGGGGGCATGTGTCGGGCCACCGCGCGGCCCGGTCGATGCCATCGGCCGGACCGGACGCCCGCACCCCTGGCCGGCGTCTCGATCCGCCGCATGCGCCAACTCCCCGGCAAGTGGTCCGGGACCGGCGTCCGAAAAGTGGCTGTTCCCGATCCCTGACGCCTGTCCTGATGTTCCGCAAGAAGCCGACTGCACCGGTCACCGACGAGGGCCTGCACGACGACATGATCGTGGTCGTCGACCGCTCGGTGAACCCGTACCTGGTGCTGTTCCACGAACCGGCGGGTTACCGCGCCGAACAGATCCGGGCGCTGCGCAACCGGCTGGTGGCGATGAACCCGGACGGCGAGCCGAAGACGCTGGTCGTCACTTCGGCAGTGCGCGGTGAGGGCAAGACGGTCGCGGCGATCAACCTGGCGATGGCGCTGGCCGAACTCGAACGCAACCAGGTCCTGCTGATCGACGCCGACCTGCGGCGCCCGAGCTGCGAGCGTTACCTGAACCTCAACGCCGAAGTCGGCCTGTCCGACGTGCTGATGGGCCGCGTCGGCGTCGAGAAGGTGTTGCGCCCGGCCGGCCACCGCAACCTGATGCTGCTCGGCGCCGGCACGCGGATCGACAACCCGGCCGAAGTGCTCGGCAGCTCGCGGCTCGACGAACTGTTCCGGCGGTTGAAGGAGAAGTTCCACTACGTCGTGATCGACACGCCGCCGGTGTTGCCGTCGACCGACGCCGGCGTGCTGGCGGCGCGCGCCGATGGCACGCTGTTGGTCGTGCGCCTCGAGCACTCGCTGAAGAAGCAGACCAAGGAAGCGCTGCGGACGGTGCAGGACATGGGTGGCAACGTGCTCGGCACGTTCGTGACCGAATTGCGCGGCCAGGATCCGGAGAGCGACCGGCGGCTTGCCTACGACCGGGCCGGTGACGCCGAGGAGTGACGGTGGCCGGTTTCAAGGAGACGCTGAAGGACGCGGTGCGCCAGTTGGCGTTCAGGACTTCGCTCGCCAGCTTGAAGAAGAAGGGCGTGTCGCAGGTCAACGTACTGGGCCTCGACCGCATCACCGGGCTGATCGAGGCGGCGGTGCACAAGAGCCTCAGTTCGCGCCTGGTCGGCGCCGACCGCGAAGCGGTCGCCGACGCGACCAAGGCCGAGTTCCTGCGGCTGTTGCGCAGCAACGAGGACCTGCAGCGGCAGAAGACCGAGATCGAAGCCCAGCGCGAACGCGCCGAGGACGAGGTCGACCAGTTGCGGCGCGAGCTGCAGCAGCAGCACCAGGCGCTGCAGAAGAAGCTCGAGCAGCAGAGCGACGCGCTGGTCGCGCGGTACCACGGCGAGGACGCCGAGATCGCCCGCAAGGTCAGCGAAGTGGTCCGGTCGCTGGCGCAGGATCCGCAGACCGGACTGGCCGACCTCGAGCAGCGGTTGATGGCGTTGCTGATGGACGTCGTCGGGCACGAGCGCAAGGCGGCCGAGTCGGCACGCCGCGCGCTGCAGGATCGCGACGTCGACAACCTGCAGCGGCGCATCAAGAAGCTCACCGACAACCTGGCGCTGACCGAACAGCGCCTGCAGCAGGTCGCGGCGATGAAGGACGTCGAGGCCGGCATCTCGTCGATCTACCGGGAAGTGCAGGGCCTGTCGGCCAATGCCCAAGGCGCCACGAAGAAGAAGGAGTTGATGGCCGAGATCTTCAAGGCGAACGTGAAGCTCCAGAAGAAGGACACGGGCAGCGGGTGATCCCGCTGCCCATGTGAGGAAACGAAACCCATGAGTGAGAGCAAGCAGGCCGGTGAGCCCGGCAAGAAGGACCACGGCGTGCTGTACATCGGCATGGACCTCGGCACCTCCCGCACCTCGGTGTCGGCGAGCAACGGCGTGCGCGAGACCGTGTACTCGATGGTCGGTTACCCGAAGGACGTCGTCAGCCACAAGCTGCTGAAGAAGGACGTGCTGTTCGGCAAGGAGGCGCTCGAGAAGCGGTTGTCGCTGCGGCTGTACAAGCCGCTCGAGAAGGGCGTGCTCAAGTACTCCGGCGACGGCAAGATGGACGCCGAGGCGAAGGCCAACCTGAAGGCGGCGCAGGACCTGATCGGCGAAGCGATCCGGCTGGCCAAACCGCGCAAGGACGAGCTCGTCTACTGCGTCATCGGTGCGCCGGCCGAAGCGTCGGTCAAGAACCGGCAGGCGATCATCGAGGCGGCGCGCGCGCACGTCGACTCGGTGATGCTGTGCAGCGAGCCGTTCTCGGTCGCCTACGGCCTCGACTGGCTCGAGGACGTGCTGGTGATCGACATCGGCGCCGGCACCACCGACCTCTGCCGCATGCACGGCACGATGCCGGAGGACACCGACCAGGTGATGTACGACGTCGCCGGTGACGCGATCGACGCCGAGTTGGCGCGGCGCATCGAGCAGACCTGCGCCGGGGCCCAGTTCTCGATCCAGATGGTCAAGGAGATCAAGGAGCGCTACGGCTTCGTCGGCGACGCGGCGGAACGCTGCATGGTCGAGTTGCCGGTCGATGGCAGGCCGACGCCGTTCGACCTGACCGAGCAGATCCGCGGCGCGTGCGCGATCCTGATCGATCCGATCTGCAAGGGCATCCACAAGCTGGTGTCGACGTTCGATCCCGAGTTCCAGGTGCGGCTCAAGAACCGGGTGCTGCTCGCCGGCGGCGGCTCGATGATCAAGGGCCTCGACACCGCGGTCGAGAAGGCGATGCGGGAGCGGCTCGGCGGCGGCAAGGTGATCCGGATCGAGGAGCCGATCTACGGCGGCGCCAACGGCGCGCTGAAGATCGCGCACGACATGCCGCCCGACTTCTGGGAACAGCTAAAATAGGGGAAGGCGGCGCAGCAGGCGGCGAGCCCGCAGCGGGCT
>JBASWX010000278.1:0-11926 GCA_049276695.1 Planctomycetota bacterium
GGTCGCGGTGCCGAGCCCGACCAGCGCCCACGCAGTGAGCGCCGCCGGCGGCAGGTGGCCGCTGCGCCGGCCGGCGCGGTGTTCGTCGACCCGGGCCTCGATCAACGCGAGCAGCCGTTCGTAGACCGCGCGCAGCGCGGCCTTGATCTCGGCGTCGTCGGTCTCCGACAGGCCGGCGAACAGAATGCGGTGGAAGCCGAACTCGCCGAGGTGCTCCTGCTCGTGCGCGAGGATGCGTTCGGCACCCGACGCACCCGCGCGCGCGCTCGCGGTGAGCTGCTGCCAGATGCGTTCGGTGTTGTCGCCGACGAACCCGATCGCGGCGATGAACATCGCGCGCTTGTCGGGCCACAGCCGGTACAGCGCGACCTCGGTCAGCTCGCAGCGTTCGGCGAGCACCGCGGTGGTGGTGCGGCGGTAGCCGAGTTCGGCGAAGGTCGCCGCGATCGCGCGCACGGCCTCGTGCCGGCGTTCCTCACTGCGGTTGGGGCGGGCCATGGGCGACGAGTGGGAGGGGTTCGGGAGTAGCGCGCTGGTCGCGCAGCCAGCGGGCGACGGCCAGCGCGTTGCCGAGGCGGTCGCCGGCGCGGCCGCGCAGGCCGAGCGGCACCGGCGCGAGTGCTTCGGTGGCCAGCACCTGTTCGAGCAGGCCGGCGCGTCGGTTGCGCAGGTTGCACCAGTTCATCTTCAGCGCAGTGCGCGCGGCGCCCGGCGGCAGCATCGCGACACCCCAGTCGAACATGGTCGGTGTCCAGGCCGCCACCGGTGCGCCGTCGCCGAGCCAGCGCCGGAAGCGCGCGACGGCAGCGGTGAGCACTTCGCCGGCGGCGACTTCGTCCGGCGCGAGCCGCATGTGCGCGAGGTGGGCGGGCAGCGGCGGCGCTTGCTCGGGACGCAGCACCGCCTCGAAGGTGTCGTCGCCGTCGATGCGCGCGGCGACCCAGTGCACGAGCTGGCGGGTGCCGTGCACGTCGCCGCCGGGCAGCGACGACTCGGCGTAGACGACGGCGAGCCGAGGATCGGCGAGCAGTGGCGACAGCGTGCGCGACGGCCGGAGGCGCGCGACCTTGCGCCGGCCGAAACGCTGCACCACGGCGGCGTGCGCGATCTGGCGGTCGATCATCGCGTCGAACGCGGCGAGCAGTTCGTCGAGACCGGCGGTCGCGGGTTCGAGTTCGCGCAGCGCCAGCACGATCGCCTCGAGTGTCGACACGCACTCGGCCCGCGGTTCCTGCCGGATCCGGTAGCGGCTCGGTGTCACGGGCAGCAGCTGCGCGTGCGGCAGCCCGTGCAGCCACGCATTCTCGCGGTAGAGCCGTCGCACGTGCGCCCAGGTGCCGTCGATCGCGATCAGCGTCGATGGCCGGACCGGCAGTTCGTGTACGAGCGGCGCGCCAGGGCGCGGATACAGCACCACCGCGTCGGCGGGCACTTCGAACCGCTGCTCGAGCGTGCCGGTGAAGCCGGCCCACGGCACGTGCACGCGCGCATTCGGCAGGCACAACCGGACCAGGCGCGCGGTGCCGAACGGGTGCGTGCGTTCGTGCGGGTGCTGCAGGATCTCGATGCGCGTGCGCGTCGGCACCGTCGGCAGCGAGCGGCAGTGGCACATCGGCTGCGGCCGCAGGCAGCGGTAGCAGCGCGGGCGCCAGGTGGTCGGCACGGGCATCACGGCGCCGTTCTACCCGCTCGCCGCCGCGCGGCTGCAAACGCCGTCACTTGCGCGCGCGCCACGCCGCGAGCACCGCCTGCTCGCGTTCCGCCGGCAGGCCGGCCTTGGGTGCTTGCTGGCGTTCCTTGGGCAGCGTCTGCCACCACGCCAGCGTCTCCTTCGCGCTGACGTCGGTCGGCCGGAACGTCAGCCCCGCGGCGATCTCCTTGGTCAGGTCGAAGCGGGCGAAGCCGGCGGTCTTGCCGCGCATCACCTGGAACGCCGGCAGCTCGCGGCTGTACGGCCGCAGTCCTTGGGCGGCGAGGAAGTCGGCGTCGACCCAGGTGAACGTCGCTGCGGACCCGACGCCCTTGGCGATGCCGGCGAGGAACTGCCGGAACGGCTGCCCGCCCTGCGGCCCGACCGCGTTGAACACGCCGAACGTCGCCTTCTCGACCAGCGTGATCCCGAACTCGGCGAGGTCGCGCACGTCGATGTTCTGCACGTGGTCGCTGCCGTCGCCGGGCGCCAGCACTTCGCCGCCGCGCGCGACGCGCACCGGCCAGTAGGTGAAGCGGTCGGTGTCGTCGCCCGGCCCGATGATCAGGCCCGGACGGACCACCGTGACGCGGCCCGGCAGGATCTCGTGCGCGGCCTTCTCGGCGTAGGCCTTGGCGTGGCCGTACGGCAGCGCGCGCCCCTCGGCGACCGGACTGTTCTCGCGCGTCAGCACCGGCGCGTCGGCGGTCATCGGCACGCGGCTGGTGTCGGCGTAGACCGAGCGCGTCGACACGAACAGGTATTGCGCGGCGCTGTCCTTCACGGCCTCGGCCGAACGCTTGACCCATTCGGGCGCGCTGCTCTGCGAGGCCGACTCGTCGATCACCGCGTCCCACGTGCGGCCCTTCAGCGCGGTCAGGTCGCCAGCGCGGTCGCCGACCAGTTCTTCGACATCCTTGCCGAACATGCCGGCACCGCTGCGGCCGCGGTTGAAGACGGTGACCTGGTGGCCGCGGGCGAGCGCGCAGCGCACCTGGTGCGGGCCGAGGAAGCCGGTGCCACCGAGGATCAGGATCTTCTTGCTGGCGGCGCCGTGGGGCGCCGACGGTTGCACGGCGCAGCCAGTGGCGGCGAAAGCGACGGCGGAGCCGAGGAACTGACGGCGATCGAGCATGGCGGCACCTCGTGCCAGGTGGGGACCGCGGCAGTGGAACGGCGGCAGGCCGACGAGGTCAAGCGCTTCGCGTTCGCGCGCCGGCGGCCGCCGGGAGCCGAGGGGAAACCCCCGGTTGCGCCGCAATCGCCAGCCGCAGCGGCGGCAAACACACCCGACCTGGCCGGCCGCTGCACCACGCTATTTGCTTCGGAAGCGGGGCTTGGAGCGTCGATCAGGGGAAACGAGTACCCGAATGGCCCTCCTCGCCCGCCTCGCCAACCTGCGCGCGCACCGCCGTGTATGGGGCAGCCTCCTGCTGTCGTGTTTTGCCACTGCGACCGCCTGGAAGCTCGCTCACGCGCACACCCAGAACAAGGACAGGGCGCGCTTCCACCGCGACGCCGAGCAGGTCGAACGCCAGCTCCGCGTGGGGCTGCGCGAGATCGAGGCCGTGCTGCGGAGCTTGCAGGGCCTGTACGCCGCCAGCACGTCGGTCGATCGCGAGGACTGGCGCGCGTTCGTCCGTACCTGCTGGCTGACCGAACGCTGCCCTGGCTCGGTCAGCATGAGCTTCATCGCCAATGTGCCGGACAGCGGGCTCGCCGCGTTCCTGGCGACCACGCGCGCCGATGGCGCGCCCGGGTTCGCGATCGAACCGGCGGGGCAGCGCGACCATTACTACCCGATCAAGTACGCCGAGCCAGCCGAGCAGTTCGCGCCGCTGCTCGGCCGCGACCTCGCGTTGCTGCCGGGGCGCGCGCCCGCACTCGAGTCGGCACGGGACACCGGGCAGCCGACGATGACGTCGCCGCTGCAGCTGCTGGTGGATCAGCCTGGCGTGGCGAGCGTCGTGATCTACCTGCCGGTGTATCGCAACGGCCAGCCCCATGGCACGGTCGCCGAGCGCCGGCAGGCGATCGAGGGCTGGGTCTCGTCGCCGCTGCGCGTCGGCGAGTACGTCGATGGCATCCTGGCGCGGCTGGACACCGACATCGAGGTCGAGGTCCAAGATGGCGGCGCCGCGTCGAATGACACGCTGATGCACGACTCGGACCGCGCCGCGTGCGGGCTGCGCGCGCCGCAGCGGCCGTTCCTGTCGCGCGTGGCGCCGTTGGAATTCGGCGGTCGCACCTGGACGGTCTACACCGCGGCGCGGCCGAACTTCCTGGCCGGCAGCGACCAGATCACGCCGCGGCTGGTGCTGCTGTGCGGCCTGGTGTTGACGAGCCTGGTGCTGAGTCTCGCGGTGCGGCGGCAGGTCGAGTCGGGGCGGCGACAGGCCGAGGCGGCCAACCAGGCGAAGAGCGAGTTCCTCGCCAACATGAGCCACGAGATCCGCACGCCGATCACCGCGATCCTCGGTTACGCCGACCTGCTGCTCGACCCTGGCCAGCCCGCCAGCGAGCGGCTCGTCGGCGCCCAGACGATCAAGCGCAACGGGCAGCACCTGCTGTCGATCATCAACGACATCCTCGACATCTCGAAGATCGAGGCCGGCAAGCTCGAAGTCGAACGCATCCGCTGTTCGCTGATCGAACTGGTGCGCGAGATCGGCGTACTGCTGCGGCCGCGCGCCGCCGAACGCAACCTCTTCTTCGAAGTCGGTTTCGCGTCGCCGGTGCCGGAGACGATCCTGACCGACCCGACGCGCTTGCGGCAGATCCTGCTGAACCTGCTCGGCAACGCACTGAAGTTCACCGAACTCGGTTCGGTCCGGCTGCGCGTGACGCTCGGCGAAGGGCCGCAGCCGGCGCTGCGCTTCGACGTGATCGACACCGGCATCGGGCTGTCGGCCGAACAGGTCGCGCGGTTGTTCCGGCCGTTCACGCAGGCCGACGCGTCGACGACGCGGCGGTTCGGCGGCACCGGTCTCGGGCTGTCGATTTCGCTGCGGCTGGCGAAGATGCTGGGCGGCGACATCGCGGTCACCAGCGCGCCGGGCACCGGCAGCATGTTCTCGGTGACGATCGATCCGGGTCCACTCGACGGCGTGCGCATCGTCGAGGACGCGAACGCGCCACCTGCGGCGCCCGCCGCGCCGAGCGGGCCGGCGCCGACAACGAAGCTGGCCGGACGGATCCTGCTGGCCGAGGACGCCCCGGACAACCAGCGGCTGATCGCGCACATCCTGCGCGCCGCCGGTGCGGCGGTCGAGGTGGCGTCGAACGGCGAGATCGCCTGTGCGCGGGTGCGCCAGGCCAGTGCCGGCGATCAGCCGTTCGACCTCGTGATCATGGACATGCAGATGCCGATCCTCGATGGCTACGAGGCGACCGCGCTGCTGCGTTCCGAGGGCCAGACGGTGCCGATCATCGCGCTGACCGCGAACGCGATGACCGGTGATCGCGAGCGTTGCCTCGCGATCGGTTGCGATGACTACGCGACGAAGCCGGTCGATCGGCCGAAGTTGCTGCAGGTCGCGGCCCGTCACCTGACCAGCGGGCACGCAAGCCCACCGGTCGAAACGGCGCGCGACAGCGCCGGCTGACCCGCGCGGGTATCGCTGCGGCGCAACCGACGGATCGCGCCGAACAGTCCGTGCACGCGCGGCGTTGCCGCCGAGGATGTCTCCCGACGAGACCGTCGGTTCCGGCCGCTCGCGGAATGCCGCGGCGGGGATTGGGCAGCGCCGCGGCCGGAGGTAGGTTTCCCGGCGCCATGCCCGCCTCTCCAGCCTGCCGTGCAGGCCAACCGCGCGTCGCACACATGAAACACGCAGTCCTCATCTCGCTGGCCGTCTCCACCGCCAGTCTCCTCCCGGCGCAGTCGAACACGGTCGTCGGCCTCGACGGCCGGCTCGAGACTCTCGACAACATCACCTACTGGGGACGGCGCGGGGCGGCGCACCCGGGCGGCGAAGCCGGCCTGTCGATGCGCAACACGATGTGCAACCCGGGCACCGTGAGCATCCCGTGGTACGCGCAGATGCAGGAGAACCATCCCAAGTTCGGCTTCCTCATCACGCGCATCACCAACGATCGCATGGTGCAGATCAGCGACCGCTCGTACTGCAAGCACGCGTTCACGTCGGCCAGCACCAGCGGCGCCTGCGGCCCGTGCAACGGCATCGGTGGCAACCTGATGGGCGTCACCTGCTCCGACACCTACAGCGCCGGCAACAACGCCGGCCGCAACAACCTCGGCCCGCCCGCCGAGATCAATCCGTGGCTGGGCACCTGGCCGGCACTCGGTTCGTACTTCGACCAGGGCGACCCCAACGTCGGCCCGCCCGGCAACAACGACGGCGTGCAGAGCCCGATCGTCGTCGGCAGCGACGCGGTCAAGAACCGCGTCACCGTCAAGGAAGCCGACATGCTGGTCGCCGGGTCGACGTACTTCTACGGCATCCAGTTGATCCACCAGGGCGAGGCGGTCGCCAACCGTTGGGACAACATCAAGTCGCGCGGCTTCACGCCGACGTGGACCGGCAGCACGTGGACGGTCGCCAACAGCGGCCCCGGCGAGACGTTCGGCTCGGTGCTGCAGCACTGGACCGGCGCCGACGTCAACAGCGGCGGCAACGGCAACGACGACGGCCGCTTCTTCGTCGCGTCGAAGGTGACTGCGCTCGGCGGCGGCAACTACCACTACGAGTACGCGGTGCACAACGTCGACAACAGCCGCGCCGGTGCTTCGCTGCGCCTGCCGATCGACGCGGGTGCGGTCGCGAGCAACTTCAGCTTCCGCGACATCGACGCCAACGCGCTCAACAACTGGACCGGCGCGCGGGTCGGCAACGAGGTCGTGTTCACCGCGCCGGCGAACAACCCGCTGGAGTGGAACACCATCTACAACTTCGGCTTCGACGCCAACTTCCCGCCCGGCAACGCCGGCGCCACGATCGACGAAGCGCGCGTCGGGCCCGGGGCCCTGTTCGTCACCGTCGCGGCGAAGGCGCCGAGCGGCTCGACGTTCGCGCAGGTCACCCCGGTCGGCACCGGCTGCGGCGGCAACAACTGCCAAGCGTCGTTCTACCAGTTCTTCTCGCCGGCGAGCGCGTTCGACCTCGCCAACTCATCGTGGACGATGACGTTCAACGGCAGCAACTACACGCTCGGCCCGGGTGCCGGCAGCTACGTCGCGCCGGCCGGCACCAACCTGACGATGTCGGACGACACGACCGTCTCGGTCGCGCTGCCGTTCGCGCTGCCGTTCCCGGGCGGCTCGACCAACACGCTGTGGGTGTGTTCGAACGGCTTCATCTCGTCGGCGAACAACGGCAGCAGCTACACGCCGTCGTCGGGCGGCTTCCTCGCCGGCCAGCGGACCTGGGCGGCGCTGTGGCACGACCTGAACCCGACCACTGGCATGGTCAGGGCCGACGTCTCGGCCGCGGTCGCGCGCATCAGCTACACCGCCGTACCGAACTTCAGCGGCGGTGGCACGGCGACCTTCCAGTACCAGTTCTTCCCGAACGGCACCGTGCACGTCATCTACCAGGCCGTCACGGCCGCTGGCAACGACTACCTGGTCGGCTACACGCCGGGTGGCGGCGCGGCGGACCCGGGCAGCTGGGACATCTCCGCTGGCCTCGCCGGCGGGCTGTCGCTGTGCTCGGGCGCGTCGATCCCCAACCTCGCGCTGGCGTCGTCGGCGCGGCCGATCCTCGGCACCACGATCAACCTGGTCACCAGCAACGTGCCGGCCGGTTCGCTGCTCGGCATCTCGATCCTGTCGACCAACGCGATCGCACCGCCGTTGAACCTGGGCATCATCAACATGCCGAACTGCTACCTCTACCAGACTCTGGACGTCGTCAACACGTTCCCGGCGACGTCGCCGTCGGCCAGCGCGTCGTGGGTGATCCCGAACGTGCCGTCCGCGTCGGGCCTGGTGGTGAACACGCAGTCGGCGATCTTCAAGCCGTCGTTCAACCCCTTCGGCGCGGCGACCACGAACGGCCTGCAATTGCTGCTCGGCATCCAGTGAGCCGCAGCAGGCGCTGACCGCTCCACCGCGACCCGTCGGTTGGCCCCGTGGCCGGTCCGACGGGTCGCGTCGCGTACCGGGAGCATGCGGCCGAGAGCAACAGCGCGCCGCACGGCTGAGGCTCGCAGCGGATCACACCCGGCAGGGCATTGACGCGTTCACCAGCCTTCCTACCCTCGTCATCTCCTGTCCAGATCGGGCGCACAACCGCGGTGTTGCTCCGTCTCCCTCGTCACCCCCGATCCACGCGGCCCCTTCTTTCTATGCGAATCTCCCAGGTTTCCCTGCTCGCCGCGACCGCTAGCGTCGCGTTCTCCGGTCTCGCCCGTGCGCAGGGCGATGACTGCACCGGCGCGTTGTCCATCGGTCAGGGCCTCAACGGCCCGTACACGAACGTCGGCTCGACCACTTCGGCACCGGCATGGCCGTGTGGTGCTGGCGCCAACGACGTGTGGTTCTCCTACGTCCCGCCGTCGGCCGGCACGCTGGACGTCGACCTGTGCACTGGCACCACCTACGACAGCACGCTCCAGGTGTTCGACGGCACCGCCGGCTGCGGCGGCCTCGTCAGCCTCGGCTGCAACGACGACTCCTGCGGGCTCGCCTCGCGGTTGCTGGGCATCCCCGTCACCGGCGGCACGACCTACTTCATCCGCGTCGGCGGCTTCGGCGGCGGCACCGGCACCTTCTCGGTGAACATCAACGGCCCCACCGGCTTGCAGATGGCGACGGTCGTGAGCCAGGGTCCTGGCTGCGTTGCCCAGTACGCGTCGTTCTACGAGTACTTCGGGACCGCCGCTGCGTTCGACCTCGCCAACACCGCCATCACGCTGACGTCGACCGGCAGCGGCTACGTCGTGTTGCCCGGCGGCACGTACAACGCGGTTGGCAGCCTCAGCGCCCCGGTGACGCTCGCACTGACGGACGACTCGCAGGTCGCGGCCGGCACGCTCGGCCTCACGGTCGGCTCCAATGGCTGGGTCGCGACGGCCGGTGGCAACACCAACGCCTTCACGCCGAACGTCGGGACCTTCCTGTCCAACCCCGCGACCGCCTTCTACTGCTGGCACGACTACAACCCGGCGATCGTCGCCGGCGGCCAGGTCAAGTACGAAGAGTCCGGCACCCAGGCGCAGATCACCTGGGACGGCGTGTGGGACTTCGGCGGCGCCACGGCGGCGAACGCCAACTTCCTGCAGTTCCAGATCAACACGGCCACCGGCACGTGCACGATCGCCTGGGGCGTGACCTCGGTGCTCGGCAACCCGTTCCTGGTCGGCTACTCGCCGGGCGGCGCGAACCTCAATCCGGGCAACAGTGACCTGACGACCGCGCTGCCGATCATCACCTACGCGTCCGACACCGCGCCGTTGGCCCTCGCCGCCATCGGCCGGCCGGTCCAGGGCGCGGCGGCCGTCGCGTTCAACGTGACGACCAGCAACATCCCCGCGGGCGCGCTCGCCCACGTCGGCATCCTCGGCCTGGCCCGGCCGGGTCTGGACCTCGGGCTGTTGATCGGCGCCACTGGCTGCTGGCTCAACGCCAGTCTCGACGTGACGCTCGGCGCGTCGTTCCTGCCGCCGAGCTCGGTGACGTGGACGGCGCTCAACCTGCCGGCGGCGCCGCCGTTCTTCCTCGGCTTCCAGTTCAACGTGCAGGGCGCGGTGCTGGGCGTCGCGGCGAACCCGGCCCTCGGCCTCGGCGTGCTGACGTCGAACGGCCTGAAGTGCACGGTCGGCGACTTCTGATCCGCTGATCGAGCACGGCGCGGCGTGTCCGGGGGCAGCCCTGGGCACGCCGCGCGTGCGTACGGGGACCCGTTCTATGCGAGCCTGGTGCGCAGCGCCGCGAGGGTCGGTGCCAGCGGCTCGGCCCGCGACGGGCGGGCGAGCAGCGCCTGCAGCGCGGCCGGCACGGGAACCGGGCCGACGATCGGCTCGATCACCGTATCGAACTTCGCGGGGTGTGCCGTCGCCGCGACGATCCAGGTCCCGGTCTCGCCGCGTGCACGCAGCCGCTCCAACGCCGCGAGGCCGCACGCGGTGTGCGGGCACACGATCGCACCCGTGGTCTGCCACGTGCTGCGCACGGTTGCGCGGATGGTCGCGTCGTCGACCCAGTCGGCGCTGACGACCCGCGCGGGATCCGGGTAACGATGGCGCAGCCGTTCGAGGTTGCTCGGCGCGCCGACGTCCATCGCGTTCGCCAACGTCGCGACGCTCGGCGCCGGTTCGTAACGGCCACTGGCGAGGAACGTCGGCAGCACGCGGTTGGCGTTCGTCGCCAGCACGATGCGGCCGATCGGCAGCCCACAGTCGCGCGCCAGCAGGCAGGCGAACGCATTGCCGAGGTTGCCGGTCGGCACGACGAAGTTCACGGCAGGCAGGCCGCGCGCGCGGGCGTCGAGTGCGGCGTGGGCGTAGTAGGCCAGCTGCGGCAGCAGGCGCCCGAGGCTGATGCTGTTGGCCGACACCAGCCCGTGTTGCGCCACCAGCTCGCGGTCCGCGAACGCGGCCTTCACCAGCATCTGGCAGTCGTCGAACGAACCGGCGACGCGCAGCGTCGTGACGTTGTCGCCGAAGGCGCCGAGCTGGTGCGCCTGCCGCGGCGAGACCCGGCCATCGGGGTAGAGCACGACGACGCGGAAGCCGGTCCGGCGATGGAACGCCGCGCCGACCGCGGCGCCGGTGTCGCCCGAAGTCGCGACCAGCACCGTGCGCGGCGCGGCAGCCGGCAGCCGGGCGAGGCAGGCGGCGAGGAAGCGGGCGCCGAAGTCCTTGAATGCCGCGGTCGGGCCCCAGAACAGCTCGAGCAGCCCGGTGTCGCCGCGCAGCCAGCGCGTCGGGGCCGGGAACGTGAAGCTCTCGGCGATGCAGGCGGCGAGGTGGGGTGCGAGCAGGTCGCTGGTGAAGAACGGCTGCAGCGCGGCGAGCGCGCGCGCCGGCAGATCCTCGCCCCATGGTCCCGTCGATGCCGGCAGTTCGGGTGGCATGTACAAGCCACCGTCGGGAGCCTGGCCCTGGGCGATCGCCGCTGACAGCGCGACGGGGCCCGCGCCGCGTGTGCTGCGCACGTTCATGGCACGACCGCGGCGGCGGGCCCGGCGACGGGACTGACGAGTCGGTCGCTGCGCAGGCCGGCGGCGGCGAACGCGCCCTGCATCGCGTTGGCGCCGCGTTCGGCGGCGGCTCGCGACTCGAACCAGCCGAACACCGCAGGACCGGCACCGGCGATGCTCGCGCCGAACGCTTCGTTGGCCAAGGCGGCGGCCTTCACTGCCGCAAAGCCCGGGATCATCGGCGCGCGCCGCGGCTCGACCAGCACGTCGCGCAGCCCGCGCCGGATCAATGCCGCGTCGCCTTGAAAGCAACCCGCGAGCACCAGCGCGAGGCCCTCGCTCTGTGCGACGAATGACCGCAGCTCGTACGGGGCCGCGAGCACTGCGCGCGCCGCGCGCGTCTCGATCGCGAAGTGGGGGCGCACGAGCCCGAGGTGCAGCCATGCCGGCACCGGCACGCGCACCGGCGCGCCTTCGGCCGGCGCGATCACCAGCCCGCCGAGCAGCGCCGGCCCGACGTTGTCGCCGTGTGCGCTGCCGCTGGCGACCGCCTCGCCCGCCATCGCCGCGGCGTACAGCGTCGCGAGGTCGAGCGGCGCCGGCAGCAGCGCGTTCGCGGCGACGACCGCGGCGACCGCCGAGGCCGCCGAGCCGCCCATGCCCGAGCCGAAGGCGATGCCCTTGTCGATCTCGACGTCGAACCCCGTGCCGGTCGGGGCGTGTGCGAGCAGCGCCAGCAGCGCGCGCCCGGCGGTGTTGCGTTCGGCCTGCAGCGGCAGCGGCACCTCGCACCCACGCACCGCGAGGATGCGCACGATCCCGGTGTCGGTGCTGGTGACCCGCACCCGGTCGCCGGGGCCGGCAAGCGAGTGGCCGAGCACGTCGAAGCCGACGGCGCAGTTGCCGATCGAGCCCGGGGCTAACGCGACCGCCGAGCCCTTCGCGGTCACAGCCGTGCTCCCAACGCCGCCGCGACGCGCAGCAGGTCGGCGAACACGCCCGCCGCGGTGACCTCGGGCCCGGCTCCGGGCCCCTGCACGACCAGCGGATTCTGCCGGTAGCGGCGCGTCGTGAACTGCACGACGTTGTCGGTCGGTCGCGTGCGCGCCAGCGCGTGCTCGGCGGGCAGCAC
>JBASWX010000279.1:0-1967 GCA_049276695.1 Planctomycetota bacterium
CGCCAGGGCCGCGTGGAGCTGGCAGCCCACGGCTGCGGCGCGAGCGGCGGGCGGAGCGAGCGCACCTGTCCACCCATTGCCTGCCGATCGGCTACCATCTTCGCCCCCAATGGCCTCCCCCTGCAGCGCGCCGCCCGCGACCAACTTCCTGCCGACGACCCTGGCCGAGTGCCGGGCACGCGGCTGGAACGAGGTCGACGTCGTGTTCGTCAGCGGCGATGCCTACGTCGACCACCCGTCGTTCGCCGCCGCCCTGCTCGGCCGCGTGCTCGAGGCTGCTGGCTTCCGCGTCGCGATCCTGCCGCAACCGGCGTGGAACACCGCCGACGCGTTCCGCCAGTTCGGCCGGCCGCGCCTCTGCTTCGCGGTCAGCGCCGGGAACATGGACTCGATGATCAACCACTACACGGCGAACAAGAAGCGGCGCAACGACGACGCCTACTCGCCGGGTGGCAGGATCGAACTGCGGCCTGATCGCGCGACCAACGTGTACGCGCAGCGTTGCCGCGAAGCGTTCCCCGGCGTGCCGGTGGTCGCCGGCGGCGTCGAGGCGTCGCTGCGCCGCGTCGCGCACTTCGACTACTGGTCGGAGACGGTGAAGCCGAGCATCCTCGCCACGTCGAAGGCCGACCTCGTCGGCTTCGGCATGGGCGAACGCGTGCTCGTGGAAGTCTGCCGCCGCCTCGCCAGCGGGCTGCCGATCACCGCGTGCCGCGATCTGCGAGGTGTCGCCTACCTGCTCGGCAGCAAGGAACCGCTGCCAGCGCACGAATGGCACGACGCCGCGTGCGACAACAAGACCGTCGAGCTGCCGAGCCTCGAAGCGGTGACCGCCGACAAGGTCGCGTTCGCGACCGCAACCCGGCACGTTCATCACGAGACCAATCCGAAGAACGGCCGCCGCCTCGTGCAGAAGCACGGCGACCGGCTGCTGGTCGTCAACCCGCCGGCACTGGCGCTCGACGAAGCGGGCATGGACGCGATCTACGACCTGCCCTACACGCGGCGACCCCATCCGAGCTACCGCGAGCCGATCCCCGCGCACGCGATGATCAAGGACTCGGTGACGACGATGCGCGGCTGCTTCGGCGGCTGCACGTTCTGTTCGATCACGATGCACCAGGGCCGCGCGATCCAGAGCCGTAGCCCGCGTTCGATCGTCGGCGAGGTCGAACGCATGACGCGCGACCCCGCGTTCCAGGGCCACCTCAGCGACGTCGGCGGGCCGACCGCGAACATGTACCGGATGCGGTGCACGCGCCCCGAGATCGAGGCGAAGTGCCGCCGGCTGTCGTGCATCCACCCGACCGTGTGCAAGCTGCTCGGCACCGACCACGGCCCGACCAAGGACCTGCTGAAGAGCGTGCGTGAGGTGCCCGGCATCAAGACGGTGCGCGTCGCGTCCGGCATCCGGATGGACCTCGCGCGCCTCGACGACGAGTACCTCGACGTGATGGCGAAGCACCACGTCGGCGGCCAGTTGAAGGTCGCGCCGGAGCACACCAGCGACAAGGTGCTGTCGCTGATGAAGAAGCCGGCGACGGCGACGTTCGACGAGTTCGCGCGCAAGTTCGCGGCGGCGAGCGAGCGCGCCGGCAAGGAGCAGTACCTGATCCCGTACTTCATCGCCTCGCACCCGGGTTCAGGCGTGAACGAGATGATCGAGCTGGCGGTGTTCCTGAAGCAGCGCGGCTACCGGCCGCGGCAGGTGCAGGATTTCATCCCGGCACCGATGGACATCGCGACGTGCATGTACTGGACGGGGCTCGATCCGATGACGATGCAGCCGGTCGCGACGGTGAAGAAGCTGAAGGACCGCGAAGTGCAGCGCGCGCTGATGCAGTACTTCAAGCCGGAGAACTGGTTCACCGTGCGGCAGGCGCTGCTCGACGCCGGCAGGAAGGACCTGATCGGTGCGGGGCCCGAGTGCCTGATTCCGGCGAGCCCGCCGAAGCAAGCGCTCGGCG
>JBASWX010000280.1:0-5082 GCA_049276695.1 Planctomycetota bacterium
ACGTCGAGCCACCGGGAGAATCTCGATCGTTGGCACTACATTTCACGCGCCAGCGACGCACAGTTCGCGAATCACCTGGGAGCGTCCGACCGCGCCGAACCAGCAACTGTCGAAAAAGAGTCAGAGCTGCCAGCCCAGGTGCCGCAACACCTGTTGCGCGATGTAGGCGTGGCCGGGGAACGCGGGGTGGTTGAAGTTCTGGTACCAACCGCCGGCTTCGCCCCGCTGCATGATCGCGGTGAGCCCGGCGCGCACCGGCACGAGGCCGCAGCCGTGTTCGCGGGCGACCGCCGCCAGGCAGCCGCACAGCCGTTCCAGGTCGTGGTTCGCCTGCTGTGGGTGTCCCGGCGGAATCTCGAATGGCATCGGCTCGATCAACGTGATGGTCGCCGAAGTGCTGGCACGGGTTCGAGTCAGCAGGCGCGACAGCGTTGCCGCGTACGAGTCGTCGCCAACCTGACGGTCGGCATCACCGGGTAGATGACGGTACGCGATGTCGTTGGTGCCGATCAACACGAACAGGTGATCGGGACGCAGATCGAGCACGTCCTGCTGCCAGCGACGCGCCAGGTCGGCGATGGTGTCGCCGTCGTTGCCGCGGTTGACGACGTCGAGGCGCAGCTCGGGGTGGCGCGCCGCGAGCATCGTCGCGACGAACATCACGTAGCCGTAGCCGTGCGGCGGGAACCGGGTGCGGTACTCGGTGGCGGTGTTGCTGTCGCCGATGAACAGGAGGCGTTGCCGCGCTGCGATCCGGGGCCCCGCCATGGTCGCCATCCGCCTGGGCTGATCGCCGGATTCAATCACCACGAGCGACTCCGGCGCGGCCATCGAGCCAGCGCTTGAGTGGGCCCAACGCGTGGTTGGTCAACACGCGCGCGCGCGCCAGGCGGCGATCCAAGGCCGGGTGACGGCGCGCCGGCAGGTGTGGGGCATGCACGCAGCCGGAGCAGAACACCGATCCGGTGCGTTGGTGGTGCAGACGACGCAGCGACTGCCACGGCTTGCCGTTCCAGATCGCGAACGGATCCTCGAACAGCACGTTGCCGAGCCGGTAGTCCGTCGGGATGCAGCATGGGTAGACCTCGCCGGTGTACATCACCGAGAAGTTCTGCGCGGCCATCTGGCAGATGCCATGGCCCAGCATCGGCGGCGGGACCTTGTCGCGGAACGGGCGCACGATCACCGACGGCAAGCCGAGCTCGCCGAGCAGCAGGTTGACACCGTGTGCGCGCGCCGCGTCGCCGGCCCGGGCCAGTTCGCGCGCGACGACCGCCGAACCGGGTTGCGTCGAGGGGTCCTGTTCCGGCGTCGGCTTCACGGCGTGCGACAGCGGTTGCAGGATCACGCCGTCGGCGCCGACGCCGCCGGCGAACTCGACGAACTCGGCGAGGTGGCCGACGTTGGCGCGCATCACCACGGCGCTCAATGACCACAGCACATCGTCGGGCCGGGTGCGGCGCTCGTCGCGAATCGCGACGAGATTGGCGTGCACGCGGGCGAAGCTGGCCGGTTGACGGATGTGTTCGTAGACCGCGGGCACGTGGCTGTCGACCGACACGTTGACGTGGTCGAACGTGCCCCGTCCGCGCCGATACAGCTCGGGCGTCAGCAGCACGCCGTTGGTCACCACGTCGAGGCGAGCTTCGTACTCGAGTGCCTTGGCGAGCAGCAGGTCGAAGTCGGCCAGCAGCGGTTCGCCGCCGGCGGTCGTCAACGTCAGCTTGCGCGCGGTCGGCAGCAGCCGGTCGCACAGGCGCTCGAGCACGGCGGCAGCCAGCCGGTGGGTGCCCTGGGCCAGGTGTCGCGGGCACATCACACACCGCAGGTTGCACAGGTCCGAGTGGTTCAGCACCAGGACCTCCGGTCGGGCGGTGTGGGTCAGGGCGCCCTGCGCGAGTTCCTGTCGCAGCAGGCGACTGTTCTCGGCTTTGCGCTGCTGCAATGTCGACATGGCGACGGGTGCGTGACTATCGCACAACGTTCCCGGCGATGCTCGCGACGGAGCGGTTCCTGCGCGCGCGGGCCACGACCACGCCCCGCTTCTATGCGCGCCGGCGGAACGCCGCCCGGATGGCCGCGGTCACCGCGTCGACGCGCCGCAGCGGCGGGCTCTCGATCCAGCGGAACGTCGCGCATACGAGCAGCAGCAGCACCGGCACGAGTGCGACGACGAGCGCCAGGTGTTGCCCGGGTGAGAGTCCACGCGCCGACTCGAGACCCAGACCGAAGTGGAACACCGCGGCGAGGAACAGGCCGTGCAGCAGGTAGACGCTGTAGCTGACGTCGCCGAGCAGCCGCGAGCAGCGCCACGACAGCATGCCGAACAGGTCGTTGCCGCCGGCGATCAGCGCGAAGGCGACGCCGAGCAGCGCCAGCGCTTTGGCGTCGAACGGGAAGGCGAAGCGCGCCACGGCGAGTGCGACTGCCGCGAGCACGACCAGCGCGGCGAGCGGGGAACGCGACCAGGTACGGAAGCGCTCGGAGCGCACGAGCCAGGCGGCGGCCATGCCCGGCACGAACGCGAGCGTGAACGGCCAGAACGGCGCGAACAGCCACAGCCCGGCGGCGGCGGCGACGGCGAGTGCGAACCAGCCCCAGGGCACCCGGCAGCCGATCGCCAACGCCAGCAGCGGCAGCAGCAGGTAGAAGAACCACTCGTACGGCAGCGACCACACCACGCCGGCGATCCACAGCTCGGTGCCGTGCACCCCGTTCAGGTCGGGAGTTCCGGCGACGGTGAAGGTCAGCCAGCGCAGCGCGTTCGCGGCGAGCACCGGCCACGGCTCGACGCGGGTGAAGTCGCTGGCGGCGGCGACGCACAGGAACAGCACCAGCATCGCGGCGAGGTACAGCGGTGTGAGCCGCAGTACGCGCGAGACCAGGAAGCGCAGCCAATCGAAGCCGCGCACCCGGGTCTCCAGCAGCCGCGACGTGAACAGGAACGCGGTGATCATGAAGAACATCGCGACGCTGCCGCGGCCCAGGTACGCGACGACGCGCGAGCCGTCGTGGCGCCAGTTCCCGGTGTGCGCGAACACGTACCAGTGCGCGCCGTGGTGCACGAACACGAACCAGGCGAGCAAGCCGCGCAGGCCGTCGATGCTGGCGAGCCGGCCGGTGGCTGCGGGCAGCCGCAGCACCCGCGCCGCGATCGCGGCGGCACCGAGCCCGGCCGCGATCACCGCGAGCACGAACGGGATCGTCAGGTCGCCGAGCGAGTCGATCGGCGCGATCGTGGACAGGGTCGCGGCGGTGGCGGTGGAGCCGGACGGCACGGGCCGGGGATGGTAGCCCGCGTCGGCGTCCGTCCCTCGTGCCGACTTCCCAGGTGGCGAGGCGCGCGTTGGGCCTTAGTCTCAGCCGTGCAGTGCCGATGGCACTGGTGATCCCCACGACGCTCGCATGGGCAACCTGACCCCCGAACTGGCGGCGCTGCGCGACGAGACCCGCGACCTCGCGAAGAGCTACGGCCTCGACTTCTACGAAGTGATCTTCGAGCTCGTCGACCACGACGAGCTGAACATGGTCGCCAGCTACGGCGGCTTCCCGGTGCGTTACCCGCACTGGCGCTTCGGCATGGAGTACGAGCACCTGACCAAGTCGTACGCGTACGGGCTGTCGAAGATCTACGAGCTCGTGATCAACAACGACCCCTGCTACGCGTACCTGATGCGCAGCAACTCGATCACCGAGCAGAAGCTGGTGATGGCGCACGTCTACGGCCACTGCGACTTCTTCAAGAACAACGCGTGGTTCGCGCACACCGCGCGCAAGATGATGGACGTGCTGGCGAACCACGGCGCGCGCATCCGCCGCTACATGGACCGCCACGGCGTGGAGCGCGTCGAGAACCTGATCGACGTGATCCACTCGCTCGACAACCTGATCGATCCGTACTCGCCGTACATCGACCGCGGCACCGAGCCGCGCGAGAGCGCGCGCGAGAACGCGAACGACGAGCCGGAGTCGCGCGAGGTCAAGAAGATCGCGGCCAAGGACTACATGGACCGCTACATCAATCCGCCGGCGTTCCTCAAGAAGGAGAAGGAACGCATGGTGGCGGAGGACACGCAAGCGCGCCAGTTCCCGGCGAAACCCGCGCGCGACGTGCTGAAGTTCCTGCTCGACCACGCGCCGCTGCAGACCTGGGAGCAGGACGTGCTCGCGATGCTGCGCGACGAGGCCTACTACTTCGCGCCGCAGGGCATGACCAAGATCATGAACGAGGGCTGGGCGGTGTTCTGGCACAGCCAGCTGATGACCAGGCACCTGTGCGAGGCCAGCGAGATCGTGCAGTACTGCGATACCCACAGCGGCACGCTGTCGACGCGGCCGGGTCAGATCAACCCGTACAAGATGGGCGTCGAGCTGTTCCGCCACATCGAGGAACGCTGGAACACCGGCCGCTTCGGTCCCGAGTTCATGGCGTGCGACGACCCCGAGCAGCGGCGGCGCTGGAACCGGCCGAGCAACGAGGGCCGCAAGAAGGTGTTCGACGTGCGGCGCATCTACAACGACGTCACCTTCATCGACGAGTTCGTGACGCCGGAGTTCGCCGAGGACCAGAAGATGTTCGTCTACGGTCAGGACCCGCAGTCCGGGCAGCTGGTGATCGTCGACCGCGACTACACCAAGGTGAAGAACCAGCTGCTGGCGGCGCTGACCAACTTCGGCAATCCGATCATCAAGGTCGTCGACGGCAACCACAAGAACCGCGGCGAGCTGTACCTGGTGCACGAGTGGGTCGGCGGCGACCTGCAGCTGGAGCAGGCGCAGCTGACGCTGCAGGGCCTGTTCCGGCTCTGGCAGCGCCCCGTGCACATCGAGACGATCGAAGGCGGCAAGGGCCGGTTGCTCAGCTACGACGGCAAGGAGTCGACGAGCACCGAGGTCACCGCGAGCCATCCGGCGGTCGGTCGCGTCGGCTCGGCGAAGGCGTAGGGCCTCACGCCAACACGAAGCGAACGCCGTCCGGGGTCTGCACCAGCGGGTCGCCGGCGAGCAGCTGCCGCAGGCACTCGGCGAACTCGCCGAGTTCGGGCCGCGCGCGCAGCACCTCGTCGACGGTCAGCGCGACGC
>JBASWX010000281.1:0-14642 GCA_049276695.1 Planctomycetota bacterium
GCCCAGCGGCTGGGTGCCGCCCCGGCCCGCGCCGCCGTGCTCGCGACGAGTTCGCGTCCCGAACCGAACACCACCAGCCCGCCCACCTGCTCGCGCGCCATCTTCGCGGCGAACCGCTGCAGCCACCGTGCCGTCGCGTCGGCATCACCGGGACGCGCGATGCCGACGAAGCCGGGACGCGGGCGGCCGGGCACCAACGCGAACACCGCGCCGCCGCTGGCAACGGTCGCCGCGAACGCCGCGGGGTCGCCGTCGATCGCGACCCACAAGCCGGCGAGCCCCGCCCACGCCGACACGCCGAAGTGCTCGCGCAATCCCGCTGGCAGATCACCGAGTGCCTGCCGCAGCGCCGTCACCGTCGCCGCCGGGTCCACCAGTTCGGCGACGGCGACCGCCGCGGTCGGCAGCATGCCGAGCATCGCCGCAGTGGCTCGTGCGCCGGCCGGCGCTGGCAGGTGCGATCGTTCCCCTTCCTGTTCCTGCGCCACCAACCATGGCAGCGTGATCAGGAACAGGATGGTCCGGAACGGGGGCATGGCGCGGGCCTGCATTGTGCGTTGTGCGACCGGCGGAGTGTTCGCCACAGCCGGCTCGCTGCCACCACAGCCGCCCTGACCCGGCTTCGGCGGGCTGCCTGAGCGAGCCTGGTTCTCGTGGAAGCCTCGAATAACAACGCGTTGTTTTGTAGATCTACTCACCGAAACAACGTGTTGTTTCGATAGTCTGAGCCGCATGCTAAGGAGCCTAGCTCCCTCGCTGGACGCCTGGCTGGCCGACCCGTCCCGTCGCCCGCTCGTGCTGCGAGGCGCCCGGCAGGTCGGCAAGACCTGGTTGGTGCGCGACCTCGCGGCGCGCAACGGCCGCGAGCTGGTCGAAGCGAACCTCGAACGCGACCCGCGACTGGCGCGCGTCTTCGCCGGTGGCGATCCCCGCCGCATGCTCGGCGACCTCGCGCTCGCGTTGCGGCGCCCGATCGCGCCCGGACAGACGCTGCTGTTCCTCGACGAGATCCAGGCGGCTCCCCAGGCCTTCGGCAGCCTGCGGTGGTTCGCGGAAGAGATGCCAGCCCTGCCGGTCGTCGCTGCTGGCAGCCTGCTCGAGTTCGCGCTCGCGGACGCAGCGATGCGCATGCCGGTCGGCCGCGTCACCTACCGCCACGTCGAACCGATGGGCTTCGCCGAGTTCCTGCGCGCTCACTCGCAGGACGAACTGCTGGCGCGCCTGACGGCGTGGCGGCCGGGGCAGGGGATCGGCGACACGGTGCACGACGCCGCAACTTCGTGGTACGAACGCTTCGCGATGGTCGGCGGCATGCCGGCCGTGGTCGCCGCCGACGTCGAGCACGCCGACCCGCGTCGTTGCCGCCAACTGCAGACCGACCTGCTGACCGCGTATCGCGACGACTTCCGGCGCTACGTCGGGCGCATGGATCCGGCGGTCCTCGACCGGGTGCTGCTCGCCGTCGCCGAGCAACTCGGCGACAAGTTCGTGCACGCGCGCGTCGGCGACGGCGTGAAGCAACAGCAGGTCGTTCGTGCACTCGAACTGCTGGCCCAGGCGCGCGTGGTGACGGCCGTGCCGCACAGCACGGCGAACGGCTTGCCGCTCGGCGGCAGCGTGCACGCCCGCAACCGCAAGGTCGTCCTGCTCGACATCGGGCTCGCGCACGGGTTGCTGGGCACGCCAGCGACGGCGAGCTTCCCGGCGTGGTCGCAACTGACGGACGCCGTTCGTGGCAGGCTGGCGGCGCAACTCGCCGGCCAGCAACTGCGGGTGCTGGAGCCTGCGCTGGGCTCCGAACCCTCGCTGCACTACTGGCAACGCAGCGCTGGGCGCCCCGGAGAGATCGACTACCTGCTGCAGGCCGCTCAACGCATCGTGCCGGTCGAACTGAAGTCGGGAGCAGCCGGCGCGATGAAGTCCCTGCACCAGTTCGTGCACGAACGCGGGCTGCGGACGGCGCTCCGCAGCGACACCAATGCGCCCTCGGTGCAGGACATCGAGGTGAAGACCACCGTCGGCGACACCGCGCGGTACCGGATCCTCAATCTGCCGGGCTACCTGTTGTGGCGCGCAGCGGACCTGCTGGCCACGGTGACGGCAGGCACGTGAGACCGACGGGCCACGCTCACGCCGGCGGCGGATACAGCAGCACCGGCACGTGGGCGTGCTGCACGACCTGCTCGGCGATCGAGCCGAGCAGCAGCCGCCGCAGGCCCGACCGGCCGTGCGTCGCCATCGCGATGTAGTCGGCCGCCATCTTCTGCGCCTGGCCGACGATCGCGCCGGGCACGTCGGCCGCCTCGACCACGGTGCACTGCCGGCACACGTCGCGACCGAGCTTGTCGGCCAACGCCGCCAGCGCCTGCTCGTGGTCGCGCCGCACCTGGGTGCGGTCGGGGTAGACCGCCAGCACGCCGGCGGCCATCGCCTCGAACGGCACGTCTTCGATCACCGACAGCAAGGTGACCGGCAGGTTCAGGCGCTGCGCCAGTGACCGCACGGGTGCGAAGGCGCGCTGCGATTCGGTCGAGAGGTCCGTCGTCAACAGGATGCCGGTCATCGGATTCTCCGGGGTCGCACACGAACATCGGCCACCCGCACTCGGGCCGCCATGCGCAGTGTAGCCACCTCCGGCGGTAGCATGGCCGCGTGCCCGCTGCCAACGAGCCCGGCCGCGCCGCCGACCCGCCGCCATCCGGCTGTGCCCGCTGCCGCGGCGACGACGTGGAGGTGGCCTGGGAGGCGGCCCGCTCCCGGCCGGTGCGCAGGCTGATCGACGAGTCGCACTACGGCATCCGCGTCACCGCCTGTGACTGCGGCCAGCCGTTCGCAGTCGTGTTCACCGAGAGCATCGACTGGGTGAACGGCGACGACCCGCAGACCTGGCTCGTGGTGCCGCTCGCGCCCGGCGAAGCAGAACGGCTCACCGGCACCGACGACGAGATCGCGAGCGCCCTGACCGCGTTCGCCGCGGGCCGCCGCTTCCTCGTGCGCACGTTCCCGTCCGCGCCGGCGCGGTCGACGTGGTGGTGTGACGCCGGCTTCGACATCGGCCCGCACGATTGAGAGGTTCTGGCCCGGCGCTCCACGCGCCGTAGGATCGCCCGCCGCGATGCTGACCTTCCAGCAACTGATCCTCCGCCTGCAGACCTACTGGGACCAGCAGGGCTGCGCGCTGCTGCAGCCGTACGACATGGAGGTCGGTGCCGGCACCAGCCACACCGCGACGTTCCTGCGGGCGCTGGGCCCCGAACCGTGGAAGGCGGCCTACGTGCAGCCGAGCCGGCGGCCGAAGGACGGGCGCTACGGGCAGAATCCCAACCGCCTGCAGCACTACTACCAGTACCAGGTCGTGCTGAAGCCAGCACCCGCGAACATCCTCGACCTGTACCTCGGCTCGCTCGCCGCGGTCGGCTTCGATCTGCAGAAGAACGACGTGCGCTTCGTCGAGGACGACTGGGAGAACCCGACGCTCGGGTGTTGGGGCCTCGGTTGGGAAGTGTGGCTCAATGGCATGGAGGTGACGCAGTTCACCTACTTCCAGCAGGTCGGCGGCATCGACTGCCGGCCGATCACCGGCGAGATCACCTACGGCCTCGAACGGCTGTGCATGTACCTGCAGGGCGTCGCCAACGTCTTCGACCTCCAGTACACGCAGGGCCTGAAGTACGGCGAGGTGTTCCACCAGAACGAGGTCGAGCAGAGCGCCTACAACTTCGAACACAGCGACGTCGCGTTCCTGCTGTCGGCGTTCGGTGCGCACGAGCAGCAGTCGCAGCACCTGATGCAGCAGCAACTGGCGTTGCCGGCCTACGAGCAGTTGCTGAAGGCGGCGCACACGTTCAACCTGCTCGACGCGCGCGGCGCGATCAGCGTCACCGAACGCGCCGCCTACATCGGCCGCATCCGCAACCTGGCGCGCGCGGTGGCGCAGAGCTACCTCGAGAGCCGGGCACGGCTCGGCTTCCCGATGTCGCCGAAGCCGTGGGCCGAGGAAGTGCTGGCGAAGATGGCGGCGGCCGCGGCGAAGTCGGCCTGAACGGCGACGGGGTTTTCTGCCGCGTTCGCGTCGTGCCCAGCGACCGGTCCGTAAGCGGGCGCATGACTGCCCACGACGATCTGCCGTTCGCCGAACCCGTCTCTCCGTCGCCGGGGCTCGTGGTCGCCCGCCGCGACTTCTTCGGCACCGTCGCCGCCGCCTGCGCGGTCGCAGCCGTGCCCGGAGCGCCGACCTCGTGGCGGCACCGGGAAGCAGCTGGCGACTGGACGGTCGAGGAATTCGTGCGCGAGGTGACGCCGGTGTGCAAGGAACTGCTCGCCGACACCAGCGCGCGCGGCCAGGACCGCTACCTGCTGGTGCTGGCGTCGTTCGCGGTGCGGCTCGGCGGGGTGCCGGTGCCCGAGAACGCACGCGAAGTCGGCAGGGGCCACCGCATCGGCAGCAACCACGGACCCGAGCCGTTCACGATGCTGCACTGGCTGCTCGAACCGGGTGCCACGATCACGCCGCACGCGCACACCTACGGCATCGTGACCACGCTCGGCCTGACTGGCTCGGCGCTGGTCAGCAACTACGAGGCAATCGGCAAGCCCGACTTCACGTCGACCGCGGACGTCGACGTCGTGCGCACGCAGGACCAGGTGCTGCGGCCGGGCGACATCAACCTGGTGTCGCTGGAACGCCACTACGTGCACGGCTTCGTCGCCGGCCGCAGCGGCGCCTCGGGCCTCGACATCACCACGCGCATCGTGCCGCGCACGAAGTCGCCGCAGCTCATCGTCGGCGAACCGGTCGACGCCCCCGCGCGCACGTTCCGCGGGCGCTGGAAGGTCGGCGACTGACGTTCCGCCGTCAGCACTGACGGTTCCTGTCGACCAGGGGAATCGCAGCCGCCCTGGCTCAAGCGACTACCGTCCTAGACCGATAGGACGGTCGTGAACGTCCGCGTCGACCCGCACAGCCTTACGCCGCCGAGCCAGCAGCTCGTCGCCGCCGTGCTCGACGCGATCGCCGGCGGCGAACTGCGGCCCGGCGACAAGCTGCCGTCGGTGCGCGGGCTCGCCGGCGAGGCGCTGGTCAATCCGAACACGGTGATCAAGGCGTACCGCGACCTCGAGCACCTCGGCGCCTCCGAAGGCAGGAACGGCTCCGGCGTCTACGTCACCGCGGCCGGGCCCGACGTGGCGAAGGCGCTGCGGCTGGCGGAGACGCTGGCGACGTTCCAGACGGCGACGGCGGCGGCGTTGCGCGCCGGTCACGACGAACGCGTGCTGCGCGAGACGATCGCGACCGCACGCAGCCGGCAGGGGATCCAGGGGGAAACGGGGAGACAGAGGAGCAAGGCATGAACTCGGTGCTCACGGTGCAGGGATTGGTGGCCGGCTACGGCAGCAAGCGCGTGCTCGACGGGCTCGACCTGTCGCTGCGCGACGGCGCGGTGACGGTGCTGCTCGGCGCGAACGGGGCGGGCAAGAGCACGCTGCTGCGCGTGCTGCTCGGCGTGCTGCGCCCACGCGCGGGCGCGGTGCGGTTGTTCGGACAGGACCCGCTGCTCGCCCACCGCGCGGTGCTGCAACGCATCGGCTACGTGCCCGACGTGCCGGACTGCTACCCGTGGATGACGGCGCGCGACCTGTTCACGTTCCTGCGGCCGCAGTATCCGACCTGGAACACGTCGTTGTGCGCCGAGCTGTGCGAGCGGCTCGCGGTGCCGATGCGCACCAGGGTCAAGGCGATGTCGCGCGGCCAGGGCATGAAGACGATGCTGGTCGCTGCACTCGCCCCCGAGCCGGAGTTGCTGCTGCTCGACGAACCGTTCGCCGGCCTCGACCCGCTGGTGCGTGAGGAGGTGCTGCAGGGCGTGCTCGACGCGCTGCGCGCCGGCGAACGCACGGTGCTGTGCGCGACGCACGAACTCGACATCGCCGCCCGCATCGCCGACCGCATCGCGGTGCTGCAGGGCGGCCGCATCGTCAGGCACGGCACGCTCGCGGAGGTGCTCGGCGAAGACGAGCCGGTGCAGGCGCCGCGCGGCCTGCAGCGCGTGCTGGCGGAGGTGGCGTCGTGAACCTCGCGCTCACCTGGTGCTGGAAGGAGTGGCGCGCGCAGCGCGGCATGCTGCTCGCCTACCTCGGGCTGGTGTTCGGCTGCCTCTGCCTCGGGTTGTCGCTGGTGCCGACGCACCGTTGGCTGGACCAGGGCTTCGGCGTGCACGCGCTGTCGTGGTTCGTCGCCGCCGGCGTGATCGGCGTGGTCGCGTTCGTAGCGCCGGGCCTGGTGCGCGCCGAGTTCGGCGCCAAGGACGACCAGTTCGTGCGGCGGTTGCCCGGAGCGCTGGCGCCATCGTTCGCCGGCAAGCTGCTGTTCTTCGTTCTCGCGCTGCTGGCGCTGCCGCTGCTCGGGCTCGCCGTGGGCGAGCTGTTCCTGAGCCTGCGCGGCGACGATTGGAACGGGTTGTTCGCGTGGAACTGGCAAGGCGACGTGTGGCTCGAGTGGCCGGCGCTGGTGATCGGCTGCGGTGGCGCGCTGCTGCTGGCGCCGTGGGTGTGGGCGATCGGCACCTGGCTGCCCGGCGGGCGCATGGCGCTCGGCGGCACGATCCTGTTCGTGCTGCTGCTCGGGGTGGGCGTGTTCGCGGTGCTGCGGCAAAGCCCGAACCTCGAACAGGGCCTCGCGTGGTGGCACTGGCTGTGGGCGGTGCCGCCGGTCGGCTTGGTGGTTGCGGCCGTGTCGTGGGTGCGCGGCCGGCGCGGCGGCGGGCCACTGCGCTCCGCGCGCGTCGGATTGCTGGCAACGGCGCTCGGACTCGCGCCGGCTGGCGTGTGGCTCGGGGAGCGGGTTTGGAGCTACCGCCACCCGGACCTGACGCGGCTCGCCGATCTCAACGTGCACGGATTCAGCCCCGATGGCCGCTTCGTGTTCGCCGAAGGCAGCGAGCAGGCGGACTGGTTCGGCGTGCCGATCCGGATCGACCTGCAGACCGGTGTCGCCGAGCAGTTGGGCAGCTTCCACTACTTCCATTCGCCGAACGCGCTGCGCCCGCATCGCCTGGCGATGGCGGCGCAGCAGCGGTACTGGGTGTTCCGCGGCGACGGGCCGTGCCAGCTGTTCGACCTGGTGACCGGTACCGGCGAGCCCCTCGCGTACGTAGCGGGAACGAGCGCCCCGCGCCCGACCCCGTCACAACGGCAACGCCTCGTCGCCGAACTGCGCAACATCACGACGCTGCGCTTGCCCGGCAACCGGCCGGTGTGGTGCGACGACGGCGCCCTGTGGACGACGAATGACGACGGCACGGCTCGCCGGGTCGTCGACGTCGAGGATCGGGTTGCGGTGTCTCCCGCGGGGCACGCCGTGCGCCTGCTGTCGCAAGGGTCGTCCCGCATCGTCGACCCGGCGACCGGCAGGACTCTGCTCGAGGATCAGCACTCGGCGCACCTCGTGCGCGACACGCTGCTGTTCGTTCCGAAGGGCAGTTCGACCGGGCAATGGGTGGAGCAGCGCCAAGGCGAACAACGCGCGAGTGAAGCCCTGCAAGGATGTTCGATCCTCGGCCTCGTCGACGACGACCACGTGCTGTGCACGAGGATCCATCCGAGCCGCAAGAAGACCTCGCCGCCGCGCCTGTTCCTGTATCGGCCCACGAATGGCGCGCAGCTCGACATCCCGCTGTCGGCCGGGCTGCCGTTCCAGTCGGTCCAGACGATCGCCCCGCTGAACCAATGGGGCTCGTTGCTGGTGCGGGACCCGGCGGGCCGGATCTGGCTGCGGTGCAAGGGCGGCAAGGGCGAGGAACTGGCGTTCCTCGACGTGCTGTCGCGAAAGCTGGCGGTTCGCCCACCCACCTCGCGTGCGAGCGGTTGGTGGCACCGGCTCCTCGCCTGGCCCGACGCGAACACTGTCGTGGTGCTGGAAGACGCGCGCATCCTTCGCGTTGACCTCACCACGGGCACCCGCACGCAGCTGTTCCCGAGCCGCGACTGACGCAAACCTGGTCGTCGGCAAACAGGCGAGGCCGACGTCACTCGACGCGCACACCGCCGCGGTAGAACCCCGTGCGCGCGGCGTCGACCGCGCCCGCCGCGTCGTGGAACGACCACGGCCCCTCGCGCAGGCCCTGGACGTACCCGCCACTCGACTCGCACGTGCCATCGGGGTGGAACGTCGCCGCCTCGCCGTCGGGCACCCCCGCCGCCATCGTCGTGCGCGCCGCCAGGCGCCCCGCCGCGTCGAACTGCTTCCAGATGCCGAACGGCTTGCCGTTCGCGTAGCACCCGGTCGCGAGCCGGACGCCGGCACCGGCGAACACCGTGCAGTAGCCCTGGTTGCCGAGCCGGTCCTGGTGCACGCGCAACACCGGACGACCGTCGCGAGCACGCTGCACCGGCCCGGTATCGCAGCCGGCGAGCAGCGCCGCGAACAACACCGCGATGGCCTTCACTTCGGCACCAGTTCGTGGCCGGCGAAACCGGCGATACGCGCCGCGCGCCAGGTGAATGCCGCTTCCAGTTGCCGCAGCAGCGCCGCCGCACCCGGATGACAGCTGCGGAAGAACGGGTCGCGCAGCGCGTCCTGGGCCTCCTCGGTGATCACCACGCACTGCCCCGCGCGCGCCGCCGCGATCAGCTGCGCGGTCAGCTGCTCCGGCGTCGCCGAGGGTGCTGGCGCCACGTGCGGCAACAACCGCTCGGGTGTGATCTCGGGCAGGCAACGCAGCACCACCGCTTCGTCGCGCCGCGGCCCCATCAGCAGCCGGCACGCGCGCCCCGCACTGACCTGCCGCACGCCGGCGACGTACTGCGCGTCGGCGTGCCAGTTCACGCGCAGCGCGAGCTTCGTCCCGGCGATGCCGGTGCCGGCCAGCACCACCACGAACAGCATGCGCACCGGCAACCAGCTCGCCGCCAGCACGGCCGCAGCGGGCAGGAAGGGCAACACGAACGAGCCGTCGTCGCCGAGCGTCGCGGTCGTGTGGCAACCGAGCAGCACCGCACCCACGACACCGGCGAGCACCGCGAGCGCTGGGCGATGGTGCGTGCGCGACCAGATCGCGGCGAGCACGACCAGCGACAGCGGCAGGTAGCTGCGACCGGCATCGCGCAAGAAGATCGGCAGCAGCGTGCCGACGTCCCACGCGCGCACCGCCTCCCACGCCGGCATGCCCTCGGTGAGGCGCAGTCGCAGCAACGCCGCCGCCACGGTGAGTCCGATCACCAACGCCGCCGCGACCAACACCAACGCGCGGCGCGCCGGCACGGCGGCACCGCGCGCGAACCCGACCCAAGGCAGTACCGCGACCGGGACCAGCGCACCGACCGGCGTCGCCGCATGCGCGAGGCCGCTGACGACGCCCAGCGCCGCCGCCAACCGCATCGAACCGCGCCGCGCCGTCGCCACTGCCAGCCAGAGTCCACCAGCCGCGACCGCCAGGACGAACGCGTGCGTGTGGATCATCGTCGCCGCCGTCGCCGCAGCCGGGCACGTGCCGACGAACACGCCAGTCGCGAGTGCCCGCCGCCGCTCGCACCCGAACTCGCGTGCCGCCCCGTGCCCGCACCAGACGGCGACCGCCGCGGCGAGTGCCGACAGGATCGACGCCGCCGCATGGGTGCCGACTCCCAGTCCGGCGAACGCTGCAACCATCCCCCGCAACGCCGTCGCGAGCCCCGTGTCGGCGGCCGCCGCCGGCAAACTCGGCAGGCCCAGCACGGCGAGCGACTCGTGGTGCAGGTCGCCGGGCGCGCACACCAGGTAGACGACGCCGAGCCCGATCGCGACCGCGAGCCCATCGAAGCGTCCCGGTGCCCGTTCAGCCACGGAACTGCTCCGCCAACCGGGCCGCGATCTGCACCGCCAGCCGCCGATGGCCCTCGCGTGTCGGATGGCCATCGCCGGGCACGTGCATCGCCGCGGCGTCGGCGCCGCACAGACCGGTGAACGTGTCGACCGTCGCGAACCCCGCCTCGCGCCCCCAGGCCACGACCTGCTCGTGGATCCCGCGGTAGGCGTAGGTGTCGTCGAACGGCTGCGTGAAGTCGGGCAGGATCGCGACGGTGAACCCGACGCCGCGCGCGCGACACGCCTCGTGCATCGCCACCACCGCGCGGCGGCAGTCGCGCGCCTTCGCGACCCCGGGCGCGAAACTCGCGCGATAGTCACCCGCGTACTGCTGCCGCAGCGGCGCCCACGGCGACCGATCGTCGACCAACGCCATCGTCAGCCACCCTGCCAGGTGCCGCGCGTCGGCAGCGAGCCACGACCACGCCTCGCGATAGACATCCGCGGGCGGCAGCACTCCGAACACCGGCGGCTCGGCGTCGTTCATCACGAAGCCATAGACGACGTGCTGCGGTTCGTGGCGAGCGAGCAGTTCGCGCAGCCGCACCAGAACCTGCTGGCTGTTGTAGCCGGGCACGCCGCCGTTGATCGCGAAGATGGCGGTGCCCTGTCGTGCCAGTTCCGCCTGCGTCTGGAACGGCCAGGCGTCGCCCTCGGCGATCGCCGAACCGAACGTGTACGAATCGCCGACGAACAGCACGCGGCGCACGTTCGCGTCGCGTGGCGGCGGCCACGTTGCGTGCACCGGCATGCGTTCGGCGTTGGTCCGGTAGCGCACGACGGTCGGCGGCCCGCCCTGCGGGTCGGCGATCGTCTCGGTGACATCCGCGTCGGGCCGCAGGTCGTAGATCGCGCCGCTGTCGACGAGCTCGTAGAGCCGTTCGGAGAACAACTCGCGGTCGCGGCGGTAGCGGTCGTGCACCGCCGCACGCCACAACCACTCGCCGAGCGCCGAGCACACCGCCAGTGACCCGAGCAGCGTCACGATCTGGAAGCAGCGGCGCACACGCATTGGCAGGCGCGCAGCCTACAGCTCGCGCGCCCATCCTGGCGCAAACACGAGGGTCGGAACGGTCGCCGAGGCTGGCGTCACGGTGAGGCTCCCGGTGCTGCCGAGCAACGGCGGCAAGGCACCGTTGCAGACCATCCGGGCGGCGGACCCGCCAACGGCCGCAGGAGCCAGGCGAACAACACGCCCATCGGCAGCGTCACGTAGCCGGTGACCACGCACATCGCGAGGCCCATCGGGGCCGCCGCCAGGCCGGCCAGCACAGCCTCCCGCAACGTTCCATCGTCGAGCATCACGCCACCGGCGAGCAGCAGGAACGCGAACAGCAATGCCGCCGCCAGGGCGAGCAGGCTGCCGGTCAACCCCAACTGCGCACGCCCGCGCAGCCGCACCAGCGGCCGCACCAGCCACGCCGCCGCCGCCACGGCGGGAACCATCGGCAAGGTCGCTCGCCAGCACGCGGGAAGCAGGGGCCCGAACGGCGCGCCGGTCGGGAACAGCGGCAGCATGAACACGACGGCAGCGACGACGCCGAGCAGCAGCGCGGCCGCGACGTAGCGCAGCCGTTCCATCTCAGCCGCGGGCCGGGTGCGCCGGTCCGGAGGCGAGCAGACCGCGCGCAGCGAGGTTCTGCATCAAGGCGCCGGCGCCGAACGTCCACGACGCACACTGCGCGGTCGGCCGCACCGTGTTGGCGAGGCAACCCAACCGTTCGGCCGCGATCTCGACCACGTCGCCGCTGTGGTGCGTGAAGCCCTTGCCGACACCGTCGCGATCCTGCACCGGCGCGAACATGGTGCCGAGGAACAGGCACACGCCGTCCGGGTACTGGTGGTGTTCTCCCACCGTCGCACGCATCAGATCGGCCGGGTCGCGGCTGATCCTGTTCAACGAACTCTCGCCGGCGAGTTCGAAGCCATCGTCGCCGTGCACGCGCAGCGTCACCGTCGTCGAGCGCACGTCGTCGAGCGTGAAGCTGCGATCGAACAGCCGCACGAACGGACCGATCGCCGCCGACGCGTTGTTGTCCTTCGCCTTGCCGAGCAGCAGCGCCGAACGGCCCTCGACATCGCGCAGGTTGACGTCGTTGCCGAGCGTGGCCCCGACGATCGCGCCGCCGCTGGTCGCCACCAGCACGACCTCCGGCTCGGGGTTGTTCCACTGCGAGAACGGCGGAATGCCGACGTGCGCGCCGTGGCCGACCGCCGACATCGGCTGCGCCTTGGTGAAGACCTCGGGGTCGGGGCCGATGCCGACTTCGAGGTACTGCGACCACAGGCCGCGCGCGATCAGCAGCTGCTTCACTTCGAGCGCCTGCGGCGAACCCGGACGCAGGCTGCGCAGTTCGGTGCCGAGCGCCGCGTGGATCTGCGCGCGCAGCCCCTCGGCCTTGCTGGCATCGCCGCGCGCCTGTTCCTCGATCACGCGCTCGAGCAGGCTGACCGCGAACGTCACGCCGGCGGCCTTGACCGCCTGCAGGTCGACCGGCGCGAGCAGCCACGGACGCTTCGCATCGCGCGCCGCTTCCCACGAGTTGGCGGCGAGTGCGTCGGCACTGCCCAGTGCCCGACCCGGTGCCTTGGCGACGAACGCGGCGGCATCCGGCCGTTCGAACACGTCGCGCGCGGTCGGTGCCTCGCGGCTGGTGAGGTCGACCACCGCGCCATCGCGCACCGTGACCACGCACGGACCGACGTCCGGCACCCAGGCACGACCGAGCAACGTGGCGCGCGCGGCGTCGACCGGCAGCACGGCGGCGACCTGCGGCCGGCGCGCCGGGTCGGAACTGGATCGGGTCATCGCGAAGCCTCGACCGCGATCATGGTCGCGCGCGCCGACCGCCGCAACCGCTCAACCGGCGGCGAAGCGCCGGCGCCACAGCGACCACGCGAACCAGCCGGCGACGGCGACGAACGCCCACTGCACCGCGAGCGCCTTCAGCAGCACCGGATCGGTGAACGCCTTCTGGTGCCAGAACATGCCCTGGAAGCCGACCATCGCCCAGTGCGTCAGCGTCGCGTGCGTGACCAGGTCGGCCCACCACGGCAGGTCGGCGATCTGGATCGGGAACCAGCAGCCGCCGAGCGCCGCCATCACCAGGATCAACATCGTCGCCAACCCTTCGGCCTGCTTCAGCGTCTTCGCCCACACCGCGATCAGCATGCCGAACGCGGTCGCCGCCGCGGCCCACGTCAGCGCCAGCACCAGCAGCGTCACCGGATCGCGGAACGCGCCGACGCCGAACACCAGCTCGCCGTAGCCGAACAGCACTGCGAGCTGCAGCAGGCCCATGACGAGGCAGAACAGGAACTTGCCGAGCAGCAGCGCTGGCCGCGGCGCGCCGCTGACCAGCAGGCGCCGCAGCGTGCCGTGGTCGCGTTCCTGCAGCAGCGTCGAGCTGCACGCCATCAGCCCGAACATCAGCATCATCACCGTCATGCCGGCGACGCTCTGCGCCAGCTGGTAGCCGAGGTTCTTCGGCCGCGCCGGCGGCGTCACGTCCTCGCGCACCACCGGCACCATGTCCTCGAACACCGACGTCATCGTGAACGTCGCCGGAGCCGCGGGCCGCTGCGCATCGGCCGGCGCCTTCAGCTCCGCGTCGCCGCCGGCGAAGCGGTCGATGACGCCCTGCACCAGGTCCATGCCGGCCCGCACGCGCTCGATGCCGGCTTCGCTCATGCCCTGCCGGCGCATCACGCTGCCGAGCAGCCACGGCATGCTCTTGCCGTCGCTCGCCGCCATGGTCGCCTGCATCAGGCCGATGCCGACCAGCCGCGCTTCCATGCTGCGCCCCGGATCGCGCACCAGCCGCAGCGGCGGTTCCTTGCCGGCGGCGAGTGCTTCCCCGTAGCCCTTGCCGACGATCAGCGCGTGGTGCGCTTCGCCATCGATCACCTTGGCGCGCGCCGCGTCCGCGGTGAGAGGCGTCTGCTCTGCCTTCGGCCGCACGCTGATCATCTCGAGGTCGCGCAACGCGCCCACGAACCGGCGGCTCGCGTCGCTGCCGTCCTCGTCGACCACCCACAGCTCGACCTTCGGCATGCCGGAGCCGCCGCCGAACGCGAACTTCATCACCATGCCGAACACGGTGACCAGCGCGATCGGCAGCAAGAGGCCGAGCATCATCCCGGTGCGGTCGCGGAAGTACACGCGCAGGTCCTTGCGCGCGATCCACAGGCTGGCCGGCCACAGCTTCATGATTCGTCCCGCAGCGAGCGCCCGGTGAGCGTCAGGAACACCTGCTCGAGGTCGGCGCCCGGCGTGCCGGCGCGCTGCGCCAGTTCTGCCGCGGTGCCGACGGCGACGATCGCGCCATCGCACATCACCGCGACGCGGTCGCACAGGCGCTGCACCTCGTCCATCTGGTGCGAGGTGTAGATCATCGTGCGGCCGCGCGTGCGCAGCGCGCGCAGGCACTCGAACAGGTGGTTGCGCGACTGTGGGTCGACGCCGACCGTCGGCTCGTCGAGCAGCAGCAGTTCCGGCGCGTGCAGGTCGCCGATCGCCAGGTTGAGGCGGCGTTTCATGCCGCCCGAGAACGTCGCGGCGCGGTCGTCGGCACGCTCGGCAAGGCCGGCGAGTTGCAGTGCCTGCTGCACCGCGTTCGTGGTCGCCGGCGGCGGCACGCCCTGCAGGCGACCGAAGAACCCGAGGTTCTCGCGCGCGGTCAGGTCCTCGTAGATCGCCAGTTCCTGCGGCACCAGCCCGAGCCGCGCGCGCGCCGCCGCGTCGCGAGCCGGCCGGAACGGCGCCCCCGCGAACGTCATCGTGCCGCTGTGCCCGCCGAGC
>JBASWX010000282.1:0-2982 GCA_049276695.1 Planctomycetota bacterium
TTCCCGCGGCGACCGGGAACAACGGGCGCGGGAAACCGAGCGCCACGGCCGACGCCGCGACGCCCAGCACGCCGAGCTCGACGGTGATCGGCGAACGGTAGTGCAGTCCGAGTGCTGCCGACGCCAGCAGCGCGACGAGCAGCAGGCCGTGCGCGGCTGGCGCCGGCAGGTCGAAGCGGCCGTGCGTCTCCAGCACCAGCGAGCACAGCAGCAGCGCCCCGCACAGCGTGAACACGCGCTTGCCGGCACGGTCGGTCGCGAACCGCTGCCAGCCGAGGCCGAGCAGCAGCAGCGCGTAGCCGGCACCGAGCCAGACGCCGACCGTGGTGACGACGATGCCGGCGTCCGTCAGCGTGCGCAGCACCAGCGCCACCACCAGCACGAACGAGATCGTGGCGATCCGGCGCAGGGCGCCGGAATGCTGCAGCCAGGCGCCGCTGCTGCGGTCGTCGGCATCCAGCACCGGCTGATCGTCGGCCGGCGACCCAGGCTGTTGGTCGCGACCTTCCAGTGCTCGCAGCCGGGCGTCCAGTTCGTCGCAGCGGCGTTGCAGCGCCTGCAGCGAGTCGGCAACCGACCCCGGGCGGGCGAGCTCCGGCGACCACTGGTCCGTGCCCATGGGGTACTGCTTCGCCGATCCCGGTCGCGCCGGGTCTGGGCCGCACTGCGTAGCGTCGGCGGGATCGAGGGCCGTAGGCTCTTGGTCCCCGGTCGCGTGCCGCCATGGCGGTAAGCGACGGATCTCCTCCCAACTCCGCCGGCGCGGTCTGCGCGCCATTCACCTCCGATGCACCGATTCCTCCGGCTGATGCGGTCGAACTGGATCTCCGCCACCGGCGCCGTGATCACGACCCTGTGCTTCATGGCGTTCGTGACGACGCTGGTCTACGTGTCGTTGCACGGCGGTGGGCACGGGCCGTACCTCGGCCTGTTCGCGTTCCTGCTGCTGCCGTTCGGCTTCGTGTTCGGCGTGCTGGCGATCCCGCTCGGGCTGTGGGTCTACCGCCGCCACCTGCCGCAGCGGCTCGCCGCGTTGCAGGAGCAGCCGCTGCGCATCCTGCCGGTGCTCGGCGTGCTGACCGCGGTCAACCTCGCGACCGTCGGCACCGCTGGCTACGAGGCGGTGCAATACATGGACAGCCAGCAGTTCTGCGGCAAGGTCTGCCACACCGTGATGTCGCCGACCTGGGAGATGTCGCTCGATTCGCCGCACGCGAACGTCGCGTGCGTCGAGTGCCACATCGGCTCGGGCGCCGCCTCGTTCGTGGAGGCGAAGGCGTCGGGCCTGCGCCAGGTGCTGGCGTTGCTGTTCGACACCTACCAGCGGCCGATCCCGACGCCGGTGCACGCGATGCGCTCGGCGCGCGAGATCTGCGAGAGCTGCCACTGGTCCGGCAAGGCGAGCGACGATCGCATGCTCGTGCGCGACCACTTCGCCGACGACGCCGAGGTGACGCCGAACACCAACGTGCTGGCGATGAAGATCGGCGGTCCGCGCCCGGATGGCACCTGGACTGGCATCCACCGCCACGCCGACCCGCGCGTCGACATCTCGTTCGTCGCGGCGGACGCGAAGCGCGAGAAGATCGACTGGATCCGCTGCGTCGGGCCTGACGGCAAGGAGCGCATCTACACGCTGGACGGCGAGAACCTGGACCAGCGGCCGGCGGGTGCGATCCGGCGCATGGACTGCGTCGACTGCCACAACCAGGCCGGGCACCACCAGCAGGAACCCGAGGCGGCGGTCGACGAGGCGATCGCCAGCGGCCGGATCTCGCGGCAGCTGCCGGGCATCCGCAAGCGCGCTTTGGCGACGCTGCTACGGCCGTGGCAGCGCGCGACTGCCCGCGACGAGATCCGCCGCGACCTCGAACTCGGCTACACCAACGACGGTGGTCTGCCCGACGCGCGGCGCGAACTGCTCGCTGCGGCGGCCGGCGTGCTCGCCGACATCTGGCTGCGCAACGTGCATCCCGACATGAACCTGACGTGGGGCACCTACCCGGACTTCTCCGGCCACCGCGGCTGCATGCGCTGCCACGACGGGCAGCACCTGGATGCGCAGGGCGAGGCGATCACCGCCGACTGCGCGAAGTGCCACGCGGTGCTCGCCGAGAAGCAGAAGGACCCGGCGATCCTGCAGCAGCTCGGCGTCGAGCGGCGGTGACGGAACGGCCGGCGGCTACTTGCCGTCGCCTTCCTTCTTCTCTTCCGGCTTCTCGTCCTTCTTGCCGCCTGGCTTGCAGACCTTGCAGTCCGGAGCATCGGTCGCGCGCAGCTTCTTCAGCTCCTCGTCGCTGCGCTTCTTGCGCGGGTCGAGGTGCTCGATCTTCTCCATGCGTTCCTTGAGGCAGAACGGCTTGTAGGTCGGGCTCTCCTCGTTGTGGCACTTGCCGCACTTGTCGGCGTTGCGGCCGACCTGGATCTCGTCGGGCGTCATCGGCGACGGCGGCGTGCCCTGCTTCATCGCCTCGGCGAAGCGCTTCTTCTGGTGGTCCTCGCCGGGGCCGTGGCAGCTCTCGCACTGCACGCCGTGCTCTGGCTTGAACGAGACCTTGAGCTCCTTCTTGTCGACGCCGAACGCGGTGACGTGGCACTTCAGGCACTTGTCGCTCTTCTGCGGATCGTCGATGCCGGCCTTCTTGGCGATCTCCTTCGCCTTGTCCGAGGCGAGGTTCTCGTAGGCCTTCGCGTGCGGCGTGGTCAGCCAGTGGTCGTAGGCATTGCCCTTGTCGGCGCCGTTGTGGCAGTTCTTGCACAACGCGGCGCCGATGTAGCGGCCGCCCGCCGGCGGTGTCGGCGTGGCGGGCGACCAGGACAGCAGCGAGACCAGCACGAGTCCGCAGCCGAGGGAGACGAACGGGAACGGGTGCATCGACGACCTCCGTGGATCAGGGCAGCGCGGCGAAGACGGCGCGCGTGCAGTCGCTGAGGTTAGGGACCGACCACCGAGGTGGCACGGGCCGAAGTGCGCAGTACGGG
>JBASWX010000283.1:0-3602 GCA_049276695.1 Planctomycetota bacterium
CGCGGCGCGCGATGCGGCGCCGATCCTGCGCCTGCTCGACGTGCCGCGTTCGCTCGGCTCGTGGGTGTCGCTCGGCGTCGATCCGCGCGGCCGGCTGTACGCCGGTGCCCAGGGCGGCGGCCTGTTCCGCATCACGCCCGCGGCGGCGGCCGGTGAACTGTCGGCGATCGAGCGCGTGCCGGTGACGATCGGCGGCGCCCACGGCTTGCTGTGGTTCCGCGATGCGCTCTACGCGGTCGTGAACGGCAGGGGCTCGGGGCTCTACCGGCTCACCGACACCAACGGCGACGACGCGCTCGACCGCGTCGAGCTGCTGCAGGCGCTCGAAGGCGAAGGGGAGCACGGCCCGCACTCGGTCGTCGTCGCCCCGGACGGCGAGCACCTGCTGGTGGTGTGCGGCAACCACACCAAGCTGCCGAAGCTGGCGAGCAGCCGCGTGCCGACGAACTGGGCCGAGGACCGGCTGCTGCCGCGGCTCGAGGATCCGCACAAGTACTGGGAAGGCATCTCGCCGCCGGGCGGCTGGGTCTGTCAGGTCGATCCCGACGGCAGGGAGTGGGAGCTGCTCTGCTGCGGCTTCCGCAATCCGTACGACATCGTCGTGCTGCCCAACGGGGAAGCCGTCGTCTACGACGCCGACATGGAGTGGGACATGGGCCTGCCGTGGTACCGGCCGACGCGCCTGCTCGGCGTCTACAGCGGCGTTGACTACGGTTGGCGTATCGGCAGCGCCAAGTGGCCTGCCGACTACCCTGAGTGCCCACCGGCGCTGCGCGATCTGGGTCCGGGTTCGCCGACCGGGATGGCGGTGATGAAGCAGTTCGGCGGCAACGTCGTACGCACGATCGCCCTCGACTGGACGTTCGGCATCGCCTACGCGAACGGGGCACCGTGGCTCGCCGGCGCGCCGCTACCGCTGTGCGATGTCGCGGTGGTTCAGGGTGCCACCTACCTGGTGACCGGTGGGCGCGGCTTGCCATCGACAATGCTGCGCGTGTCGGAGGGCAACGACCAGCGGCCGCCGCGCGAGAATCTCGCCATCGACGAATTCGACAGCTTCGTGATGCCCTTGCCGGCGACGGCGCCGGTCGGCAGCTGGAAGGACTTCACCGCCGCGGCGGAACCGGTATGGCCGGGACCAGTGACGCACCTGGTGGCAGGCGCCGCCCTCGAAAGGCAGCCGGTCGACAGCTGGCGCAACGAGGCCCTCGCCGTCGACGCGGGCCGACCTCGCCGCTTGCTGCACGGCCTGCTGGCGCTGGCTCGCCAGGGCAGCGCCCCCGACCTGCAGCCTGTGCTGGACGCTCTGGGCAAGCTGCCGTGGGCGCCGCTTGCGCACCCAGAACGCATCGCGTGGCTGCGGGTGCACGCACTCGCCCTGATGCGGCTCGGTCCCGCGAGCGAGGCGCAGCGCATGGCGGTGGCACAACGGCTCGCACCGCTGTTCCCGACCGGCAACGAACGCCAGGACCAGGACCTCGCCGAACTGCTCGCGTACGTCGATGCACCCGGTGTGCTCGACAAGCTGGTGCCGGCGCTCACCCCGCTGCGCCCGTCGCCCGTACCGGTGTGGGCCGGCTTCGGCAAGCAGGGCGACGTCTATGGCAGCCAGTACGCCGGCGTGATCGACGCGATGGTGAACGCGATGCCGCCGATCGGCCAGCTCGCGATCGCCGACGCGCTGCGCACGGTCAAGCACGGCTGGACGCTCGACCAGCGCCGCGCGTACTTCACGTTCCTCGCTGCCGCTCGCAAGCAGAAGGGCGGCAGCAGCTACGACGGCTTCGTGAAGCGCATGATCGACGCGGCGTGGTTGACGTGTTCGCCGGCCGAACAGCAGGCGCTCGCCGAACTGGTCGGCATGGCGAAGGCCGATGCGCCGAAGTTCGTCGCGACGCCGCCGAAGGGCCCCGGCCGCGACTGGCAGCCTGGCGACATCGACGCGATCGTTCGCGGCGGCCTCGACGGCACCGACTTCGCGCGCGGCCGCAACCTGTTCCACGCGGCGAGCTGTGCGGCGTGCCACTACTTCGCGGGCGAAGGCGGCAGCCACGGCCCCGACCTGACCAGCCTCGGCAACAAGTTCACCGCCCGCGACGTGCTCGAAGCGATCCTGGCGCCCGACCAGGTGGTCAGCGAGCAGTACACCGGCCAGGTGCTGACCAGGAAGGACGGCACCGCGCTGTTCGGTTTCGCGGTCAAGGGCCACCACGGCGACCAGGAGGTGTGGGAAGTGATGCCGGCGGTCGCCGACGCCGAGCTCGTGCGGGTGCCGGTCGCCGACGTCGCCAAGGTCGAACGCTCGCCGCGTTCACCGATGCCACCGGACCTCGTCGACCGGCTGTCGCGCGACGAACTGCGCGACCTGCTCGCCTTCCTGCTGTCGCGCGGGCGGGCTCCTGCACCGGTGCAGGGCCGCTAGGCCGCCAGGCCGCGGCTACTTGGCATGGCAAAGCTGGCGGGGTAGGTTCTCCGCCATCGTGCGTTGCCTGATCCTGTTCGCCGTGGCTGCGGGTGCCGCGACCGCGCTGTTGCCGGCACAGCGGCGCGCGCGGCCGGCGCCGTTGCCGACCAGCGTGACGTTCGTCGAGGACCTGCAGTACGCGGAAGGCGTAGCACTCGAACCGCGGCGCAACCGCCTCGACCTGTACGTGCCGAAGGACGTCGCGAGGCCGCCGCTGGTGATGTTCGTGCACGGCGGCACGTGGATCGGCGGCAGCAAGGACCGCTGGGGTGCCTTGGCCTGTGCGCTGTGCGCGCGCGGCTTCGCCTGTGCCGCGATCAACACCCAGCTGCACCCGGTCGGTGAACCGACCGACATGGTCGCCGACTGTGGGCGCGCGCTGGCGTTCCTGCATCAGCACGCCGGCGAACACGGCTACGACGGCGAGGCCCTGTGGCTGATGGGCCACTCGTCGGGTGCGCACCTGGTGACCTGGCTCGCGTTCGACGATGCGCGCCGTGAAGCGACCGGGGTGCCGCGGGCCGCGCTGCGGGGCGTGATCGGTCTCTCCGGCGTGTACGAACTGCGCAGCTTCGACATCGCCCTCGACAAGGTGTTCGGCACCGAGCCGGGTCCGCGCGCCCTGGCGTCGCCGTTCCTGTACGCCGGTGCCGGCGATCCGCCGGTGTGCCTGTTGTGGGGCGAACGCGACATCGTGCGGCTGCCGCTGGGCTCGCGCATGCTGCGCGATCGGTTGCACGATGCCGGCGTGCCGGTGACCGCTGCCGAGCTGCCTGGTCGCAACCACGCCGACTACGTGTTGCAGCTCGGGCAGCGCGGCGATCAGGTGCTGGACCGCATCGTCGCGTGGATGCGGCAGCCGGGCGTTGCAGCCGCGCCAACGAAGCTGCCGGACCGGGTGCCGGCCCCGGCGGCAGCACCACCGATCAGTCCGCCCGTCGGGCTCGTCGCCGCGATCGTGCCCGCGCCCGCTGGCACCGCTCGCACCTGCCTCGTGTGGGTCGTCGCCGCCGCCGACGAACAGGACCCCGCGCGCGGTGTCGCCGCGGCGCTCGCGCCGTTTGGCGTCACCACGGTGCTGTGCGATGCCCGCAACGCTGGCGCCGACGCGGTCGCCGCCACCTGGCGCGAACTGCGG
>JBASWX010000284.1:0-6270 GCA_049276695.1 Planctomycetota bacterium
GGTCGTCCCGGAACAGGTGCAGGCGGTGCTGCGCGGTTCGCTGCAGTCGGACCGGGTGTGCTGGCACGCGTTGGTGCCCAACCCGCGTCCAGGACACGGCTACCCGCTCCGGTGAAGCCGACCGGCCGTTCCGGCCGATGGATCCCCGCCGGTTCTTCGCCGCCTCGCCAGCCATGGGATTCATCAACGTCGCTGAACGTACGATCAACGCCAAGCTCGTCTACTACGGCGTCGGCGTCGGCGGCAAGACCACCAGCCTGCAGCAGGTGCACGGCATCCTGTGCCCGCGCAACGAGGTGCAGCTGGTGTCGATCAACACCGAGGAGGACAGCACGCTGCTGTTCGACTTCCTGCCGATCAACCTCGGCCAGGTCGGTGGCTTCAAGATCCGGATCCAGGGCTTCACGGTGCCCGGCCAGCCGAAGTACCGCCGGATGCGCCAGTACGTGCTGCAGGGCGCCGACGCGGTGGTGTTCGTGGTCGACAGCCAGCAGAGCCGGCTGCAGGAGAACCTCGAGTCGCTGGCCAGCATGCGCGAGAACCTGCGCACCGCCAGCGGCACCGCCGAGAGCATCCCGATCGTCATCCAGTACAACAAGCGCGACCTGCCGGACGCGCTGGCGGAGGCCGTGCTCGATCGCGAGTTCCGGTTCCGCGACGACATCACGACCTTCCCGACCGTCGCCACCGAGGGCCAGGGCGTGTTCGAGGCGTTCGCCGACGCCGCGGCGCGGCTGGTCGAACGCAAGGTGGCGCAGTATGGGCTCGGCCGCGGGCAGACGACGCCGCGCGAGGTCGCCGAGGGCGTGCGGCAGAAGCTGTGGGTGATCTGCGACGAAGCCCGGCGCGCACGCACCGTGGTCCCGGTCGCCGAACTGCCGCAGGCGCGCGTCGCGGTCACCGACGAACCGGTGGCGTTGCCCGCCGCGCCGCCGCCGTTGTCGGGCCCCGTGGCCGACGAACGCACGGCAACGCCGCCCGGAATCGGTGATGACGAGTACGAACTCAGCTACGAACTGCGCGACAGTTCCGGTGTGCGCGCCGAGCCACCACCGAGCGACGAGGTGCTCAGCGACGCCGAACTGAACTTCGACTTCGCGGCCGGCGTGCGCATCGATGCCGCCGCCGCCGGCCTCGCCACGGCGAATCCCGGCGGCGGCATGCTCGCCGACGACGTCGACCCATCGCTGTTCGACAAGACGATGCAGTCGAACCTCGAGCTGGCCCGCCGGTTCGGGGAGCTCGACGAACAGCGCCTGCTGCTCGATCGCAAGGTGCAGCAGCTGGTCGAAGTCGCGCAGCACACCGTGCACGACCTCAACCGGCCGCTGTCGGCGCTGCGGTTGTCGCTGGCGACGGTCGACAAGGGTTACCTCGGCGAGGTGTCGCCACCGGTGCGGCAGGCGATCCAGAACGGCCTGCAGGCGGTGGCGGTGATGCAGCGGCTGGTGCGCGACCTGCTCGACAGTTCCAGGCTCGACCACGACGGCGTGCAGCTGAACTTCACCGACTGCGACCTGGCGGGATTGCTCGGCGAGGTGATGCGCACGTTGCGGCACGAGATCGACGAACGCGGCGTGCACGTCCAGATCCCGCCGCTGCCGACGATCCGTGCCGATGGCTGGGCGTTGACCAAGGTGTTCCTGAACCTGGTCGGCAACGCGATCGCGTACGGCCGCCACGACGTGCCCGCGCTGATCGAGATCACCGCGGCCGACAACGGCGACGAATGGGTGATCGGCCTGCGCGACAACGGCATCGGCATCCCCGAAGCGGACCGCGAGCGCGTGTTCCGCCGCTTCGAACGCGGCAGCAACACCGGCGGCATCAGCGGCACCGGGCTCGGTCTGCACATCGTCAAGGAGATCGTGCAGGCGCACGGCGGCGCCGTCACGTTCGACTCGCAGGTCGGCGTCGGCACGACGTTCTGGCTGCACCTGCCGAAAGCGCCGGTGCAGGCACGGCACTCGTCGACCAGTGAAGTCGCGGCCCAGGCCGATCTGTAGGCCGGCTGCGTGCAGCTGGCGACCACCGGTGGGAGCCGGTGGCCGCAGCGTGTGGTACCTCCGGAAGGGATCGAACCTTCGACCCGCGGATTAAGAATCCGCTGCTCTACCAGCTGAGCTACGGAGGCGAGTTGGGGCGAGGACGCTAGCCACCGCGCGCAGCCCACGCAAGCGTGCGCACCGGCGTTTCGCGCGTCGCCGCTGCGCGCGCACACCAGCGACTTGACCGCGTTCGCGGCGATGGGCACACTCCTCGCCCCGCTGCGCGGACCGTTCGCGACGGCTTCGGCACGGTGGCTGTAGCTCAGCTCGGTTAGAGCACCAGGTTGTGGTCCTGGGGGTCGCGGGTTCAAATCCCGTCAGCCACCCCAATCCTCCGCCGCACCAGCGGCGCGCTGCGGCAAGGTCAGCGCAGCCGGAGCGTGCGCAGGAAGCGCAGCAACGCGCCGGTGCCCGCCCGCGACGACGGGTGGTAGCTCGCGAGGCTCACCTGCAGCGACCGGTGGCCGGGATCCGGGCTCGAGCAGAAGCTCGCCAGTGCCAGCTCCGGGTCGAGGCAGCGCAGCGCCTGCAGCACCGCCTTGGCAACGCCCGGTCGCACGTCCGGGGCGATCACCAGGCAGTCGCAGCCGCCGGCGGCGAAGAACGTCGTGCGCGCGTCGGCGCCGCCTTGGGCGGTGTCGACGTGCATGCCGAGCCCGCGCAGTTGCGCCAGCAGCCCTCGCATCGGCGCTTCGGCCCCGAGCAGGCACAGCACTCCGGGTTGGCGGTCAGCAGCGGGCAAGGCGATCCCTCTTCGGCCAGCGACCGCGCCCGGGTCAAGGGCTGCGGGGCGCGCGGTCGATGCAGCGTTGCCATGGTCCTGCGCACCGCTCTTTGTCTGGGTTCGCTCACCCTCGTAGCACCAGCGCAGGGCTTGCTCCCGGTACCTGCTTCGCACGCGGCCAGTGAAGGCACTGGCAGCACCAACGTGCCGTTCGGGCGCAGCACGCCGACCCGCGTCCAGTACGCGTACGACGCGATGCTGTTCTCCGGGCCGGTCACGATCACCGGCGTGCAGTTCCGGCTCGACGGCGGCAGCGGGGCCGCCAGCAAGGTCGTCGATTGCGAAGTCCACCTGTCGACGCTGCCGGTGCCGCTGGTCGCGTTCGGCGTCGACTTCGCGGCCAACCGCGGCAGCAACGAGACCGTCGTGCTGCCGCGCCAGCTGCTGACGCTGCCGGCATCGCCGGCGGGCGCGTCGCCGAGTGCCTTCCTGCCGACGATCCCGTTCGCGGTGCCGTTCACCTACGACCCGCAGAACGGCGGCCTCGTGCTCGAGATCGTCGTGCACGGACAGCCGCCCGGCGCCTACAGCTTCGACGTGACCTGGGTCTGCAACAGCGCCGACGTGCCCGTCGGTCCGTTGCCGTGCCTGGGCAGCAGCGGCCAGCCGCTGCGGGTGCTGAGTGCGACGACGCAGGTGATGTGGGGGCGGCCGTGGGTCGCGCGCGTCGAACAGGCGCAGCCCGGCGCGATCGTGCTGCTGGCGCTCGGCCAGATCGAGACCGGGCCGTGGGCCGGCATGATCCTGCCGCAGAACCTCGCCGTCGTCGGCGCGCCCGGCTGCTTCCTGTCGATCGACGTCGCCGGCTCGTGGTTCTCGATCGCCGGCGGCGACGGCGGCGCCAACTTCCCATTCGTGATCCCGAACACGCCCGCGGCGCTCGGCGAGTGGATCCGCTTCCAGGGTGCTGCGTTCGATGCGCCAGCGAACCCGCTGGGTCTGGTGACGTCGCAGGCGCAGAAGATCCAGGTCTGCGGCTGGGAACCGGTCGCACGGCTGTGGTCGAACGGCATCACCTCGGCGTTCGGCACGCGCGAGATCGGGATGAGCGCGGTGGTGCGGTTCGCGACCCAGTGACGGCGGCGGGTCGGCGGGGCCGGGATCAGTAGCCGTAGCGCTGCGGGTCGGCGAGGATCGCGGCGACGGTGCGTTCCGGCGAGGGCACCGCGACCTGGGTCAGGATCGCGAGCATGCGAGCGCGGTCGCGCGCCTTCGCCGCGGCGTCGAACGCGGCGAGCAGGCCGGCGGTGTGCAGGCGTTCGTTGACGGTCATGCCGGCGTGGTCGTTCTTGCCGTCGTTTCGTTCCGTCATGGGTCACCTCTCGTCGCGGCGGGCCCGGTGCGGTGGACCCAGCCAGCGTACGTCGAGCATCACCCGCGCCCACGTCAGCGCATGACCGGTGGCTCCGACCACGGCGCCAGCGGCGAGGAACAGCCAGGTGAAGGAGAAGTCCGGCGACCTCGAGGTCTCGGCAACCGGCGTCAGCACGACGATCAGCGCGAACGTGCAGGCCGCGCAGAACCACAGGAACGACATCACGAACCAGGTCATCGGCTTGCCTCCAGAGTCGTCGATGGTCTGGCGCCTACTTGCTGTTCGTCGTCGCGCCGGTCGCTGCGCGCACCGTGGCCGCCTGGGCCGGCGTCAACCATTCGCCAGGATCGCGACCAGCCGTGAGAGCAGCGTGTACCCTGGTGCGCTGCATCGGCGTCAGTGCCAGCTTCGCGAACGGGGTGCCGCCGAGCGCGTGCTGCTGGTCACTCGCCGGGGCGGGCTTCACCGCACCGCGCGGTGCCGCCACGTTCATCGGCCGGCAGCTCGCCTTTGCCGCGTGCGCCGTCAGCTCGGCCAGCGCGACCACCGCGGGCCGGAACACGACCTCGACCACTTCCTCGCCGCCCGCGAACGCCGCCGTCGTGCGCACGACGCCGTCGACCTCGCCGAGAGCCGCCTCGCCTTCCCAGAAGCAGTGCATCGCGAACACCGCCGTCGCGGTCTTCGGGTCGCTCTCGGCGTGGGCGAGGCGCAGGTAGCCGGGCACCGGCCGCTTGCTGCGTTCCAACGCCGTGATCATGCGCGCCGCGATGCCGTGCGCGTCCCAGACGCCGTCGGCGCGCGGCAGCAGGTCCTTGCCGTCGCCGTCGAGGAAACGCACCACGGGGTTGTTCCACGGCGGCTCGCCGAAGCGGTCGCGGATCGCGCCCTCGTCGCCGTCGACGTTGTTGCGCACGGCGACCGGCACGAAGCAGGCTTCGATCGCGGGCGCCAGCAGCGGGTGCGACAGCACGTCCTTGCCGAAGCTCGTGCAGGTGCTGCAGCCGGGAATCTCCTGGAACAGCAGGAACAGCGGCCGTGCGCTCGCGCGCGCCGCCGTCGTCGCCGCCGCCAGGTCGCGGTGCCACGGGACGGTGCCGAGTTCCGGTGCGTTCTTCATGGGTGGGTCCTGTGCGGCCAGGGCGACCGCGAACGTCGCGAACGACAGCACGGTGGCGAGTTGGCGCATCGGGGCCCGATGCTACGATCCGGCGCGCGTGAGTTCCTACGGCCCCTACGACAACTCCCCGCTCGGGCGCTTCCTGCAGCTGGTGATGCGCACGTTCGCGATCGGCACGTTCTTCGGCGTGCACGTGCGCATGTACTGGGCGGCGGCGATCCTGATGCCGCTGTTCTTCTGGCAAGGCATCGGTGCGGTGGCCGGCTCGGGGCTCGAGTCGCTGGTGCTGGTCGCGATCTGCTTCTGCGGCCTGTTCGTGGTGATCTGGACCCACGAGATGGGTCACATCGCCGCCGGCTGGCGGCACGGCATCCGCACCGATCTGATCACGCTGTCGCCGCTCGGCGGCGTCGCGCACATGGGGGCGCCGGCGCGCACGCCGCGCGAGGAGATGATCATCTCGCTCGCCGGCCCGGCGGTGCACCTGGTGTGGCTGGCGGTGTTCTGGCCGCTGCTCCTGCTGCTGCCCGATCGCGTGTTCGCGATCTCCGGCTTCCGGTTCTGCCCGCTCGAGTTCGCGGTCTGGTACCTGGTGACCGTGAACAAGTCGCTGCTGCTGTTCAACCTGCTGCCGTTCTTCCCGCTCGATGGCGGCCACGTGCTGCGCGCGGTGCTGTCGCTGCGCGTGCACCCCAACCGCGCGACGCTGTGGGCGACCAGCATCGGCATGGCGGGTGCCGCGGTGCTGATCGGCTTGTCGCTGTGGCAGCCGCGGCTGCAGAGCACGATCGGTCTGGTGCTGGCAATCTCGTGCATCCAGGCCTGCCTGAACGAACGGCGGGTCGCGCAGCACGTGCTGATCTACCAGCACTACCAGCAGGCAGCACGGCAGCCGTGGGAGGTCGATCCCGACGCGTGGCGCCACGGCGGCGATCCGCGCGAACGGCGGCTGCCGAAGCCCGGCGCGTTCGCGCGCTGGCTGGCGGCGCGCGCAGCGAAGAAG
>JBASWX010000285.1:0-8043 GCA_049276695.1 Planctomycetota bacterium
GCGCCCGGAGGGCGCGGAGGCGCGCGACGCGGGGCTTCCGACCGCCGGCGAATGTGCTAAGCTGCGGCCCGACTTCTCCAGGCGACAGGCTCGCACCGAACCCGAACCGACCGGTCAGCACCAGCAGTTCCGCCGTGCTTGCGTCAGAGCGCATCGGATCGCGGTCCAGGCTTGTCCCCGCACGAATCCCAATGGCTGCAAAGACCCAGAAACCTCAGAGCAAGAAGGCCAAGGCGAAGCCGAGCCCAGCGGCACGCAAGGCGGTCCGCGCGACCACCGACGGCAAGACCGCCAAGAAGGCAACGCCGGTCACCGCGAAGGCCAAGACCACGGCGCGGCCGACGTTCGTGCCGCGCGCAGTCGCCAATCTCGACGACGACGACGTGTTGATGGCGCACGGCGGCGGCGGCACCGGCTTCGGTCGCTGCGGCGGGCGGTTGCTGTCGAGCAAACTCGAACAGGACCTGTGCAACCGGCTCGGCATGGCGGGAGTCGTGCACAGCCACAGCCCTCGGCACTACGAGATCCGTTTCGAGGACAGCAAGGTCGCAGCCTACGCTCCGATGATCGTGCTGCGCGGCCGCGGCCGCGAGGGCAAGGGCGTCGTGATCGAGGCCGTCGAGGAGCCGAACGCGCCGATCCTGAAGAAGATCGTGTCGTTCCGGAGCCAGTACGGACAAGAGTTCTACGTGATCCTGGTCGGCTCCGACGAAGTGCTCGACGACGCGCCGCTGCAGGCCTACGACGAGTCGTGCTCGGCGGTCAACGTCAACACGCTGATCGCGCGGCTCGCCGAGTGAGCCACTGGTGCCGCGGGATCGTGAACGCCGTTCACGATCCCGAGCTGCACCGACCCACGTGGTCCACCGCCAGGCCCGTGGCGGGCTTGCCGCCGGCTGGCGGCCCGGCCGGCGCCAACTGCGCCACAGACCGCAGCGCACGCTGGCGGCGAAGGGGGGGCGCGGGTATCGTCCCCGCCCCATTTCTTCGGACCTCATCCCCCACGGGCCACGACGTTGACGAACGACCTCGTCCAATTCGCGCGTTCCCTTCAACTCGATTCCCTCGAAGCGGCGTGGGGCCAGGCGGTGAAGGCGCCCGACCCCGGCGCGCTGCTGACCTACGCGACGGTCATCGACCTGCTGTGTGAGAAAGACCTCGCGAGCCGCGCGCTGGCGATGGCCACCGCGATGATCGAATCGCTCGCCGGGCGCAACGAGACACAGACTGCGCTCGAACTCGGCTTCCGCGCGATGCGACGCAGCGCCCACAACGACGCGCTCGCGAAGACGGTCGTCGCGCTGATCGACAAGCGCTACGGCAGCGAGGAGTGGCTGCCGGTGATGAAGACCCGCGCCGGGCTGATGACTGCGAGCACCGTGACCTCGATCCTCGAGTTCGAACGGCTGCGTCGCTTCACCAAGGGCCACGTCGTCTACCACGCGGCCGGCTGGGGCGAGGGGTCGATCGAGGACTTCGCGGCCGCGACGATGGAGGTCACGGTGCAGTTCGCGACCGGCCGCCGCGAAGCGTTTCCGCTCGAGACGCTGCTGTCGCGATTCAAGCCGCTCGACGCCAACGACCTGCGCACGATGAAGCTGCAGCGCATGGATGCGCTGCGCGCCGAAGCCGAGAACGACCCGAGCGGCCTGATCCGGCGCACCGCGGCGCTGTATCGCGGCACCATCACCAGCACCCAGCTCAAGCACGAACTGTCGCCGGCGATCGTCAGCGAGAAGGAGTGGGCGAACTTCTGGAAGCGCGCGAAGGCGGCGGCGGCCAAGGACCCGTGGCTGAAGGTCGAAGGCTCGACCACGCGGCCGACGTTCGTCGTGCGCGACCGCCCGGTCAGCCTGGTCGCCGAAGCGACGGCGGCGCTCGCCCATCAGAACGACTTCGGCCAGCGCATCGGCGTACTGCGTGACTACCTGGCGCGCGGCGAGGACGAGGAGATGAAGACGCAGATCCTCGGACTCGCCCGCGAGGTCGTCGAGGCGGCGATCGAGGAGAAGAAGGCGAGCCACGCGCACATCCTCGACGGCATCCTGTTCCTCGAGGAGCACGGCCACCGCGCCTCGGTGCCGGCGGCGCAGGAGGTGCGCGCACTGCTGGTCAAGGACGACGGCTCGCTGCGGCCGACCGCGATCGACCGTCTGGCGACGCAGGCGTCGCGCGAGCACGCGATCGAACTGCTGCCGGACGCGCTGGGGCCGAACTGGGCCGACCAGTGCGCGGTGATCCTGGCCGAGTGGCCGAACTCGGTGCTCGAGAACGTCGTCGACAAGCTGGTCGCGGCAAGGCAGGGAGCGTTGTGCCTCGAGCTGTGGGACCGGGTCGCGCCGTACCCCAAGCGCTACCCGCTGCTGATCTACCTGCTCGGCAAGCTGTACGGCGACGGCGTGTTCGACCAGGTCGAGCAGCGTCCATCGGCGATCGCGATGGGGCGCGTGCTGCTGCACCTCGCCCGCATCCTCAACGAGGACCGCAAGAAGAACCAGATGCACAGCCGCCTGCTGGGCCGGCTCACCAGCCTGATGTCCGGCAAGCGCGGCGTGCTGCACCGTTCGCTCGACGGCATCGGCCGCGACGACCTCGCGCACTACCTCGGCATCGTGAAGCGCTCCGGCGAGGACTTCCCGGTCGAGATCGTCGACATGATCGACCGCACCGTGGCGGCGCACTTCCCCGACCTGCACGCCAAGCCGGAGCTGCCGTACTGGGAACGCGACCACATCTTCACCACCCGCGAGGGGCTGCGCCGCGTGAAGGAGGAGTACCGCGTGCTGGTCGAGGAGAAGATTCCCGCCAACAGCAAGGCGATCGGCGCCGCCGCCGCGCTCGGCGACCTGTCCGAAAACAGCGAGTGGGAGTCGGCGATGGAGGAACAGCGCAACCTGACCGGGCGCGCGCAGGACATGGACCAGCAGCTGCGCACCGTGCGCCTGATCGAAGAGCAGGACGTGCCCGCGGATCGCGTCGCGCCCGGCACCAAGATCACGCTCGCCGAGGTGGCGAGCGGCAAGAAGCTCGTCTACCGCGTGCTCGGGCCGTGGGACGTCACCGACGACCACACGATCAACTACATGGCGCCGATCGCCCAGGGACTGCTGGGCAAGTCGGTCGGCGAGACCGGCGAGATGCCGGCACCGTCGGGCCCGATCGCGGTGCGCATCGAAGCGATCGAACGCATCGTGTGAACCGGCAGTGACCACGCTGCGGCGGTTCCGACTCGATCTGCCGGACGGTGGCTTCGTCGTCGGCGACGAGCAGCCCGGCACGCCGCCGCCCTACGTGTTCCTGCACGGGCTCGGTTCGGTGCGCGGCGGCGAGAAGAGCACGTCGCTGCTGGCCTGGGCCAGCGCCCGCGGGCGCGGCTTCCTGCGTTTCGACCAGCGCGGTCACGGCGAATCGTCGGGCCGCATCGGCGTCACCAAGGTCAGCGACCTGATCGCCGACGCAGTGCGCGTGCTCGAGCGCACCGGTCCCGCCGTCGTCGTCGGTTCGAGCCTCGGCGGCATCGTCGCTGCGCACGCGACCGCCAGGCGACCCGACCTGGTGCGCGGTCTCGCGCTGCTGGCGCCGGCGCTGGGCCTGATGGCCAACCTCGCGGCGCGGCTCGATCCGGCCGGTCGACTGTGCACGGCCCAGGGGCAGGCGTTCCCGGTCGCCGCCGACGTGCTCGCCGATGCGACGGCACTGGACGAGAACGGGCTGCCGGCGCGCCTGCCGGTCCCGGTGCTGATGGTGCACGGCACCGCCGACGACGTGATCCCGGTCCGCGCCAGCGAACGTTTCTTCGCCGCGATCGCGCACCCGAGGAAGGAACTGTGGCTGGTGCCGGGCGGCGACCACCGGCTCAACACCGTGGCCGGCGAGATCTGGCCGCGCCTCGACCGCCTGCTCGCCGCCCCCTGATTGCGCCCGGCGCGGGGCCCGCCCACACTCGCATCGTGTTTCCCGTTCCCGCCGCCCTGCAGCGCCTGGCCGACCAGATCGACGGCTGGCTCGATCTGCGCTGCCCCGACCGCGCGCTGGCGCTGCTCGACCCGATGCTCGGCGATCCGGCCGCCCGCCCCGGCGGCCTGGTGTTCCGGGTGCGCGCCCTGGCGCACCTGGGCCGCTTCGCCGAGGCGTTGCCCGACCTCGCCGAACTGCGCGACGTCGACGGCACCGAGGGCTGGGTCGACCTGACCGAAGCCTGGTGCCGGAAGCGCACCGGCGACCTGCGCGCGGCGATCGCCTGCCTCGAGCGGCTGCTCGCCCGCGACCACCGCTCCGACATCGGCCACTTCAACCTTGCGTGCTACCTGGCACTCGCCGGCGAAACCGGCCGCGCGATCGACGAACTGACGCTGGCCTGCGGCCTCAACGAGGAGTGCCGCGACTTCGCGCGCGACGATCCGGACCTCGACGGTCTGCGCACCGACCCACGCTTCCGCGAACTCCTGCGCATCGCGAACGCGGACACCAGCGCCCATCCGGAGGACGAGGACGACGGCGCGGCGGAAGATGGTGACGACGACAGTGACGACGACCCGCCGCGCGGCGATCGCCACCACCACCGGCGCAACTGACGACCTGCCCGCCCCCCCGCATGAGTCGCCGTTCCTGCTTCGCCCTCCTGTTGGCCGCGGTGGCGGCGGTCGCGTACTTCGTCGCCCCGGCGCTGGTGCGCCGCCACGTCGACGGCCTGATCCAGCACGCGGTCGGCAGGCCGTGGCCCGCGTTCACGCTGGTCGATCGCGCCGGGCGGACCTGGACCGACGCGGACCTGCGCGGCCGGCGCGCGGTGCTGCACTTCTTCCGTTCGCGCTGCCACAGCTGCGACGGTGAGGCCGCAGCGATCCGCGACCTCGAAGGCAATCTGCCCGCCGACGTGGTGTTGCTGCACGTGGTGACCGACGCCCTGCAGGGCTATCCGCCGGCGGAGAGTGCAACGACGATCGCGTCCAAGGCCTTCGCCGGGCCGGTGGCGATGGCCGACGCGAAGTTCGCCGACAGCTTCCACAAGTCGTCGTGGTCGCAGGTGACGCCGATCACCTACGTGGCCGACGCCGCCGGCGTCGTGCGTTACGGCCTGCGCGGTGCGCAGTCGCGCGCGGCGATCGAACAGGCGCTGGCGGCGGTGCGGTAGCTGGGGCTCACTGCAGCCACGCCGGCTTGCGCTTGCCGAGGAACGCCGCGAAGCCCTCGCGCGCCTCGGGCGTCGCCCGCAGCCCGGCGATCCACTTCGACGTGACCGGGATCGCGTCCTCGAGCGACATGCCGGCGACTGCGCGGATCAGTTCCTTGGCACTCGCCACCGCCGCCGGGCCCGCCGACAGCAGTTCGCCGACCGTACGCTGCACCGCTGCGTCCAACTCGGCCTCCGCCACCGCGCGGTGCACGAGGCCGAGGCGCTGCGCCTCGCGGCCGTCGAAGCGTTCGCCGGTCAGGAACAAGGTGCGCGCGACGCCAACGCCGATCTTCTGCAGCACGAACGGTGAGATCACCGCCGGCACGATGCCGAGCTTGACCTCGGTGAGGCCGAACTGGCAGTCCTCGGTGCAGATCGCGACGTCGGCCGCCGCGGTGAGCCCGGTGCCGCCGCCGAGCGCGTGGCCATGGATGCGCGCGACCACCGGTTTCCGGCAGCGGGCGATGCGCAGGAACATGCGCGCCATGCGTTCGGCGCCGGCGGCGTTGCGTTCGGGCGGCAGGTCGGCCTGTTCCTGCATCCACGCCAGATCGGCGCCAGCCGAGAAGCTCTTGCCGTTGCCGCTCAGCACGACCACGCGCGCGTTCGCGTCGTCGTCGGCGGCCGTGAACGCTGCCGACAGTTCGTCGATCACGACGCCGTTGAACGCATTGCGCACGTCGGGGCGGTTCAGCCGCACGTGCAGGACCGGGCCCTGCGCTGCGACCTCGAGAGTCTGGTAGCTGCTCATCGGTGCCCATTGGTAGCAGCCCGCCCGCTCGATTGCGACTGCCGGCGAGGTCGCCGCGAGCACACTCTCGCGCCGGAGCCGCCGGTCTGCGACAAGGAGGCCGATGCGCCCCGAGTTCCGCCTGCTGCTGACCGCCGCCCTGTTCGCGTCGGGCGGTGCGCTGCTGAAGGCGACCGACTACCCGTCGCTGCAGCGCGCCGGCATGCGCGGCGCGATCGCCGCCGCCGCGATCTTCCTGCTGCTGCCCGCTGCGCGGCGAGCCCCCAACCTGCGCATCCTGTGCGTGGTGCCCGCGTACTTCGGCGCCACCTGCCTGTTCGTCGTCGCCAATTCGTTCACCACCGCCGCGAACGCCATCTTCCTGCAGTCGGCGGCGCCGCTGTGGCTGGTGCTGCTCGGGCCGTGGCTGTTGCGCGAGCGCCCGACCCGCAACGACCTGCTGACGCTGCTCGGGGTCGGCGCCGGCATGACGCTGATCTTCGTCGCGCCCGCCGAGGCCGTCGCCACCGCGCCCGACCCGCGGCTCGGCGACTGGTTCGCGGTCGCGTCGGGCGTCAGCTACGCGCTGCTGCTGATCGGCATGCGCTGGCTCGCCCGCGGCGGCAGCGACGAACAGTGCGCCGCGGTCGCCTGGGGCAACCTGCTGACCCTCCCGCTCGCGTTCGCGCTGATTCCGGTGTTCGGCCAGCAACCGATCGCGGGCACGCCCCGCGACTGGCTGGTGATCGCCGTGCTCGGCGTGTTCCAGGTCGGCCTCGCCTACGCGATCCTGGTGCGAACGATCGCGCACGTGCCTGCCCTGCGCGCGTCGCTGGTGATGATGGTCGAACCGGTGCTCAATTCACTGGTGACGTGGCTCGTGCACGACGAGGTGCCGCACTGGCTCGCTGGTGCCGGCGGTCTGGTGATCCTCGGCACGGTGGCTCTCGGTGCTCTGCGGCGATCGACTGGTGGTGCGACGGTGAACGCATAGCCTCGTGCCGCTCCGCGCGCGACTCGGCCAGCATGCCCTCGCCCCGCCAGCCAGTTCGCAGTATTGACTCGCCCGTGCCCGCAGCCCCGGCGTCCCGCAGCAAGGTCCACGGTCTCCTGCTGGCGTTGCTCGGCGTGCAGATCGCGTGGGGCGCGGTGCGCGTGCCCGACAAGGCGATCGGACGGCGGCGTGCCGACATCGCGCGCTACCAGGAACTCGGCGCGGCGCGCTACTTCCTCGAGCACGCGAAGTTCACCGGCTGGGACGAGGTCGCGTGGCTTCGCGAACACACTGCGCCCGACGCGGTCGTGCTCTACGAAGGGCCGGCACGTGGTCCCCTCGAGTTCGCGCCAGGTCTGGTGGCGCCGCGCCTGCTGGTCGCGACCAGCGCCTGCCCGGTGACCGCCACCGAGTACGCAGGGCGGCCCGTCGCGCGCGCGCGGCGCGGTGCCACCGCGGGCACGGTCTGCCTCGTCGCCGACGCCACCGGCCTGCGCGTGGAGCTGCGATGAACCCGGGCGCCGTGATCCATCACGCCGTCGATGTCGGGCTGCTCGCGTTGACGCTCACCGGGTGCGCGGCGATGCCGTTCCTGGCGACGGGCGCCGCGGTGCCCGACCTGCTGCTGCCGGTGGCCGCGGCGCTCGCGGTGTCGCTGCAATGGTGGCGCTGCCGTCGCGGATTCGTCGTCGCGACCCCGATCGAACAGCCGGCCCTGCTGCTCGTCACCGCGCTCGTACTGCTCACGGCCGCTGCAATCCTCGGGTGGGGCTCGCTGGCCACCGCATCCCGGTTCTGGGACGGCGCCGCGATGTGGGACTGGAAGACCGGGTTGCTGACGGCGTCGCCTGGTCTCGAACAGCCGGCGTTCCGCGATCCGGGCGTGCTGTGCCACAGCCGCGACTACCCGCTGCTGCAACCGCTGCTGCTTGCGCTGCTCGAACGCACCACCGGGCACGCGCGCCTGCTGTTCCCGGTGCTGTACCTGATGCAGGCGGCGCTGGTGCTGCTCGGCGCGCGCCGCGGCGGCGCCTCGACTGCGATCGCCTGCCTGCTGGCGTTGGCGTTCGCGCTGACGCCGATGGTGCTCAATCCGAGCAGCGGCGGCTTCGACTCCGGCTACGCCGATGCGTTCCTGGCGAT
>JBASWX010000286.1:0-19844 GCA_049276695.1 Planctomycetota bacterium
GTCGCGATCGGCGTGGCGCCACGCCCGCCACGCCCCGACGTCGAGCGGCACCGCCGGAGCCCGCGGCTCGCCCCGGCGCCTCACCCGTCGCCGCCGACCCGCTTGCTGCCCGGCGGCTGCTCGCGCACCTTGGCGCGCACGAACTCGCGGTTCATCTCGGCGATCACCCGCACCGGGATCTCCTTCGGACAGGCCGCCTCGCACTCGTACTGGTTGGTGCAGTTGCCAAAGCCCTCGGCGTCCATCGCCGCGACCAGCCCGCGCGCGCGCGTGTCGCGTTCGGCGCGGCCCTGCGGCAGGTGCAGGAAGTGCGAGACCTTGGCGCCGACGAACAGCATCGCCGAGGCGTTCTTGCACGCCGCGACGCAGGCGCCGCAGCCGATGCAGGTCGCGGCGTCGAAGGCAAGGTCGGCGTCGGCCTTCGGTACCGGGATCGCGTTGGCGTCCTGGGGCGCGCCGGTGTTGACCGAGACGAAGGCGCCGGCCTGCACCACGCGGTCGAACGCCGAGCGGTCGACCATCAGGTCCTTGATCACCGGGAACGCGGCGGCGCGCCACGGCTCGACGAAGATCTCGGCCCCGTCGCGGAAGCTGCGCAGGTGCAGCTGGCAGGTCGTGGTGCCGCGCTCCGGCCCGTGCGCTTCGCCGTCGATCATCACGCCGCAGGCGCCGCAGATGCCCTCACGGCAGTCGTGGTCGAACGCGACCGGTTCCTCGCCGTTGTGCGTGAGCTGCTCGTTGAGCACGTCGAGCAGTTCGAGGAACGACATGTCGGGCGAGCAGTGGTCGAGCTGGTAGCGCACCATGCGCCCGTCCTGCCGGAAGTCGGCGTCGGTGCTGCGGCGAGCTTGCCGCCAGATGTGCAGCGTGACCTTCACTTGTAGCTCCGCACGGCGAGGTGCACGTGGTCGAACGCCAGCGGCTCCTGGTGGCGCAGCGGCTCCTGGCCTTCGCCGCGGTGTTCCCACACCGCGACATGGCAGAAGTTGTCGTCGTCGCGCCGCGCCTCGCCGTCGTCCTGCCACTCCTCGCGGAAGTGGCCGCCGCACGACTCGCGCCGCTCGAGTGCATCGCGGCACAGCAGTTCGCCGAACTCGAGGAAGTCGGCGACGCGGCCGGCCTTCTCGAGCGCCTGGTTGGTCGTGCTCTCGCCGCCGAGCACCTTGACGTCGCGCCAGAACTGCTCGCGCAGCGCCGGGATCTCGCGCAGCGCCTCGGTCAGCCCGGCCTGGTTGCGCGCCATGCCGCACTTGCCCCACATGATCTTGCCCAGCGCCTTGTGGAAGTCGTCGACGGTGCGCTTGCCCTGGATCGCCAACAGGCGCTTCGTGGACTCGGCGACGCCGGCGGCGATGCGCGCGAACTCGGGGTGGTCGACCTTCACGCTGCCCGCCTTCTGGCCGGCGAGGTAGCCGCCGATCGTGTACGGGATCACGAAGTAGCCATCGGCGAGGCCCTGCATCAGGGCGGACGCACCGAGGCGGTTGGCGCCGTGGTCGCTGAAGTTCGCCTCGCCGAGCACGAACAGGCCCGGGATCGTCGACATCAGGTCGTAGTCGACCCACAGCCCGCCCATCGTGTAGTGCACCGCCGGGAAGATGCGCATCGGCTGCGCGTACGGATCCTCGGCGGTGATCTTCGCGTACATGTGGAACAGGTTGCCGTAGCGCGCCGCGATCGCGTCCTTGCCCAGGCGCTGGATGCTGTCGCGGAAGTCGAGGTAGACGCCGAGCCCGGTCTCGCCGATGCCGCGGCCTTCGTCGCACACCTGCATCGCCGCGCGCGAGGCGATGTCGCGCGGCGCGAGGTTGCCGAAGCTCGGGTACTTGCGCTCGAGGTAGTAGTCGCGCTCGCTGTCGGGGATGTCCGCGGCCTTGCGCTTGTCGCCGGGGCGCTTGGGCACCCAGACGCGGCCGTCGTTGCGCAGCGACTCCGACATCAGCGTCAGCTTGCTCTGGTGCTCGCCGCTGACCGGGATGCAGGTCGGGTGGATCTGCGTGAAGCACGGGTTGGCGAAGCCCGCGCCGCGCTTGTGCGCGCGCCAGGTCGCGGTCACGTTGCAGCCCTTGGCGTTGGTGCTCAGGTAGAACACGTTGCCGTAGCCGCCGGTCGCCAGCACCACCGCATCGCCGGCGTGCGAACGGATCTCGCCGGTCTCGAGATCGCGCACGACGATGCCCTTGCAGTGGCCGTCGACCAGCACGACGTCGAGCATCTCGGTGCGCGCGAACATCTTCACGGTGCGCAGCCCGATCTGCCGCGACAGCGCGGCGTAGGCGCCGAGCAGCAGTTGCTGGCCGGTCTGGCCGCGCGCGTAGAAGGTGCGCGAGACCTGGGCGCCGCCGAAGGAACGGTTGTCGAGCAGGCCGCCGTAGTCGCGCGCGAACGGCACGCCCTGCGCCACCGCCTGGTCGATGATGTTGACCGACAGCTCGGCGAGCCGGTGCACGTTGGCCTCGCGGGCGCGGAAGTCGCCGCCCTTCACGGTGTCGTAGAACAGCCGGTGCACCGAGTCGCCGTCGTTGCGGTAGTTCTTGGCGGCGTTGATACCGCCCTGCGCGGCGATGCTGTGCGCGCGGCGCGGACTGTCCTGGAAGCAGAAGCACTCGACCTGGTAGCCGAGTTCGGCCAGCGACGCGGCGGCCGAAGCGCCGGCGAGGCCGGAACCGACGACCAGCACCTTGTACTTGCGCTTGTTCGCCGGGTTGACCAGCTTCAGTTCGAACTTGCGGTTCTCCCACTTCTCGTGGATCGCACCGCCAGGAACGCGTGCGTCGAGCTTCATGCGGCCCCCACGAGTCCGAGCTGCACCGACAACGCCAGCAGCATGTTGCCGCCGGCGATCGCGCCGGCGAGCACGAACGCCAGCAGCTTGATCATCGGCGTGTAGCGGCCGTGGTTCAGGCCGAGCGTCTGCGCCAGGCTCTGGATGCCGTGCGCGAGGTGCAGGAACAGCACCAGCTGGAACGCGGCGTAGGCGATCGCGATCGCCGGCTCAGTGAAGCTCGCGGTGACCATCGCGTGCACGTCGTGCCCCTGGGCCCCGGCGCCCTTGCGCGCGTGGTGCTCGGGGTTGGTGACACCGAAGGTGAAGTGCAGCAGGTGGTAGGCGACGAAGGCGAGCAGCGACAGGCCGCTGAACACCATCGAGCGCGAAGCAAACGTCGCCACCATCGTCGCCTCCTTGCTGTAGGCGACCGGCCGCGCCGCCTTGTTGGCCGCCGACAGCCGCACGGCGGTGACGACGTGCAGCACGAACACGGCGAGCAGGCCGATGCGGGCGCCCCACAGCAGCGCCCCCCGCTCGGCCAGCCACTTCGCGTACGCGTTGATCGCGTCCGGCCCGGCCAGCAACTGCAGGTTGCCGAGCAGGTGGGCGACGACGAAGCCGAACAGCAGCACGCCGGTGACCGCCATCGTCACCTTGCCGCCGATCGACGAGCGCCAGAAGGCCGCGAGCCAGGTCATGGGGAGCGGCGAAGGATCGGCAGCGACCGCGGTGAATGCAACAGCCTGGCGCGGCAGCCGCAGTGCGGGCGTCACGGCCGCAGCGGCGACTTGCCCATCGACACCAGCGAGCGCAGCGCGTCGGTCGTGCGCACGTCGAGGTGCTGCAACCGTGCCGGCTCGACCAGCAGCAGCTTGCCGTTGGTCGGGTTCGGGGCGCTGGGCACGAACACCAGCGTGTGCGGCTTGCCATCGGGACCCGCTGCTTCGCCGGTCACGAAACCGATCTCCCAGCCGTCGTCGGCGCGCACGGCGACCACGCCGCGGAAGAAGCGTTCGCGGCCGCTGTCGTAGCCGAGCACTTCCTTCAGCGACTGGTACAGCGTGCCGAGGCCCGGCAGGCTCTCCAGCAGACGATCGGCGAGGCCCCACAACCAGCGGCCGACGAACGTGGTGACGACGAAGCCGACCAGGTAGACCGCGAGCAGCGCCAGCAGCAGGCCGAGGCCCGGGAAGTACCAGCTGACCTTGTTGCCCCACGACTCGGCGAGCGCGCCCTCGAGCCACACCACCGTCAGCACGGCGCCGCCCATCGGCAGCAGGGCGACGATGCCGGCACACAGGCAACGGGTGACGTGGCGCGCGGGACCTTTCATTCCGCCGTCAGCATACGGCGGCCGCGCGGGCGAGCGATCACGCCTTCTTGCGGCGCAGGAACCACAAGCCGTCCTCGGCGAACTGCTGGTACTCCGGCCGCCGCAACAACCGCGTCTCGCGCCATACCACGAGCGGCAGCACCAGCCGCCACAAGAGGCGGATCGCGCGGCTCTTCATGAACACGAAGAACGCGTTGGTCGCGTGGCTCGCGAAGTAGTGGAAGAACTCGCGCTCGATCACCTCGTAGCGGGTCGAGAAGAACTCGTCGAGGTCGATGTGCTCGCCGAAGAACTCCTTGCCGGCCGGGCTCTCGTGCCGCACGTTCATCTCGTCGACCGGCGCCTTCGGCGGCGCATCGAGCGAGGTCTGGCCGGTGACCTCGTAGTAGAACGCGAAGTCGAACACGCGCTTGCCGAGCCAGCTCTTCGCGCACCGCAGCAGGAACGCGGCGACGGCCGGCGGCATGCCTTCGTGGTTCGGCTCGACGAACAGCATCAGGCCGTCGGGCCGCAGGTGGTGTTCGAGCATGTGCGCCATCGCGCGCTCGAACTGCGGGAAGTGGTGGATGCTGCCGTGCGAGGTCAGCAGGTCGACCTTCTGCGCCGGGCGCCACTGCATCACGTCGCCGGCGACGAACTCGCACAGGTGTGCTGTGCCCTGTTCTTCGGCCATGCGCTGGGCCACGGCGATCTTCTTCGCCGACAGGTCGATGCCGATCGAACGGATGCCGCGCTTCGCCATCGCGTGGCAGAACCAGCCGTTGCCGCAGCCGACGTCGAGCAGGCTGTGGATGCGGTCCCGGTTCTGGTCGATCAGCCGCAGCAGCGTGCGCACCCGCGGCCGGATCAGCACGTCGGCGAGCTTGGGCACGAACCGCCAGTCGTGCGGCCGCGCGTACAGCCGGTCGATCTGCTCTTCCTGCAGATCCCAGAAGCGGGCTTCCTTGCGCAGCAGTTCCTGCTTCGGATCGGTGTCGGGCACGGGCGGGGTTGCCGCCGCGCGGGCGGTCGGCGGCGCGAGGGTAAGCCCGTCGGCAGTCAGGTCAAGCCGAACGCCCGCGCCGCTGGGCACCGAGGCGCACGAGCCAGCCGTGCACTTCGTCGATCGTGCGCGGCAGCGTCGAGGTGCCGGCGGTCAGGCCGACGGCGGTGACGCCGTCGAACCAGCCAGGCACCAGTTCGCGGACGTGGGCGACGTGCAGCGCGCGCACCGAACGCTGTTCGGCGCGGAGGGCGAGCTGCCGGGTGTTGTTCGAGTCGTGGCCACCGACGACCACCAGCGCGTCGACGTGCGGCAGCAGCGCCTCCAGTGCATCGATGCGGGCCTTGGTCGGCGCGCAGATCGTGTCGGCGAAGCGGACCTCGGCGTGCGGGTTGGCCGCACGGATCGCCGCCAGCAGTTCGCGCGCGGTCTCGACCCGGGTCGTGGTCTGGCAGACGACGCCGAACAGCGTTTGCGGCCAGGCAGCGACGTCGCCGTGCCCGGACACGACCAGCGGGTCGGGCAGGTCCTCGACGATGCCGCACACCTCGACGTGGTTGGGCCGGCCGAGCACGATCACGCGGGCGCCGGCGGCTGCGAACCGCTGCGCCGCCTCGTGGGCGCGGACCACCAGCGGGCAGGTCGTGTCGATCAGCTGCTTGCCGGCCGCGAGCAGCCGGGCGCGCTCACGTTCACTGATGCCATGCGCGGTGATGGCGACCACCGGAGTCTGCGGCACGGTGCGCGCGGCCTCGTCCGACCGCCGGAAGCCGCGCCGGTCGAGCAGGGCCAGCACTTCGGGGTTGTGCACCACCTCACCGTGGATCGTCACCGCCTCCGGGTCGGCGACGCGGTCGAGCGCCGCCAGGGCGTCGCGCACCCCGAAGCACATGCCCATCTCGTCGGCTCGCAGCACCAGCATCGGAACCTCCGGTTACTTGGCGGTGCAAAGTAGTGGCCGGTGGCTGGCGGGTCAACGGGCTCCGGGCGACGACGTCAGGTCGCGGCGGCAGGCGGCGGCAGCGGCTGCGGCGCCATGAACAACGCACAGGTCGCCAGCAGCTGGTCCACCCGTACCGGCTTGGTTTCGTAACCGTCGCAGCCTTCGGCCAGGCAGCGGTCGCGGTCGCCTTCCATCGCGTGCGCGGTCAGCGCGACGATCGGCCCACGCCAGCCCTGCTCGCGCAGTGCCCGCGTCGCGCCGTAGCCGTCCATCGCCGGCATCTGCATGTCCATCAGGATCAGGTCGAACGGCTGACCGGCCGCCGCCGATGCCATCGCCATCTCCACCGCCTGCACGCCGTCGGCCGCGATCTGCACCGTGGCCCCGGCGCGCCCGAGGATCGTCGACAGCAGGCGCTGGTTGTCGACGCCGTCCTCGGCCAGCAGGATGCGGCCCGCGAGCCGGCGGCCGCGGTTGGCCTGGCGGCGCTGCTGCGGGTCCGCGACCGGCACGAGGCTCTCCAGCAGCGGGCCTGGCGGCGCCTCGCCGACCGGCAGTTCCAGCGTGAACGTGCTGCCGCGGCCGACCGAACTGGTCACGCTGACCTGGCCGCCGAGCAGGTTGGCAAGGCGCCGCGAGATCGACAGGCCGAGCCCGGTGCCGCCGAACTTGCGCGAGGTCGACGCGTCGGCCTGGACGAACGGTTCGAACAGCGCGCACAACCGTTCCGGCGCGATGCCGATGCCGGAGTCGGTCACCGCGAACGCCACCATCGGCGCACCGCCCGCCGGCTGGCCGACGCCGAGCCGCACGCCGCCGCGTTCGGTGAACTTGATCGCGTTGCCGAGCAGGTTCAGCAGCACCTGCCGCACGCGCATGCCATCGGTGACCAGCGTGCGCGGGCACGGGCCGGTCAACGTGACTTCGAGCGTGAGCCCCTTCGCCGCCGCCAGCGGCCGCATCAGGTCGACCACCTCGGTGACCAACGCAACGACGTCGGCGGGCACCAGATCGATCAACAGCTGGCGCGCCTCGATCTTCGACAGGTCGAGCACGTCGTTGACCAGCTGCAGCAGGTGGTGGCTGTTGCGATCGATGATCGCGATGTGCTCGTTGCGTTCCCGCTCCGGACACGCCGGGTCCTGCAGCATCTCGGCGAAGCCGACGATCGCGGTCAGCGGCGTGCGGATCTCGTGGCTCATGTTGGCGAGGAACTGCAGCCGCGAACGCGCCGCCTCCTCCGCCGCGCGCAGCGCCTGCGCCAGTTCGTGCGTGCGTTCGGCCACCCGCTGCTCGAGCCGCCGTTCGCGGCCGCGCCCCTCGCGCAGCAGTTCGCGCTTGCGGCACAACGCCCACGCCATCTGCCGGGCCTCGACCGCGTCGAACGGCTTCTTCAGGAACAGCAGCCGGTCGGTGTGGCCGAAGCGGTTGGCCATGTCCTCCCAGGGGATGTCGGCGTAGGCGCTGGCGACGACCACCTGCAGGTCGACGTCGAGCGTCCACAACCGCTCGATGGTCGCGAAACCGTCCAGGCCCGGCGGCATGCGCATGTCGACGAACGCCATCGCGTAGCCGCCCTGCGCCGTCGCGCTGGCGACCGCGTCGATCGCGGCCTGGCCCTGCTCGACCAGCGTCAGTTCGGGCTCGAACTGGCGGGTGACCGGTGCCTCGTCGAACAGCGCTGCGCGGCCAGCGGCGAGCGCGTGGTCGGCCGACGGCACGGTCAGGATCCGCCGGTAGGTGTCGAGCACCGCCGGATCGTCGTCGACGATCAGGATGCGCGGCCGGCGCTGGTTCACGACCTGGCCTCCGCGAGCTGGGCGCTGCGCAGCGGCAGTTCGACGTGGAACCGTGCTCCCTGGCCCGGACCGTCGCTCTCCGCCCACAGCTTGCCACCCATCTCGCCGACGCTGTTGGCGCAGCCGTGCAGACCGAGCCCCTGACCGCCGGAGCGGGTCGAGAAGCCGGCATGGAAGATGCGCGCGAGGTTCTCGCTGCTGATGCCGACGCCGCCATCGCGCACGGTGATGCGCACGCGCTCGGGCCCGGCGTCCCCGACTTCGATCGTGACGATGCGGGCTGCGGCCGGCACGTCGCGCACCGCGTGGCGGGCGTTGCGCAGCAGGTTGATCAGCACCGCGAGCAGCCGGTGCTTCTCGACCGCCAGCGGCTGTTCGCGCTGCACGACGAACGCGAACTGCACACCGTCGTCCTGCGGACCGCGGCTCATGCGCACCGCCTCGTCGAGCAGCGCCCTGGCGTCGACGAATTCGACCGCGCCGCCTTCGGCGACGTGCCGTTGCTGCGCGCCGACCAGGTGCTGGATGTGCTTCAGGCCGTCGCCGAGGTGGCACAGCTCGCGCTGCAGCTCGTCGCGTTCGGTCTTCATGCTGGCGCTCAGCGCGCGCAGGAAGCCAGGCACCCGCTGGCCCTTCTGGTCCGTGCTCAGCCAGGTGCCGAGGTCCTTCGCGTGCGCGAGCATCATGTCGGTCACGCGCTCGAGGTCCTGCGGCAGGTTGGAGCCGAGCCGCGCCTGCGCGACGCCGAGGTTGCCCTGCACCGGTTGCAGCGCGTTGCCGACGTCGTGCAGCACCGAGCGCGCGACCTCGGCCATGCCGCCAACGCGGGCCTGCTGCACCTGCTGGCTCTGCAGCGCCGCCAGCCGTTCGACCATGCCGTCGAACTCGTTGGCCAGCGTGCCGATCTCGTCGCGCCGCAGCACGCCGCTGCGCCGCGTCAGGTCGCCGCTGGAGCGGATGCCCAGCGCGTGCCGGGTCAGCCGCTGCAGCGGGCCGATGACCATCTGCTGCAGCAACCCCGCCAGCACCGCGAACAACAGCAACACCGCGAACGTCGTGCTCGCGAGAGCGAAGCTGAGCGTGTGCTGGCCCTGTTCCAGGATCGACCGCTCCTCGGCGACTTCGAGCAGCAGCGCATCGTCGGCGCCCCGCATCCCTGGGAACACCGTCTGCGCGACCAGCTGCTCGCCGCGTTCGACCAGGCGGTGGTCGGTCGCGAGCAACTGCTGCGCCTCGGCCCGTCGTGCTCCGGTCGACGGTTCGCGCACCGGGCTGATCGACAGGTCCAACCGCGTCTGCTTGCGCAGTTTGGCCAACCGCGACGGCGTCAGGAACCGCCCCATCATGATCCACCCGCGCGGCTCCGCCTTGCGCGCCGAGTCGGTGATCGGCATCGACGCCAGCATCATCGCACCGTGCGCAGTCACGACGATGCCGCTGGCGACGTCGGTGAGCCCCTTCGGCGCCAGCATGGGGTGCGAGTGCGGCCACTTGCCGTTCGGCAGCTCGGCGATCGCGAGGTCCTGGCCGTCGACCTTGGCGCCGCGCCACACCTCGCTGCCGTCCAACCCGACGATCGCCAACATGTCGAAGCTGTTCTCGCGGAAGACGTCGGTCTCGAGGTTCGACTTCGCGAACGCTTCGTTGCGGTCGATCACGAACTGGTAGGTGTCGTCCCAGCCGGACCAGTCGCTGACGTAGTCGCCGACGAAGCCGAGTTCGTTGCGCAGCGCCTCGGTACCGCGCTGCAGATCGGCGAGCGCGTGCTGGCGTTCCAGCTCGAGGAAGCTCGGCAGCAGTTGTTGCTGCTGGATCCACCACGTCGCCGCCAGGAAGCAGCCCGCCAGGCACGACAACAGCACCAGGATGCGGCGGCGCAGAGGGATCATGCTGATCGCCTCATCGGCTCCGGCCGGCATCCCGGGTGAGGGAGAATGCCGCACCGGGCCCGGCCGGCCGCACGGTCACGCGGCCTGGCGCCGAACGGCCGCTGGTGCCGGGGTCATCCGACGCGGTCCCTGCAGGCGATCACAACGCCTGCGCGAGGGTCATCCAGAACAAGGGGCCCGATCATTGGTGCTTCCAGGGCGGCAGCGACTCTTCGTCCAGCACCTCGATCCCCGCGACCCGCGCCGACTCACAGAGATCCGCATCGAGACTGGCCAGCGGCAAGCCGAGTCGCTGCGCCAGCTCCAGGTAATGCGCATCGTAGACCGTGAGTCCCGTGTCCCGCGCAACGGCAACCACGGCGCCCAGACGCAACGGGTTCGGGCCTTCGTCCACGACCACCGGCAGCCGCTCGAGCAGATCGAGGAACGCGTCGACCTCGACCCGCTCCAGTCGGTGCCCGGGCCGCGTCGACCGTTCCTTCGACAACAGCGCGTTGGCGACCTCACCCAACCAGATGCCTGGAGCGACGACGGCGCCGTCCCGCAGCAGATCCATCACCACCTCGGCGACCGCGCGCGCCTCTGGCTCACCGACGCAGCTCCCGACCGTGATGCTCGCGTCGAGCACGACTCGCTTCATCGACGACCCTTGGCGATGGCGGCCCGGATCTCCTCGCGGCTCATCGTCGCACCGCGCGCGGTGATGCGGTCACGAAGGCGGCGGATCCCGTCGATGGCATCAGCCACGGCCTTGCGATCGAACTGCGCCGACTCCAGCCGCATCAACAGCGTCGCCTCGGCCTGCTCGGCCAAGGCGCGCCGTTCGTCCTCGCGAACGAGTTCGCGGATGTACTCGCTGACCGAGCTGTATCGCGCCGTGGCACGGGCCTCGACGAACTCACGCAGCGTCTCGGGCAGGGAGATGTTCATCGTTGCCAGCCGCTCTTGCTTCGCTGCCATGGCCGAACCCTAGTCCCTTGCCATCGGAATGGCAAGCCATGCCATCGGCGACCAACGATCGACACCTTGAACCCGCCTTGGAACCCCGCGTCTCAGGCCCCTGGCACCGACTGTTCCACGTCGTCCCGGGTCCCGGACTCCAACTCGGCCTGCCGCCGCCCCCTAAACCCGCGCCGCCGCGTCCTCCTTGCGCGGCCCGGCGATGCGCGGGTCCGTCTTCCCCTTGGGAGGACGCGTCTTGCAACGGCCGCGGTGAGCCAACGCCCCAGCAGCGGTCACCGGTCACCTTCTTCAGCAACCGATGCGCGCCACCATCGAGTCCGTCGCCGCGATGCCCGCCGCGTTCGCAGCCGGCGACAGCACGAACCCCTGTTGCCAGAAGGCCATGCCCAACAGCGAGAGCGACTGCGGGATCGGCATCTGGAACGTCACGACGCGATCCGGATCGTAGCCGACCAGCACTGCATCCAGCGACGTCCGCAACCAGCAGCCGGGCATCCCGGCGGCGGTGAGGTCCAGTGGCAGTGGCACGGCGCCGAACGCCTGATCGGATACGCCCGTGGCCAGCGCCGCGATGCCCTGCGGTGCCTGCCCGACGTCGACCGACAGCGACTCCCCAATCCAGGCCCGCGTCCACTTCTTCGTCAACGACAGCGTTGGCGCGCTCGGTGTCGAGCAACCTGTACCATGCAGGTCGTACGACGCCGGATACAGATCCGTGAAGTAGCCGCCGTTGGACCCCCACTGCGAGTACACGCGGTTGCGCCGTGAGTCATACACAACGGACGGTCCAGCAAACCCGCTCGGCTGGCTGGCGTAGACGCTGGTCCACCCACCACTCGGCGTTCGAATCGACACCGAGGCGACGGGAATGCCGGTGTTGAACCGCAGCACCTTGCCACGGAACTCGTCGAACCACATGGCCTGCGACGGCGCCAACGGCCCAATTGCCGGGAACTGGACCCACCCGGTCTGAGGCTCCCACTCCCATGTCAGAGGGACGCTCGCCACGAACGTACCGGCGTTCAGGCGCTCGGTGCGCCCGAACAGGACGATCCTGCCTCGTGCTTGGTCGTAGGCCATTGCATGGTAGGTGTACTGCCGGAACGGATCCGGCCTGACGACGATGCTGGACGCCGGGAGTGCACTCCAGGTCCCGCCAAGCCACTCCCTCAGTTCTGCGAGCTGGCCGGTACTGCTCGACAACGCCAACATGACCACCCGACGGAGACCCGCGTGGTAGGCGATGTGCCCGTAGAAGAAACTGGTCGGGCTCGGAGCGTAGGCGGCGGCCCCGACAGCGGCCCACACGGCACCGTTCCATTCCCACGTTGTTTGGTTGAACTGGTCCACGCAGACAACGACGCGCCGAGCGGCATCGTAGGCCAACCAATCCCCGTATACCGGCATGCTCGGTGTCGGAATCACCTGCCATGCCACACCATCGAACAACCGCGTGATGCCGACACCAAGCTCGACCACGCGATCCCGACCGACATCGTACGAGCCGAACCCCTGGCACAGACTCGGCACGTTGGTCAGTTGGACCTGCGCCGACGCGGTTGCGCTCGCGAGAGCGCCGACGAGGCAGGTGAGCACCGCATGCGGCTGCACTTTCCAGCACGGCCTCGACGCGCGGCCTGCTGTCACTCGCGGAATACGCTCAACCATGGGCGATGCCGACGTCCGACGCGGAAGGTCCAGTGTTTCGGGCTGGCGCGACGGCGCCTCCCGTTCGCCAAGCCATGATCGCGAGGGACTCTGGCATCGACAAGCCCCCACAAGTCCGTGGGCTCTGCTCGGCCACCCGCACCGCCGCTCCGCTCACGCGAAGAAGTCGTTGCCCTTGTCGTCGACGACGAGGAACGCCGGGAAGTCCTTCACTTCGATCCTCCACACCGACTCCATGCCGAGGTCGGCGAAGTCGAGCACCTCGACCTTGGTGATCGAGTCCTGCGCCAGGATCGCCGCCGGGCCGCCGATCGAGCCGAGGTAGAAGCCGCCGTACTTCTTGCACGCGTCGGTCACCGCGCGGCTGCGGTTGCCCTTCGCCAGCGTCACGTGGCTGCCGCCCGCCGCCATGAACTGCTCGACATACGCGTCCATGCGCCCCGCGGTCGTCGGCCCGAACGAACCCGACGCCATGCCGGCCGGCGTCTTCGCCGGGCCCGCGTAGTAGACGACGTGGTCCTTGAAGTACTGCGGCAGCCCCTTGCCCGCATCGAGCCGTTCCTTCAGCCGCGCGTGCGCGATGTCGCGAGCGACCACCATCGGGCCGGTCAGCGCGAAGCGCGTGCGGATCGGATGTTTGCTGAGCGTCGCGCGGATCTCCGCCATCGGCCGGCTCAGGTCGATCGGCACCACGGTGCCGGCGATCGCCTTCTCGTCGACCTCGGGCAGGAAGCGCGCCGGGTTGGTCTCGAGCTGTTCGAGGAACACGCCGTCCTTGGTGATCTTGCCCTTCGCCTGCCGGTCGGCGCTGCACGACACGCCGATGCCGACCGGACAGGACGCGCCGTGCCGCGGCAGCCGGATCACCCGCACGTCGTGGCAGAAGTACTTGCCGCCGAACTGCGCGCCGATGCCGTTCCTCCGGGTGATCGCCAGCACCTGCTCCTCGAGCTGCAGATCGCGGAAGGCGCGGCCGCGCGCGTTGCCGGTGGTCGGCAACGTGTCGAGATAACGCGCCGACGCCAGCTTGACGACCTTCATCGTGAACTCGGCCGACATGCCGCCGACCACGATCGCGAGGTGGTACGGCGGGCACGCCGCGGTGCCGAGCTTCCTGGTCTCCTTGTCGATCCAGGCCAGCAGTGACTTCTCGTTCAGCAGCGCCTTGGTCTCCTGGAACAGGAACGACTTGTTCGCCGAGCCGCCGCCCTTGGTCAGGAACAGGAAGTGGTACTCGTCGCCGTCGGCGGCGTAGAGCTCGATCTGCGCCGGCAGGTTGTCGCCGGTGTTCTTCTCCTCGTACATCGTCAGCGCCGCCATCTGCGAGTAGCGCAGGTTGGTCTCGGTGAACGTGCGCCAGACACCCTCGCTGATCGCCGCCTCGTCGTCGCCGCTCGTCCACACGTGCTGGCCCTTCTTGCCGATCACGATCGCAGTGCCGGTGTCCTGGCAACCGGGCAGCACCATGCCGGCGGAGACGTTCGCGTTCTTCAGCAGCTGCAGCGCGACGAAGCGGTCGTTCGCGGACGCCTCGGGATCCTCGAGGATCGCGCGCAGCTGCTGCAGGTGGCCGGGCCGGAACAGGTGGCTGATGTCGCGGATCGCCGCGAACGTCAGCAGCTTCAGCGCCTCGGGCGCGACCTGCAGGATCGTGCGGCCGGCGACCTGCGTCGTCGCGACGTGGTCCTTGGTCAGCCGGCGGTACGGCGTCGTGTCGGGGCCGAGCTCGAACAGCGGTTGGTGCGTGAACGGCATCACCGGCAGCTTCGGCCGGCGCCGGGCCAGTTTCCAGCGGCGCTAGCGGTGCTTGCCCGCGAAGCGCTGCACGCACGCCGCGGCGACGGCGTCGGTTGCCGCGCTCCCCTCGCCCTGGTTGCAGGTCACCAACACCGCGAACTTCGCCTCCGGCGCGAGCCACGCGACGCAGAACCACAGCGTGTTGCTGCCGGTGTGGGTCAGGACCGGGCCCGGCGCCCAGGACCGCTTCGTCACGTTCCAGCCGAGCGCGTAGTCAGCACCTGGTGGCGGCGTGTGCAGCGCAGTCAGTGTCGCCGCGGCGAGCAGCGGCTTGCCGTCGAGGCCCGGCAGTCCGAGGTGCAGCGCCGCGAACTTCGCCCAGTCGCGCAGCGTCATGTGCACGGTGCCGGCCGGCCCCAACGCCGGTGGGTTGTCGGTAAACTTCGGCTCCAGGCCAGCCTTGCCCGACTGGTGGCCCCACGGTTGGTCGACTGAGTCCTTCCTGCCCGGCGCGCCGAAGCCACCGGTGGTGATGCCGAGCGGCGTCCACACCTCGCGGCGGATCAACTCCTCCCACGTCGTCTCGCCGAGGCGCTCCGCGATTGCGCCGGCGACGATGTAGCCGGCATTGCTGTACAGGAAGCGTTCGCCGGGCGGCCTCGCCGGCGCCGCGTGCAGCATCGCGGTCGCGACCTCGGTGCGGGCGTTCTGCGGCGGACCTGGCCAGTTCCACAGCCGCCGCCACAGATCGGCGGGCGGCCCGCCCGGCAGCCCGGCTCGATGCATCAGCAAGTGCTGCACGGTGATGCTGCGGCTCGCCTCGTGCATGCCGGCCGCGAGGTCGGGCAGCGCGTCGGCCATCGGCGTCGTCCACGCCAGCTTGCCGCGTTCGACGAAGCGCGCGAGCAGCGTCGCGGTCATCGCCTTGGTGCACGAGCCGAGGTGCCAGAGGTCGTCGGCCGTGACCTTCGCGTCGTCGCCGGCCCGCCGGATGCCGGAGACCCCCAGCGCGTGCACCGCACCATCGACGATCACCACGGCACCGAGTGCCGGCACACGGTGCTGCTCGCGGATCGGCTCGAGCAGCGGCGCGAGATCGACGAGCGGCGGCGCCGGTACGATCGGCGGTGCTTGGGGTGCGCCCAGCAGCGACAACGCGACGAGGAACGACGAAGCGGGCAGCATGGCCGGCGGAGAGCGTAGCAATCGTCCGCGCCAGCCCACTGGCGAGGGCGCGCGAATCGACGAAGATGCCGGCGACGATGTTCCTCACCGCCCGCACGCTGACCGCGATCGCCGCATCGGCTCTGGCGCCGCTTCTCGCCGGCCAGGCCGCGGCACCGGCGCCGAGCAACGGTGACGTCGCCCTGCTCGCCAACCATCTGGTCGCTGGGCCCGACTGGCGCGAAGTCGGCACGATGCCGGGAAGCGGCTGGGAGATGCGGCCGCAGCGCCGGGCCGACGGCACGGTCGCGGTCGGCAACAGCGTCGCCGATCCGCTGGCGCGCGTCGTGCTCGAGCCATACGCCGGCCAGCTGCGGCTCAGCCACCTCGACCGCGGGCTGTTGTGGCAGCGACCGCTGGACGAACTCTGCCTCCACCACGACCCGGCACAGGTCGCGAACGCGTTGCTCGGCCAACAATGCGTGATCGTCGTCGGCCCCGGCGGCTTCGTCGCCCTCGACCGCTCCTCGGGAGCGACCCGCTGGGAGAAGGCCGTCGGCACGGGCGATCAGCGCCTGATCGACGGCGACTTGCTGATCACCCTCGGCCGCGTGGACAAGGACGTCGAACTGCGCGCCTGGGCCCTCGGCAACGGCGCACAGGCGTTCGCGGTCCGCACGCGACCGGGTAGCACGCGGATGGTCGCCGCGCCGCACGGCATCGCGGTGTCCGATGGCGCGACGTGCACCGTGTGGGATCGCAGTGGTCCGCGGCTGTTCGAGCTGGCGCTGGCGACAAGCGACGTCGCTGCGCACCCCGGTGGCTGGTATCTGCTGACCGCCGACACGCTGCTCGCCGTCGACCGCACCGGGACGCCGCTGTGGCAGCGCGCGGTCGCGCTGCCGCACTTCGAACGCGGCACGCTCGCGACCGACCGCGCTGGCCGCTGCGTGCTGACCGCGTTCATGCCGAGGAGCGACAGCGGAGCGCGCGTCACGGTGCACGACCCGGTCGACGGCGGCGTCGTCTTCGGCTGCGAACTCGCCGGGCTCGGCATCGCGCACTCGAAGTACTGGCACGACGTGCGCACGTTCGCCGGGAACCGCGGCCTCGTCGTCACCAGCCACGACGCCGGCGGCCAGTGGCTGGCGGAACTCGGCGGCGACGACGGCCGGCAGCTGGCGCGGGTGCAGTTCCCGCGCTGACCGGCACGCTGCTCACGCCCCCATCTGCGCGAACAGCAGCACGTGCCCACCCGGCGCCCGCACCCCGATCTCGTCGGCGCCGTAGAACGTCTTGCGCCGCGGCACGACGACCTCGCAGCCGCGCACGGACCGCGCGATCGCTTCGATGTCGGCGACCTCGACGAACAGCATCGCGCGGTTCGGTTCGTCGGCCAAGGCCGGCACGTCGCCGCGCACCGACGCCCGCGTCTGCAGCATGATCTCGACCGCGTCGCGCTGCAGGATCGCGAAGCCCGCGGTCTTGGAACCCTTGCGCAGCGGCACGCTGGCGACGACCTTGAAGCCGAGCTTCTTGACGAAGAACGGCAGCGCCGGCGCGATCGCGTCGACGAACAGCACCGGGGACAGCTTCTGCATCATGCCGGCACTGTGGCCGGCGCCGCCGTTCGTGTCTTGGACGAATGGAACACGTGCCGCGGTCAACCGCGCAGCGCCGACAGCGGTGCTCCACCGAGCGCCCGCGCATCCCGGCTCAAGTGCGCCTGGTCGGCGTAGCCGTGGCGCGCGGCGAGCAGTGCAGCCGGCGTCGCCGGGTCGTCGGCCAAGGCCCGCCGTAACCGCGCGATCCGCGCGAGGAGCTTCGGCGACAAGCCGGTGCGCGAGCGGACCAGGCGGGCAAAGTGCTGGCGCGACTGACCGAGTGCCGCGGCAGCGGCATCGACGCGCACCGGACTGCTGGTGAACCAGTGCAGGCAGCGGTCGACCTTGGCCGCGGGCCATCGATGCCGAACCAACCAGGCCGCAACCGTGGCGAGCCGGCGTTCCCAAGCAGCTTCGTCCGTGCCACACCGTGCGAGCTCCGCGAACCCGGCGCCCAACGCGGGCAGCTCGACGATGCGGTCGGTGAACTCGTGCAAGTCCGCGCGCACGAACGCATGCGCCCCGCCCGGCCGGAAGCGCACCGCCACCACGTCGCGCCGTTCCACTGCCGGCACCGGCAACGGCACCGTCATCGCCCCGACCAGGCACGTGCCGAGTCCGCCGTCGCCGCGGTCGAACAGGAAGTCGACGCAACCATCGGGCAGCACCGACCGCGCCGCACTCGCGCCGCGAGCGATCCAGAAGCACTCGACGTGCGCGCGCAGCGGCTCCGGCGGCGGCAGTTCGCGGTAGCCGTCGTCGACGGCACCGATCGCGGCGACGGCGGTTGCGGCACGCATGCACCCGAGCATCGCGCCCGCCAGGCAACGCGTCCAGGCCCGGCCACGGCAGCCGTGGGAAGCGCGCCGCGGAGCGCTACCGTGCCGCCATGAAGCCGCGCGTGCTGGTGACCCGCCACGTCTATCCGGCGGCGATCGCGATCCTGCAGGAGCACTGCATCGTCGACTACCAGGACAGCCACGACGTGCTGGACGAAGTGCGGCTCGGCAGGCGCCTGCAACACGCGCAGGGACTCGTCTGCCAGCTCACCGACCCGATCACCGCGAACGTGATCGCCGCGGCGCCGCAGCTGCGCGGCATCCACCAGATCGCGGTCGGCGTCGACAACGTCGACGTCGCCGCCGCGACCGCGCGCAGGATCGTCGTCACCAACACGCCGGGCGTCTTGACCGAGGCGACCGCCGACCTGACCTGGGCGCTGCTGCTGGCGGTCGCGCGGCGGCTGCCCGAAGCCGGGCAGTTCCTGCGCGACGGCAAGTGGCAGCGTTGGGACGTCGACCTGCTGTGCGGCGCCGACGTGCACGGCCGCACGCTCGGCGTGGTCGGCTTCGGCCGCATCGGCCAGGCGGTCGCGCGGCGGGCCAAGGGCTTCGGCATGCGCGTGCTGTACACGAGCCGCAGCGAAGCGCCGCCCGCCGTCGCCGACGAACTCGGCGCCTTCCGCGTGCCGCTGGATGCGCTGCTGCGTTCCAGCGACTTCGTGTCGCTGCACGTGCCGCTGCGGGAGGAGACGCGGCACCTGATCGGTGTCGAGCAACTGGCGACCATGAAGCGGTCCGCGTTCCTGCTCAACACTGCGCGCGGCGCGGTGGCCGACGAAGCAGCGCTGGTCGCCGCACTCGAGGAAGGGCTGATCGCCGGGGCTGGCCTCGACGTGTTCGAGCAGGAACCCAACGTGCACCCGGGCCTGCTGGCGCTGCCGAACGTCGTGCTGCTGCCGCACGTCGGCAGTGCGGTGACCAGCGTGCGCAGCCTGATGTGCGCGCTCGCCGCCAACGACTGCGTCGCGGTGCTGACCGGCCAGCGGCCCAAGCACCCGGTCAACCCGCAGGTGCTCGGGTGAGGGAACGGTTGCGCGCGCACTTCGCCGCGACGCTGCAGGCGCTGCGCGCACGCATGGCGGAATGGACGCCGCGCTGCGCCGGAGCCGCGCGCGACCACGCCGCCCGCGGCGGCGACGTGCTGGTGATCGCGTTCGGGAAGGCGGCACGACCGATGGCGACGGCACTGCTCGCCGTGTTGCCGCCGACCCGCGTGCGCGGCCTGCTGGTGCCACCCGAACCGGACGGGGCGCCGATGCCGCCGCTCGAAGTCATTCCAGGCGGCCACCCGTTGCCGACTGCTGGCAGCTTCCGCGCCGCGCGGCGAGCATTGGACCTGTGCGGCGCGGTGAAGCCGGCCGATCACGTCGTGTTCCTGGTCTCCGGCGGCGGCTCGGCGCTGCTGGAACTGCCGCTCGCAACCGGGATCGGCGTCGACGAGTGGCGCGCCTTCTACCGGGCGCTGGTCGGCTGCGGCGCCCCGATCGACCGCGTCAACGCGATCCGGCGCCGGCTGTCGGCGGTGAAGGGCGGCCGCCTCGCGCTCGCGGCGGCGGCCGCCGCCGACCAGGTGACGATCCTGGTGCGCGACGTGCGTGGGCCGATCGAAGACGTCGCGTCGGGGCCGACCTGCGACTGCTCGGACGCTCCCGACACGCTGGCCGCCGATCTCGCCGCGTACGGTCTGCTGCGCGCCGTGCCCGAGCCGCTGCGCACCGCGGTCGAACGCGGCACGGTCGCGCCGCTGCCGCGACTGCACGGTCCAGGGCGCGCGCGCGCCTGGGCCACCGTGCTCGACGAAGGCGATGCCCACCGGCAGTTCGCCGCGCGCCTCGCCAGCGACGTCGCGTGCATCGATCACGACGCCGCGATCGACGACCTGCCATTCGCCACCGCAGCCGCGCAGCTGGTGGACCGGTTGGCCCACCTCGCCGCCGCCCATCCTGGCCAACGCGTCGCCATCGTGACCACCGGTGAACTCTCGGTGCCGCTGCCCGCGAACCCCGGCATCGGCGGCCGCAACCAGCAGTTCGCGGTGGCCTGTGCGGCGTTGATCGAGAACGAGCCGATCACCGTGCTGAGCTGCGGCACCGACGGCATCGACGGCAACTCGCCGGCTGCCGGCGCGCTCGTCGACGGCACCACGATGG